>JAGAQX010000270.1 GCA_017622535.1 Lachnospiraceae bacterium | reverse complement strand
TTGGAGAATGAGAATCGTCGAAAGCCCACTGTTTGAGAGGGATATATCTGCAGATAAAGTTAAGAAGTTGACCAATAATTTTATATTGGTATTGAATTGTTTGAATCAAATACATTATAATGTCCATAGTGATAACCTTTCGCTATACGGATAATTGTTTTGTGGTGATTCAATTATACTGGTTTTTTAGGGGGTTATCACTTTTTTTGTTAATAAAGTGAAAAAATCCTTGAAAATAAAGAGTTTTGAATAAAAAAAGAGGAGTGTCAACTTGACACTACCACAACACGAAAGAAGGTATCCTCCATGAAAAATAGTATACTACATTTTAGCGAAGAAGGAATCAAAAATTTAGAAAAAGCAGAAGAAAAATTTGCAAATCATCCAGATGATATTGCGGGGTATATTGAGGCTGTGCGAAGTGAGGTTGTTCAGCTAGGCCTAGAAATTATTAAAGAAACCTTAGAGAACTTTGATGAAATGTTTCGAGCAAGTCAGATGAGAAGAGAAAGATGGGAGATTGTAAGAAGAGATGAAAAACAATTAATTACATCTCTTGGAACAGTGTATTTTGAAAAAACACTGTTTAGAAATAAGCAAAGCAGACAGTCGAAGTATCTTTTGGATGATTTTCTACATTTAGATTCACACCAAAGAATGACAGAAGATGCAGTTGCACAGTTGTTAAGGGAGGCAGTAGATACATCTTATCGAAGAGGTGGAGAAGCTGTTAGCCTGACCGATTCTGTGAGCAAAGAAACGGTTAAAAATGTGTTTCATGAGTTGAAGTTTCCACGCGTGGAAAAACCAGCCCAAAAGAAACAGGTAGAATATCTTTATATTGATGCAGACGAAGACCATGTATCTTTGCAGTTTCAAAATAAGAAGGGTGATCTCGAAAAAGATTCCAGAGGATATAAAAGGAACTGTATCATGACGAAGCTGGTATATATTTACGAAGGTGTTGAGAAAGATGCACCTCACAGTAAGCGTTATCATTTGGTGAATCCGTACTATTTTTGTGGTACTTATGAAGGGAAAGATAATGAAACCTTATGGAATCAGGTATATCAGTATATTGAAGATAATTATGAGATAGATAAGATTAAAAAGATATTTTTGAATGCAGACGGTGGTTCATGGATAAAGGCAGGAAAAAACAGGATTAAAGGAATTACTTATGTACTGGATGAATTTCATATGAGAAAGTATTTAACGAAAATGACAAGCCATATGTTAGATAGTGCGGATGAAGTGCGCTCTATTCTATGTAACACCATTATGCATGGTAGTAAAGAGGATTTTCGTGAAGGTGTAAATGTAATAGCTGGTTATGAGACAACGGAATCTGGTCAGTGAAGAGTGCTAGAAGCAGGGGAATATTTTCTGTCAAATTGGACTGCAGCAAAACTAAGATTAACCAATCGGGATATAGTAAAAGGTTGCAGTGCGGAAGGTCATGTAAGCCACGTATTGTCTGCTAGAATGAGTTCTCGTCCGATGGGATGGAGTCGAACAGGCGCAGATAAAATGGCACAATTAAGAGCCTATGAATGGAATCACGGAGATATGCTTGCATTAGCTAAATATCAACGGGAAGAAGAAAAGACTGTAGAGAAAAAAGAAAAGCCAATATTAGGGTATCGCGAGGCAATGAAAGATTTGCGTATAAGACATAGTGAAACAGAGAAATATGCAGAGGTAATGCGTTGCAGTATCAGTGAACAAACAAGAAAACATATCAATACAGGATTGTATAGCTATATTTGGAGATTGCTATAAGGATAAATTCGTAGTAAGATAATGGTGCTAAAGTTCTAATATTTTAACATCGTTGGCTTATTCTGCCTATTTAAATCCTACAGTAAATTTACGCTATCGATTTATTGATAGTTCTTGAATTGAAGAAGAAACGAAGGTATAATTTAGGGAAAGTTAAAATAATTTATGCAAAACTAAAATGATGTGAAGCGAATAAGATTTCATTGTAAAAAATAGGAGGTGAGAGTAAGGATGATAGCATTAGGCTGTGATCATGCAGGATTTTTGTTGATGCGTGAGGTAAAAAAATATCTAGAGGAAAATAAGATAGAGTATCTCGACTTTGGCACAGATTCAGAAGAGTCAGTGGATTATCCTATATATGGAAAAAAAGTAGCAGAGGCAGTGGTATCTGGAGAATGTGTGTGTGGTATCTTAATCTGTGGAACTGGAATTGGTATATCAATAGCTGCAAATAAGATGGAAGGAATAAGAGCTGCACTTTGTCATGATTGTTTCAGTGCGCAAGCAACAAGAGAGCATAATGATGCCAATATTTTAGCAATGGGTGCTAGAGTAGTTGGTGGTGGTCTTGCCATTAAGATTGTTGATACTTTTCTTAATACACCGTTTTCAGAAAATGAAAAACATATAAAAAGAATAGAGATGATAGAGTGAAAAAGTGGAAGACTTTCTTAGAAAATAATACATGTTATATTATGAAAAGGGGATAGTGATGGATAACAAATTATTATTTAATGAACCGTGGATTTTACAAAGAGCAGATCCGTTTGTAACCCATAAAGATGGAAAATATTATTTTACTGCGTCAGTACCAGCTTATGATGGAATTGTTATTCGGTGTGCAGATACCATACAGGGTTTGCAAAGTGCAACAGAAAAGGAGATATGGCATAAGCATACGAACGGACCGATGAGTAAGCATATATGGGCACCAGAATTACATTATCTTGATGGCAACTGGTATGTATATTTTGCAGGTGGAGAGGAAGAAGACATATGGAAGATACGTCCGTATGTTTTGAAATGTTCTGGACAGGATCCTATGACAGATGAGTGGTCGGAATGTGGTAAGATGCTAGCCTCGGAGGAGGATGAGTTTTCTTTTCAAGCGTTTTCTCTGGATATGACTGTTTTTGAGGATACTGGAAAACGATATTGCGTATGGGCAGAAAAGGTTGGTGTAGGTAAGCAGATATCAAATTTGTATATTGCAGAGATGGAGTCACCTACCAAATTAAAATCTGTACAAGTGCTTTTGACCACTCCGGATTATGACTGGGAAAGAGGAAGCTTTTGGGTGGATGAAGGTCCAGGAATGCTTAAGCATGGGGATGATTTGTATCTTACTTTTTCTGCTAATGATACAGGGGTTAATTATTGTGTTGGAATAATGCATGCTAAGAGTGGCACAGATTTGTTGGATCCGTTAAATTGGGAAAAAAGCAGATATCCAGTGCTTGAGTCTGATTATAATAAAGGTATATATGGTCCGGGTCATAATTCTTTTACTAAGGATTCTGATGGGAACGATATCATGGTATACCATGCAAGAACAGAAACAGAAATAGTGGGAGATCCTTTATATAATCCGAATCGTCACGCGTTTCTTATGCAAGTGAAATGGTCTGAGGATGGACGTCCTATTTTTTCTTATGACAATTAGATGAGGACAGTGTGTGAGGAGGATATGAATGAATAAGAACAGCAGAATAATTCCGTTTCTTTGTTTGTTGAGTGTTTCGTTACTTGCTGGCTGTAGACAGGACAAAGACATTGGGATTCATGTCAAAGATAGTAAAGATGTTGATGCAGTTATTCAAAGTGAGGATAATGAAAAGGGTGATTATTCGAATAATCTTTCGATAGAAGATATTAAGATTGCAAATGCAGAGCTTGATATATCCTGTCATGACCCGCAGATAATATATGCGGACAATGATTATTATATGACAGGAAGTCATCAAGTAATTGCAAAATCCTCTGATTTTACTTCGTGGGATTATGTGGCGAATGGCAATAGGATGTTTGATAACATTTTTAACGGAAGTATGCCTGCTTTTGAGTATGTTGGAAAAAATGAGCAGGGTGGATATTCCGTGTGGGCATCTAATATATTTTATAACGAAACAATGGGCAAGTATATCATGTATTTTTGTACTTCTTCTACTTATATTAAGTCAAGTTTGTGTATGGCAATTTCGGATACTCCGGGTGGACCGTATACATTTGAGAAAGCTTTTCTTCATTCTGGATTTGGGGAATCAGAAATTGATAACACGAATTTGAGAGAAATCATAGGCGAGGATGCAGACGTTTCGAAATATTTGTTGTATGGTGGATATAACAATAAGGATTGGCCGAACTGTATTGATCCTGCAGTTTTTGTGGATAAAGATGGAAGACAGTGGATGGTATATGGTTCTTGGTCAGGTGGGATTTTTATGCTTGAGCTAGATGCAGAGACAGGTTTACCAATTCATCCGGAAAAGGATGTTGAGGCTGAGGTTAACTATGTGGACAGATACTTTGGCTATCATCTTATTGGCGGAGATCATCATGCGATAGAGGGACCGTATATTACCTATGATGAGGGTACAGGTTATTATTATTTGTTTGTTTCGTATGGTGAATTGCAACGTGATGGTGGATATCAGATACGCCAATATCGAAGTGAGAGTCCTACCGGACCTTATGTTGATGCAGCAGGTAAGACTGTGGGAAAAGAAGATGATTTCTTTAATTATGGTATTAAAATGGCAGGTAATTATGTATTTCCTAGTCTTGAGACTGCGTATATGGCTCCAGGAGGACAATCTGTGTTTGAAGGAGAGGATGGTAATATCTATATTACTTATCATCAAAGATTTGACAATGGGTCCGAGTATCATGAACCACGAGTGCATAGAATGTATATGAATTCAGAAGGATGGTATGTTATGGCTCCTTTTGAAACGGGAACAGAGGTAGATGAGTCTAAGAGCTTTGATGTAGAGGATGTTGCGGGAGAATACTATGTTGTCGAGCATGGATTAGATGTTAGTGATAGGATAAGAGAAGCTATTTCTTGCAATTTTGAAAATGGAGTAATGACAGGATTTGAAGAAGAGGGGCACTACGAAGTGGCAAAAGATTCGAATCAGATAACCATTTGGCTTGGTGAGGAAGAGTATCATGGTGTAATTATTGACATGGTTGATGAGGCGGGTAACAATGTCCGTTGTATATCAGTCAGTGGTTTGAAAAATCATACTATATGGGCCGTACAGTATAGAAAATAATATAGAAGTAGAGTCAACAATCGTAAAAAATGAAAGATAATGTGTGGAGGTATGAAAATGGTAAGGTTAGTAATCAATGACCGGAAGAAAATGAGTATGATTAGTCCGGAAATATACGGACATTTTTCAGAGCATCTCGGAAGATGTATATATGAAGGAATCTATGTAGGTGAGGATTCTGAAATTCCGAACGTAAACGGTATGCGTAAGGATGTAGTGGAAGCATTGAAGGAGATTAAGATTCCGGTACTTCGTTGGCCAGGTGGTTGTTTTGCGGATGAATATCATTGGAAAGATGGTGTTGGACCAAAAGAAACAAGAAAAAAGATGGTTAATACCCATTGGGGTGGTGTTGTCGAGGATAACAGTTTTGGCACACATGAGTTCTTTGAACTTTGTGAGCAGTTGGGTTGTAAAACATATGTGAATGGAAATGTAGGAAGTGGTACAGTTCAGGAAATGTCGGAGTGGGTTGAATATATGACCTTTGACGGAATATCACCGATGGCAGAACTTCGTAAGACAAATGGGCGTGAAAAACCATGGAAGATTGATTACTTTGGCGTAGGCAATGAGAATTGGGGCTGTGGAGGTAATATGCGTCCTTCTTATTATGGAGATCTTTACAGAAGATTTCAGACGTATGTGAGAAATTATGATCCTGAAAAACCAATTGCGAAAATATGCGGTGGTGCAAATGTGGACGATTATCATTGGACCAAAACAGTGTTGGAAGTTACACATGACCATACGCTTCCACAATTCCATGGATTTATGGATGGGTTGTCTTTACATTATTATGTTCATCCAGAAGGCTGGGAAGTCAAAGGTAGTGCGACGGAGTTTGATGATGAAACATGGTATAAGACTTTGTCCAAGGCGATGTATATGGATACTTTGGTTACAAGACATGGTGCAATTATGGATGAGTATGATCCAGATAAGAAGATAGGGATGATTGTTGATGAGTGGGGGTGTTGGTTTAATTGTGAACCAGGAACGAATCCGGGGTTTTTGTATCAGCAAAACACCATAAGGGATGCCTTGGTAGCTGGAGTTACTCTTAACATTTTTAATAAACATTCTGATCGTGTCAAGATGGCGAATCTCGCACAGGTTGTCAATGTGCTTCAGGCGGTCTTGTTGACAGAGGGGTCTAAAATGATTAAGACGCCTACATATCATATATTTCATATGTATCGTCATCATCAGGGAGCAGAGCTTCTTGAAAGTAGTCTCTCGGATGTGACAGAAATCGGTATGAATGACTGGAGGGTTCCAGAGATTACAGAATCATGTTCTGTTGATGCAAATGGCATCATAACAGTGACACTTAATAACCTTTCTGTATCAGAGGACAATGATATAGAAATTGTTTTGGCAGGTGGTGAAGCTGTAACTGTAGAAGAAGCTAATATTGTGACTGGCGAAATGCATGCGTATAATACCTTTGAGCAACCAGATACAGTTCTAGAAAAGAGATTTGATCGTTATGAGATAATGCATAAGGTGCTTAAGGTTAGTATGCCCGCCTGCAGTGTGGTAGAGCTTCGTTTGAAGAAAAAGGCATAATTCTATGAGATATTGTAGATTATGTAACAGGCCAAAACAATTTCCGAATGATGTTGTGGCTTATGTGGAACAATATATTGAAGCATTGCCAGAACAGAACAGAACACCCATAGAAGAATATGAAAAACGCATACGTACATGTGCAAGCTGTAAATATTTAACAAGTGGGATGTGTGGAGCTTGTGGATGCTTTGTGGAAGTAAGAGCCGCAGTGAATGTGAGGGAATGTCCTTATGGATATTGGAATTCAATATAGAAATGTAAAAATTCGCAGAAGCAATTCTGCGAATTTTTACATTCCTGCATATGAAGAATTATATAGATACGTATGGTTAACTGTTTAAAATAGGTGCTTTCATTTCCTTGTAATGCATGGTTACTTTAATGTCTTGACCATAATTACCAAAAGAACTACCAAAAATTGTAAGACCGCCAATATGTTCAGCATTATCTTCAACTGCCATTCGGAAACGAAGCTTACTTTGATAATCAAGATTGAGTGCTTTGATGTTGACATCTGATATTTTAAGTCCATCCATGAAGGTTCCATCTTTGTTGATAACAAGCATTTTCAAAAGACCATATTGGTTCCAATTTGGGTACCACCAAGCAGGAGTGAAAAGTCCTCTTGTATCTCCGAAGTCGCCGGGGGATGTCCAGATTCCTAAAAAGGTATCATTAATATAAAAACTGATATCGGAGGGCCATACATTATTGATGCCGGGAGCTTCTGAGCTTAACTCAGCAGAAATCATTATTTGTGTAATGACTTGATTAAAAGGAATGAAGTTTGGTATTTCATATTCCACAAAACCTTTGGAGAACCATAGTATACTTGCATTATACCTGTCAGGATGTGAGAAAAAACGATTGTCATCCACTTCGCCAATAAGCGCATTGGAATTTGCTAATCCACAAGTGGGATATACATTGTAATCGGTGTAGTGTCCGACCTTTAATTCTGTATTATATACATTATGCTGTGCATCTGGATTTTCAAGATCTATGAGGATTTTATCCAGAGCCAGTGAACAAAATTTTTGATTACCATGTCCGGCAGATTCGCTGGAAATACGAATGATACCACAGCCTTCTAGTTTTTTGATGTGGTTCGTTAGGGCACCGCCGGTTATATCTAGTTTGGTAGCAATTTCATTCATATTCATCTTTTTATTTTCTAATAATAGTTTCAGAATTTCGATTCGCACGTCTGAACCCAAAGCTTTGAATAATTCTAGACCGTCGTCTAACGCTGTTATGTGTTGCATAATCATACTTCCTTTGTTACATAAATTAATTGTATATACAAGTTGTGGATGAAATACAAGCGAAAACATTGCTGAGATATCATCACTCACAAGTGCACATACAAAGTTTATTATATATATATATAATAAAATGCAATGATAATTTTATAAAAAAATTGCAATTACTGAAATATTTTAGGAAATATGAAATAATTAAATTAATTTAGAAAAATATAAAATACAAGTTGACGCATATATATACAAGTTGTACAATATGTATATCGGAGGACAGAAATGATGACTGTTATGATGAAAAATACACATTTATCTTGAATAGAAATTGAAATAATTTGAGGTATTGTGGAAACGTTGTTGTAACAGAAGTGTCTAATGTGTGTTTTTATTAAGGTGGCGTAGAACCACTGGATTCTAAGGAGGTAAAAGAATATGAAAAAGAAAAAACTTTTGGCATTAGGTCTTGCGGCTGTAATGGCAATGTCGGTATTTACCGGATGTGGTAATGTGCAGACAGCAGAGGAGGCTGGCGAGGCTCCAGTAGCAGAGTCAACTGAAAGTAGCCAGGTTGAGATGGAAGGTGAAGGTGACAAGGAAATCGATGTGTTGCTTTACATGCAAGAGCATGAAAAGGCGATTTACGAGAAGGTGATTGCTGACTTCACAGAAGCTCACAAGGATGAAATTAAGAAGATTAATTTCGAAATTACAACTCAGGACGAGTATGCAACTAAGATGACGGCAGCTATGACAGCTGATGATATGCCGGATGTATTCTATATCGGTCCGGACCAGGTTAGAAATTATGTAGATAACGGATATGCACTTCCACTTGATGATTATGTGGATTCAGCAACTGTAGACAACTTATGGCCTGCAATTAAGAGTGCATATATGTATGATGGAACAAATGTAGGCGAGGGTTCTTTGTATTGCTTACCTAAGGATTTGTCTTGTTTTGCGTTCGCTTATAACAAGGATTTATTTGATGAAGCAGGAATTGCTTATCCAGATCCAAATGAGCCATATACATATGACGAGTTCGTTGATGTTTGTAAGCAGCTTACAAAGGATAAAGATGGTGATGGTGAGATTGACCAATGGGGCGTTGCAAATGCGAATGCGTTCGGTATGACACCATATCTTTTTGGTAATGGCGCTCGCTTCCTTAATGAGGATCACACTAAGGTTATCATCAATGAGTCGCCAGAGTTCAAAGAAGCTTTTAAGTGGTACTGTGATTTGACTGCTACAGAGGGTGTTACACCTACAGTTGAGCAGGATACAGCTCTTGGTGGATATCAGAGATGGTTAGATGGACAGATTGCTTTCTATGCTTGTGGTACGTGGGATGTTGCTGCGTTTATGGATGATGCTACTTTCCCTTATGAGTGGGATCTTTGTGCTTACCCTGTAGGACCTTCTGGTGATGGAAAGTCAAGAGCATGGCTTGGTTCTGTTGGCTACGCAGTATCTTCTAAGACAGAATTCCCAGAGTTGTGTGCAGAGCTTGTTCAGAATCTCTCTACAGACCTTGAGACACAGAAGGCAGTTTCAGGTGAGACAACAGGTTCTTCATTGCAGCTTCCTAATATTATGGACTACGCTAAGACGACCTTCAAGGAGAAGGTTGCAGATGGTACAATTCCATATGCAAGCAATGTAGATGTTATCTTTAACTATATTGAAGGTACAGATAAGTACGAAGGTATCTTTGCAGAACAGACTTATACATACAATGCTGAGTGGTGGGATATTTTCCTTGAGGGAATTCCTAATGTTCAGAATGGTTCTATGACTGCAGAAGAATATATCGAGCAGGTGCAGCCTAAGATGCAGGAAGCTCTTGACAATGCAATTGAGTTACAGAATTCTGCAACGAAATAATGGATATACCAATAGGGAGGACTCTTCCTTGAGACCTCCCTATTCTTGACAGGATTTGAAGGAGGACGTTATGGGAGATAATAAGACTGCTGATAAGAAAAATGATAAGTCCAAGAATCCTAAAAGAAGAACATCTGGTCGGTCGTTTATGGCGATAAGAGAAGAGAGATGGGCATGGTTGTTTATTGCTGCTCCGTTTATTGGTTTTATGCTTTTTATGGCGTATC
Source organism: Lachnospiraceae bacterium (assembly GCA_017622535.1). Classification (GTDB taxonomy): domain Bacteria; phylum Bacillota; class Clostridia; order Lachnospirales; family Lachnospiraceae; genus CAG-590. The sequence continues at coordinate 11,687 of JAGAQX010000270.1, read as the reverse complement.
CGATTGTCTTTTCTGTGATTGCTAGTTGTAGTAAGTGGACTGGTATTAATTCTTTGTGGGATAATATGTGTGGTTTGGAAAACTACATTGCGATATTTACGGACGAAAAATTTTGGAAGTCTATGGGAACGACTGTCATATATATGATAGGTATTCCAATTGGTATGATTCTCGGTTTGTTCATTGCAATGGGTATGAATAGAAAAATCCCGGGAGTTCGATTGTTGACAACAATGTACTATGTCCCTGTTGTATCATCACTGGTCGCAGTGTCGATTCTATGGGCGTGGGTATTCAATTATGATTATGGATTGTTTAATTCGATTATTAAGGCTCTGACAGGAATGCATGGGCCGAACTGGTTGGGTGATGAAGTGATGATTAAGGTTGCCATGATTATATTTATGACTTGGAAAGGTCTTGGCACATCAATTATTCTTTATCTGGCTGGTTTGCAGAATATTCCAAGAGATTACTATGAGGCGGCTGAGTTGGATGGAGCTAGTGCGTGGGATAGATTCAAGCATATCACATTCCCGTTGGTTTCACCTGTATCATTTTACATTCTTGTAACCAGTCTTATTGGTGGTTTCCAGGTATTCGTTGAGGTTCAGGTTATGACTACAAATGGTGGTATCAATTATAGTGCTGCTACAATTGTATATTACTTGTATGATAAAGCATTTTCAAATGGCCAGTTAGGTTATGGATGTGGTATTGCAGTTATTCTTGCTATAATAATATTCGTTATTACAGCGTTTAACTTTATGTTCCAAAACCGCTGGGTTAAGACGATGGATTAGGAGGTAAGGGTATGGATAAAGATATAAAAGAAGCTGTAAGTCCACAGGGACAAGATACAGCAAAGGTAAAATCGCCAGATGCTCCTAAGACAACAAAAGTTAGATTTAGACGTAAGAGAATGAGTAAGGGTGAACGTATTGCGGACATTGTAATATTCATTTTGTTAGCGATAGGTGCTGTTATTATGGTATTTCCACTCATATATATGGTGGCAACCTCCTTTATGACAAAGAATCAGATTCTTTCAGGGCATCTTTCTATAATGCCGGATCCGATTCTGATTGGTAAGTACTCAGAGGTGTTAGGAAAAGGACAGTTTATAAGCGGTATTATCAATACACTTAAGGTAGAGGTTCCTCTTTTGTTGATTGGTGGTTTTACATCTTCTCTTGCTGCATTTGCTTTTGCAAAGATGAACTTTAGAGGTAAGAATGCGTTATTTCTTGCATTGCTCGCAACAATTATGATTCCATTTGCGGTTACAATGATTCCGCAGTATGTGCTTTTTACAAAGCTTCATTGGACAAATTCTTTGGCTCCTCTTATTATACCAGGTTGTTTCGGTAATGTAAGTATGATATTCTTTTTGAGACAGAATTTATTCGGAATACCAGGCGATCTTATGGATGCTGCAAAGCTGGATGGATGTTCGTATTTCGGTTGTTATTGGAAGATATTTCTTCCGTTGATGAAGGGTGCTTTTGGAACCCAGCTTATGTTGTGGTTCATGGGAATATGGAATGATTATCTTGCGCCTACAATTTTTCTTAGAGATGAAAAATTGTGGACATTGCAGGTAGTTATTCGTTCATTCAATTCATATTATGCGATTCAGAGTGACTATGCGTTGATTATGGCTGCATCGGTTATTGCCATGTTGCCTACCTTAATATTGTTTTTCACTTTCCAGAGAGTTATCGTGGAATCAGTGGCTATTAGTGGTATTAAGTGATCTCATAGAGTCCTCCCTATATTCGGGATATGGTTAGCTTTAGCCATATCCCGAATTTTATATATAAATAGAAAAGGGTAAAAAGCAAGGCTTTATAGACGTGTCGGTGTCTGTTACAGTGCAGAAAGAGGGATTATAATTATGATAAAGGATAATGTGGTATTACAGTTTTTAAATAAAATGACAGATTTGTTTTTGCTGAATGCATTATTTTTGTTGTGTTCGCTACCTATAGTAACCGTAGGAGCATCGCTTACTTCTATGTATGCTGTGAGTTTAAGATCCATAAGGTATGGAGATGGGTATATAATTAAAACTTTCTTTAAGTCCTTTAAGCAGAGCTTTAAGCAAGCAACACTGGCATGGTTATTGTTTTTGGTATTTGCTGTTGTCTTGTTTGTGGATTATCACTTTTGGCAACAGGTCAATATGGGAACCATATCCAACACTATGAAGTTGGTAAGTGTTGCAATTGCTTTTTTTGTGGTTATGATTTTTCAGTGGCTTTTTCCAGTGATAGCAAAAATGCAGGATTCCTTTGGAAGACAGATAAAAAATGCTGCTGCAATGGCAGTTGGATATTTTGTTCCTTATACGCTTATATGTATGTTATTAACTTTTGCTGTCGCGTATTTTGTGTACACAAATGTTGCGGCAATGGTAGTAATGCTGATGATAGGTTTTTCACTTATTACCTATGTACAGTCTTTCTTTTTTTATAAGGTGTTCGCTAAGTTTATTGATGAGACACCAGCAAGTGATGATGATTTGTTATATTCGGATAAATATAGAGATAAACACAATAACGAGAATGGGATTGGAAATGACAAGTCAAAAGATGAAGGGATTGACAATGATAATAAATAATTGAGAGGGTAAGGAGGATGAGAATGGAAATAGATTTTATGCTTAAAAATATTACAGATGTGCCACTTGATAAGGTGCGTCTTTTAGACTATAGATTTGTGAATGCTAAGAAGGCTATTATTAAATTTATTAATAAAGTAGATAGAGAAAGAGTGCTTGCTGGTTTTCGTAAAACAGCAGGTATGGATACGAAAGATGCATCGTGTTATGGTGGCTGGGAAGATAGTTTGATAGCAGGTCATTGTTTGGGTCATTATTTTACAGCTTGTGCGCAGGTGATTGCATCTGGTGATGACGAAGACAAGGTGATTGAGAGTAATCTTAATTATATTATTGAAGAACTGAAAAAATGCCAGGATGTTATTGGTACAGGATTTCTTTCTGCAGCAAGTATACAGGATGCAAATAACATTGAATTACAGTTTGATATTGAAGAAGGAAAAGCTACGGGAAAGACATGGGTGCCATGGTATGCATTTCATAAGGTACTTCAAGGGATGATAGATGTATATACTTTAGCAGGTAATGAAACTGCATTGCACATAGCTTGCAAAATGGGAGATTGGACATATAACCGTGTTTCAAGATGGGATGACGCTATCCGAAAAAAAATACTTAGTAGTGAATACGGTGGTATGAATGAAAGTTTGTATAACCTGTATAATATTACCAAAAATGAAAATTATTTTAAAGCGGCTGAGAACTTTGATGATCCTGAACTTTATGAGAATATAGCTTCGGGAACAATTGTACTTAATCGAATCCATGCAAATACGACAATACCAAAGTTCTTAGGAGCAGTAGGCAGGGCAGATGCATGTAGAAATGTGAAAGGCAAATTGACAAAGACGGAGATGGCTTATATTAATTATGCTACGGCATTTTGGAATCGTGTGAGTGAAGAACAGACATATATCACTGGCGGAATTAGTGATATGGAACATTTTAGAGAAAAAGATAAGCTTGACTGGTCAAGGACACAATGCAATTGTGAAGGCTGTTGTGCGTATAATATGATGAAACTTTCGAAGAAACTATATTGCATTACTGGAGAGAAGAAGTATGTGGATTATTATGAAAAAGCTTTAAGGAATGCTGTTCTTGGTTCCATCAACTATAATGAAGGTACAACTACGTATTTTTCACCTATGGGTACAGGATATTACAAGCATTTTGGTGCGGCCGAGCCAGAGAATAATAGTTTCTGGTGTTGTACTGGAACAGGAATGGAGAATTACACGAAGCTGAATGGGGGCATATACTATGTAGATGGTACGAATGTATACATTAATCAGTATGTTGCCTCAGAACTGATAATTCCAGAGTTGGATATCAGAATTCAGTTGAGGTGTGATGTGTCAATGCATAGTATCGGAAAACTGTGGATAGAACGTGGAATAAGTAAAAAGCTTTCTGGAATATCGGCTGTAACAGATTTGGAAAGTGATGTCAATGTATTTTTGAGAATTCCAGATTGGGCAGATAAGTATAAGCTAAAGAAGTTTTATAATGGAAATAAAAGAGTTTGTGGTACTGTGTCAAAAAACCCCGACAAGTCCTCTCCAAAGATAAAGAAAAGTGTAGATGGTTATTATCGAATATCGAATATTCATAAAGGTAGTTTTATGTTTAGAATAGAGTATAAGATGTCTTTGAATGCGTCCGTATTGGAGGGAGATATTCCAGCGGTGGGATTTATGTATGGACCAACTGTTCTCTGTGCGAAGCTTGGTAAAGAGCGGATGAATGAATTGATAGAAGCAGGAATTGATGTAAAGGCTCCTGCATGGAAGGTTGTAGGGAATGAGGCAGTATATTCTGAAGTATCCTACGGAGAATCGCGAAGAGTCATATTAGATAGTGAATTTCTTAAACTGGAAAAAGGTATTAAGCCAGAGGATGTAGTAAAAAATCCAAAATGTATTTTAAAAAAGCTTGATGGAGATGAGCTTGCATTTCAATTGATAGGTGCAGATACATCAGAGCATTTTAATGAGGAGATTATATTCGTTCCTTATAATGAAATTATAGATGAAAGGTATGGAATCTATTGGTATTTTATAGGTGATAAATAAATGGAAGTATTAAAATTTGGATATACATATTGGAAAAGAAATATTGTAGGTTCAATTATAGCAAAGCTACTGAGTGTTGTAGCACTTACATGTGATGTGCTACAGCCGCTTCTAACAGCAATGTTTATTGATTATATAATTAAGAGAGGAAATCCTCAAGATAATGATACGGTATTTTCTTTTTTGCTTTCAGGGAAATATGGTGAGCCAGGTTCAACAAAATTGTTTACTAATCTTGCAATTGTGTATATGACTTTGCTCATTGTAAAAACAGTTATTATTTATATTAGGAATATATTGAATCAAAAGTTAGGTCTAAAATTAGAAACAGATCTTAGAATAGCTACATTCGAAAAGCTATTAGAACTTGATAGCAGAACGCTTCACGAATTTAATACAGGAGAACTTTTGACAACAATTAATTCAGATACCATTATGTTCAAGGAAATGTTTTGCCGTATTATTCCTAATATTTTTGATAGTTTGTATATGTTGTTGATAACATCTGTTGTGTTGGTAACAATTGATCCATATCTGTTAATAATTCCGTTTATTGTAACGCCTTTATTTGTTATAGCACTTGTGAAATTTCAAAATGTTGCGTGTGAGAATTTTCAATGTATAAGAGGAGCGAATAGTAAAATGAGTCTTACTGTTCAGGAAAATATTGAAGCAGTAAGAGTTGTGAGAGCGTTTACAAATGAGGCAATTGAAAAGGAAAAATTTAATCAGGCGAACGAACAGCTTCAAAATTCGTATATTGAACAGATAAAGTTATCTTCAGCCTTTGAGGCATTATTCAGTATACTCAAACAGTTTGCTTATGTAGGTAGCATTGTGATAGCTGCATTTCTTGTTATTAATGGGCATTTGATGATTGGTTCACTTGCCGCAGTTACCAGCTATGTGTTTAAGATAATGGATTTTATTACTCAGCTTAATAATATGTTGTTTCAGATGCAGCAGCAGTTGGTATCAGGGCAAAAAATGTATAAATTTATGACTTGTCAATCGAATGTTCCTGATGGAGAGGAGAAAATAAGTAATATTCAAAAAATTGATATATCAATATCGAACGGCTCCTTGGTGATAGAGGGAAAGCAGGTGTTAAAGAATATTAATATTGAGATACCATATGGCAAGAAGATAGGAATCGTGGGTGGTACTGGTAGTGGTAAAAGTGTTCTTTTGGAGGCATTGCTAAGAATTCATGATATGACGGGGGGAAGCATTGTTCTAAATGGAAAGGATGTTAGAAAATACGAATTAGAAGAGCTTAGAAAAGGATTTTCTTATGTATTTCAAGATGTATTTCTTTTTTCAAATACAATTGATTCTAATATTGCGTATTCAGAACCATATGTTAGTCAGCAACAGGTGGTGACAGCGGCGAAGCATGCACAAGCGCATGGATTTATCAAAACCCTAGCGGATGGTTATGAGACCATAGTAGGAGAAAAAGGACTTGGTATATCTGGCGGGCAACGACAACGTGTGTCGATTGCAAGAGCACTTTTAAAGGATGCGCCTATTATTGTTTTAGATGATGCAACCTCTGCATTGGATAGAACGACAGAAAAGAAACTGCTTGATACAATACAGAAGTATTATGCAGAACGAACATTAATTATATCGGCGCATAGATTAAGCTCGGTAGTGAATTGTGATGAGATATTATACATGCAGGATGGAATGATTGTTGAGAGAGGAAGCTTTGAAGAATTAATGAGGGAAGATGGCCATTTTGCAAAGGTGTACCGCATACAAGAAAATAAAGAAAAATTTGTGATAAAAGCATGATTTTGCGAAATGATTAAGTATTAAGGTAGGGAATATAAAATGGCAAAAAGAAATACATATTTTCAAGATGAGGTAATTGAACGTAAGATTGATATAAAGCAGTTGAAAAGGGTACTCAAATATCTTATTCCTTACAAAATAGTTTTCTATATTGTTTTAATTCTAATGCTAATGTCGGCAATAGCTGCAATGGTTAGTCCTAAGGTGTTAGGGTATATCATAGACCAGGTGGTACCGGCTGGAAATTATAGGGAGCTTATACTATGTGCGGTAGGTATGATGTTTTTGATGCTGTTCGAAATTGCTATGACATTTATACACCAAAGATTGATGGGAGAAGCAGGGCACGGAATAATAGCGGAAATACGAAAAGATATATTCTATAAGCTTCAAAAGTTGCCCTTTGATTATTTTGATTCCAAGCCGGATGGTAAGATTGTAGTAAGGGTAACGGATTACGTGAATGATCTTGCAAATTTCTTTACGAACTATGTGGTTCTGTTTGTGATATATATAGTGAAGATTCTTGTGGCGACTGTGTTCATGCTCTCATTGAGCACGCGGCTTACTTTAGTGGTAATGTTTACAGTAATACCGATGATGTTTTTGGTATTGTTGCTGAGGTATTCCATAAGAAAGCTGTTTGGGGCACATAGAGCTAAGATATCGAATCGAACTGCATTTCTTGTGGAATGCATAATGGGAGAAAAGATAATCAAAAGTTATAACCGAAGTGAGATGAGTAGGGAAATATATGAAGAAATACATGATACCTCTGTTAGACATTGGATGAGGATTGTATATCGAAATGAGTTAAATACGCCGATTGTGGAGATATTGTGGAATGTAGGCACTTTGCTATTGTATTATGTTGCACTTAAATTGATGAATGCTGGAGATGCGGCTATGACTGCGGGCATAGTGGTAATGTTTACAAATTATATGACACAGTTTTCCGGTCCTCTTACACAAATAGCAGTTATTATTCAACAGTTAGCACAGGTGACAGCAAATTTGGAGCAGGTATTCGATACAATTGATCATCCAGTATCAATACGGAATTCAAAGAAAGCGGTAGAGTTAAAGAATGTTTTAGGTAAAGTGGATTTCAATGCGGTTACCTTTTCTTATGAGGATGATGTTACTATTTTGGAAAACTTTAAACTTCATGTTTCACCAGGTGAGACGATTGCTTTAGTAGGACCTACCGGAGCAGGAAAGACTACAGTTATCAATATGCTTACAAGATTTTATGATGTGATGGAAGGAAGTGTGATGATTGATGGTGTAGATGTAAGAGATGCTACATTGGAGTCCTTGCGTCGTGAAGTGGGTGTATTGATGCAAGACCCATTTATATTTAAGGGAACCATACTTGATAATATACGTTATGGAAGAAATGATGCTACAGATGAAGAATGTATAGAGGCAGCTAAGATGGTATATGCAGACCATTTTATTTCACATATGCCCGACGGATATAAGACTGAGCTCGAAGAACGCGGCGATGGATTGTCCGCTGGAGAAAAGCAGTTGATTTCTTTTGCGAGGATAATACTAAAAAATCCATCTATTATTATTTTAGATGAAGCAACAAGTTCTATAGATACAGAGACGGAAGCTTTAATACAAAAAGCGCTTGATATTATACTTAAGAATAAGACTGCGTTTATTGTGGCTCACAGACTTTCAACAATTAGAAATGCGGATAGAATACTGTATATATGCAATAAAGGTATTGCAGAAGAAGGAACGCATGAAGAGCTGATGGATAGAAAAGGATTGTATTATGCATTAAATTAACAGATGTATGTGATAATGAGCGGAAGTATTTACTTGGGAGGCGAAGGTATATGAAGGAAACAAGTGGTATGAAAGAAAAAAACGATATTTATGATTATCTTACTAGATTATATAATCGTAAAGGTATGTCAGAGAAATGGAATGATATTCTGAAAAAAGAACAACTGGTACAGGTATTGTTTATTGATATTGATAATTTTAAGGCAGTCAATGATGTTTATGGGCACAAAACTGGCGATAATATATTGATTCGTATTGCAGAAATTTTAAGAAAGGCTTCGCCAGATGATGGTATTATTGTAAGGCTTGGTGGCGATGAGTTTGTGATTATGATACCATCAGAATATTCCAAGCAGAAGATATCTGTTGTTGCACAAAGACTAATGGATAAAATTAATGAAGTCAAAATTGAAAACCCAGCGTTTAATATCATATCAGTTAGCATAGGGATTGTGCGAAATGCTAATACATCAGAGGGTGTAGACAGCCTCCTTTCCTATAGTGATGCTGCTATGTATTATGCTAAGGAACTAGGAAAAAACCAGTATGTTTTTTTTGAAGATTTTGAAGACATTATTAGGCAAGCGAAAGAGATGGAGAGTAATGCACCGAAAGCATTGGAGGAAGGAAAATTTCAAGTTGTCTATTATCCGGTGATTCATTTGCAAAATGGAGAACTTATGCGAACTGCAGCTAAAACGATGTGGGTAACGGAAAAGGGAGAGGAATGGAGTCGGTTTGATTACGAACACACTCTTGAAAAGAGCGGGTTTTTAAAATATATCGATAGTTATTCAATTACAAAAGTATGTCAGGATTATGCTAGACTTTCGGAGGCTGATTCAAGAGAAACAATCATTGGTATTCGGGTATCGCAAATTCTTTTGGAAGAAAATATTGCTGAAACGTTAAAAGCAATGATAGAAGAGTATCATGTTCCAGCAGAGAGAATTGAGTTTATGTTAGATGAGAGGATGTTAGGAAAAAGAAGTGCTGAAAGACTAGTTAGGACATTGTTTGAACTGAAAAAAATAGGCTTTAAAATTGGTGTTATGAATTTTGGGGCAGATTTTTCGAGCTTTGGATATCTTAACAGAATTCCATTAAGTTCTGTTTTTTTTGATGGCGATTTCATAGAGGAAAATTACAAAAAAGAATCAGATAAGGAAGTTCTTAAGACGTTGTTTGATATGATTAAAAATATGCATCTGTTAAGTGTAGGACAGTGCGTTGATACGTCGGATAAGGCGGAAACACTTATATATAATAACTGTGATGCAGCATCTGGTTTATACTTTTCGAAATCACTTGTTCTTGATGAATATATAGAGTTTCTTAAGGGGATAACGAAAAAAGAAACCAAGTATGTATACAAATTTAAACAGGATTTGAAGACGATAGAAGGAAAGTACAGTGGGGAAATTGTGGGTGAAGGTGTGTATTTTATCGACGGGATATCGGATAAGTGGGGTGGGTTGAGATTCACCGGCGGACCGGTTGAACATAATTTGGTAAAGTTTCCAAGGACATTATTTACAGGAGGAAGTTTCACTGTAACTATGTGGCTTAAGCCTCATGAAATACAGAATTGGATAAGTGCATTTTATATTAGAATGCAAAAAGGCTTTGCGTCATTGATGCCGACAATTAGTGGTAATCTTTGTATGTTCCGAATGCATTCGGACAATGACGATGTATGGACCGATGCCATGACGGCTGCTATACCCGTAGGTAAGTGGACCTATGTTGCAATTGTATATGATTCATTTTCTGCCATGGCAAAGGTTTTTATTGATGGTGAGTTTGCCACTATGCATTCGAATATAAAGAATATGGGAAATATTTCGAATGTGTATCTTGGAGGGGATAGCTATCAGGAGTCATATAATGGTGATGTGTCAGCTTTGTGCATTTACGATACAGCAAAATCGAATGATGAAATAAAAGCAAGTTACCTCGAGTATAGAGAGGAAAAGAATTTTCACGGTGATGATGAGGCGGAAGGAAGAGTCGAATACATGGTACATGATCCAGCAGTCTATGAAGACCCTGTTACAGGTAAATTTTACCTTTATTGTACTGGAGCTCAAGGTATGGTTTCAGAGGATTTGGAACACTGGGAAAATCTTGGTACTATTGTAAACTATGTACCAGAAGATGCTAAGGATTGGACAAAGTCGGATGCTATATGGGCACCTGATATTGTAAAGGTGGGTGATGAATATAGATTGTATTGCTCAAATTCAAGCTGGGGTGTACAACAGTCCGCCATATTCCTGGCAACCTCAGATAAGCCGGAGGGACCATTTACACCGAAACAGGCAGTCATTAAGACAGATGATACGTTGATGGTAAATGGAATTGATGCTAATATCATTGAGGATTATGAGACTGGTGAGCAGTTTATGCTATACGGTTCCTTCTGGGATGGAGTGTACCTGCTTCCTCTTGATAAGGAAACAGGATTTGCTAAGAATCAAGGTAAAGATGGGAGAGGTGTCGGAAGCTTAAAGCTTACTGAGGAGTATAAGGATGGTGTGCACATCTCAGAAATGCCCGAGGAAATAAGGAGCAAACGGATGGGAATATGTCTTGCTAGACGCCCAGGCTGGACTTCAGGTTCAATAGAAGGACCATATATGATATATCATCCGGATACAAAGTATTATTATTTGTTTGTATCCTATGGTTCGCTTAAGAATGATTATAATATAAGAATTGGTAGAAGTAAGCGGATAACAGGACCTTTTTTAGATTACTATGGCAATGATATGGCTGATAGTGATGATAAAAATTGTAGCAGAGGATTAATGATTAGTGCAGGCTACAGATGGCTATCTGGTATGCCATATATGGGACCTGGACATAATTCTGTGTTGCTTCGTGATAATGCAGAGATGTATATGGTTTCACATATACGAAAGATGCAGTTTGTGGATGATGACCCCGGGGCTGGTTTGTTACAAATTCGGAAACTCTATGTAACACCGGATGATTGGCTAATTGCTGGAGCACAGCCATATGCTAAGGAAACTTTTCCAATCGTGTTAGATGTGGTGATTCCAGGCTTGTATGAAAGGATTGAGTTACGTCCTTCTGTGCCACAGGGAATTTGTCATGCCCATCCTTTGAGAATATTTGAGGATGGAAGACTGGAGTGCTGTTCTATCATTGGTAACTGGGAGAAGGTAGATGAGCATACTTTGGAATTTTCATATGGCCCAATTAAGGAGTATGTACATATTGAAGTGGGACTAGATGCAGAAAGCAATAAGAGTACAGTGTTGTTGTCAGGATTAACTAATCAGGGTGTTTGTACTTGGGCTAAAAAACGATAAAGAAAGCTTCTGCTTTTTTGGGAATGAGCTGTAGGTAAAAAGGAGAGA
>JAGAQX010000269.1 GCA_017622535.1 Lachnospiraceae bacterium | reverse complement strand
GTTTTGTAAATTCCTGTTACACATTTAATCAAGGTGGTCTTACCTGCACTATTCTCTCCAATCAATCCGTGAATCTCACCAGGAAGTACGGTTAGACTGACATCCTTCAACACCTGATTCTTATTATAGCTTTTGAATACATTCTTTACTTCTAACATACGCACATCTCCTCATAAATCCCCGTGATTAATTCAACCACCATCCTCTTACTGTACCCCATCATCTTAAGCTCCATAAGCTCCGTCTGCAGATTCTTCTTTACCTCAAAAAGCTTCTTCTCATCTGGCTTTAACTGTATCTCATTAGCAATAAATGTTCCCTTGCCTCTGATTGTCTCAATAATCTGCTGACGCTCTAATTCCTGGTAAGCCTTTGCTACTGTTCCCGGTGTAATCTCTAACTCTAATGCAAGCTTTCGCACCGATGGAATTGCATCTCCTGGTTTTAAATATTGTCTCATAACATTCAGCTTCACCTGCTCTATAATCTGTTCATAAATAGGCTTACTGCTCTTATAATCTAATATAATCATCAAACTCCTCCTTCCTCACTGTACCAACTGTACCAACTGTACCAACTGTACCAACTGTACCAACTGTACCACTCGTCATGATACAGTTATAACACGTATAGAAATCTCTTGTCAATACTTCCATCAAACTTTTTCAGTAACTTTCATGTTTTATGAAATATTCTTTATGCATGCCACCACAATACTGAAAAAATTTAGATCCGGTTAAAAAACAAATTGTTTTTATCAGAAAAATCATTTGCACCATATACAAAAATAAAAAAAAGGACTATAATACTCTCTAGTTGTTTTCGAATAGATCAGAATATACTTCCTTACTATTAGACAACAACTGTATTTGATCGAAGGAGTGAATAACATGAGACAATTTGAAAAATCACACAAATTAGACAACGTATGCTACGACGTTCGTGGACCGGTTGTAGAAGAAGCAAACCGCATGAGCGAAAATAATATCGATATATTAAAGCTAAACATTGGTAACCCTTACCCATTCGGCTTCAACGCCCCAAATGAAATTATACAGGACATTCAATATAACCTGTTAGAATCCCAAGGATATTCCGATTCCAAAGGTATATTCGGTGCACGTAAGGCAATTATGCAATACTGTCAGCTTAAGAATATTCCGAATGTTGGAATCAATGATATCTATACAGGCAATGGTGCCTCCGAGTTAATTACTATGAGTATGCAGGGCTTATTAGATGACGGTGATGAAATCCTAGTTCCGGCACCTGACTATCCATTATGGACTGCGGCGGCGAATCTTGCAGGTGGTAAGCCAGTACATTATATTTGTGATGAGCAGGCAAACTGGTATCCTGATATCAAGGATATGGAAAGTAAAATCACAGACCGCACAAAGGGAATTGTTATTATTAATCCAAACAATCCAACTGGTGCGCTCTATCCAAAGGAAGTATTAGAAGAGATTGTTGAACTCGCAAGAAAATATGAATTAATTATCTTTTCAGACGAAATATATGACCGCTTAGTTATGGATGGTAAGAAGCACATTTCCATCGCTTCATTAGCACCAGACCTAATGTGTGTAACCTTCAATGGTCTTTCCAAATCGCACCGCATTGCTGGTTTCCGCAGTGGTTGGATGAGCTTAAGCGGTGACAAATCCCGCTGTAAGGGCTATATCGAAGGACTTAACATGTTATCCTCCATGCGCCTTTGTTCCAACGTACCTGCCCAGTCCATTATCCAGACTGCGTTAGGCGGAATTCAAAGCGCTGACAAATTATTGTTACCGGGCGGACGAATTTATGAACAACGTGAATACATATATAACGCCTTAAATGATATCCCTGGCGTTAGCGCAGTAAAACCGGAAGCGGCATTTTACATTTTCCCTAAATTGGATGTAAAGAAGTTCAACATCTTAAATGACGAGAAATTTGCTTTAGACTTTTTGCGCGAGAAACATGTCCTAATCGTACAGGGTAGCGGATTTAACTGGCACGAGCCAGATCATTTCCGAATTGTGTATTTACCTAGAATTGAAGATTTGAAAGTTGCTACAGATCGATTAAGTGATTTCTTAGCACATTACAGACAGTAAAAACAAGGGCTTGATTCTATTATTGAATCAAGCCCTTATATATTTCACATTATTCTGTTTCATATCATTGTGTTGTAATGCAGACTGCAACCCTACTCCTATTTTATAGTATCCTTTTTTGCTTTCCTCTACTTCTCTTCTACTTCCCGCTTTGCCTTTCGCTCCTCGTAGATCATATCTACAATTCGCACACCCATGATTCCAAACAGGGTTCCAAAGAACATTCCTCCAAGCACATCGGTGGGATAATGAACATAGAGATACAATCTTGAAAAAGCAATTGTAAATGCCAAAATCCCTGCCAACACCTTATATATCTTCTTAATTGGCATAAAGCATACCACAGTAAAAAACTCAAAGGAGGCCATGGTATGTCCGGAAGGAAAGGAATAATCACTTAGCTTATCCACTAACAGATTAACATTCTCCACCACATCATAGGGTCTGATTCTTGCCACCACATTCTTTAAAAGCATATTACCAAACACCAATCCAAGAATTAAACTTGTACTCAGCTTCGCACCCCAAAGTCTAGTTTTCGGCAACAAAACAAGAAGTACTGCTATCACAATAAATAACCAGCCTTTATCACCAAGAAATGTAACAGCTGGTAAAACGATGTCTAATACATTACTTCGTAAATTCTCTTGTATCCAGTTTAATACATTCAGATCCATCTTTGTAATCCAATCACTCAACATAATTATGCCCTCTTTCAAAAATTGTTTTTGTATCCCCTTTTATTACATAATCTGAAACAATCTACCAGAATACGGTTCCAAATTCATTTGACAATTACCATTACGTACCGGAATTTCCATTCCACTAGTCGAAACATTTCCTCCATATATCTTACATGCACTGTTAATAAGCTCCTTTAACATATGATTACCAGATATTCTCACTTCATAATCCTTATATATTCTATCACTAAAATTAAACACTGCAAGCATCTGCTCTCCACCTGCACTCCTGGTGTAAGCATAAACCAACTCCTGCGATTTATCTGCAATTACATAATTAAAACAATCCTTATTATATTCCTCACAGTGTAACGCTGGATGAGATAAATACACTTGATTTATATCTCTAAAAAATCGTCTGAACATTGTATGCATCGAAAACTGCTCTAACACATCAAAATCCTGGGGTCTGTATTCCGCCCATTCGCGGAACTGTCCAATTTCATTTCCCATGAAATTAAGCTTCTTTCCTGGATGCGTCAACATATACAGAAACAATGCTCTACACTGCGCAAATTTCTCCTCATAGCTTCCATACATCTTATCCAATATGGTTTTCTTACCATGTACCACTTCATCATGAGATAAAGCCAACAAATACAATTCATTGTAAAAATAATGCATTGAAAAAAGGATATCTTGATAATGATTTCTGCGTTCTTCTGGTGAAAGACAGAAAAACTCCAATGTATCGTGCATCCAACCTAAGTCCCATTTATAATCAAAACCCAAACCATCGTAGGCAACTGGCGCAGTCACCTTCAAAAAACTGGTAGAATCCTCTGCCACAAGCATTGTCAATGGATGAAGATTATGTAAACCTTCATTCAAAGACTGCACAAAGCGAAGAGCTTCCTCATTTACTCCACGTTCCCTTTGTCCCTGCCAATAAATCATATTAGAAATTGCATCCATTCTTAGCCCATCAAAATGATATTCACTAAGCCAATAATTCGCACAGGATTTCAGAAAACTTGCCACTTCTCCTTTGCCATGGGCAAACTGATAAGATCCCCATTCACTGCGCTCCACATCTGTAAATGGAAGCTCATAAAGTGCTGAACCATCAAAATTTCCCAATCCATAATCATCCACTGCGAAATGAACCATTACAAAATCCAACAATACTCCAATTCCAGCCCTATGACACTGATTCACAAATTCCTTCAGCCCATCACATGTTCCATAGCGAGCGGTAGGTGCAAAAAAACCTGTGCTTTGATATCCCCAGGATTCGTCTAGCGGATATTCCGACAACGGCATCAACTCTACATGGGTATATCCCATTTCCTTCAAATAAGGAATTAACTCTTCTGCCAATTCCTCATATCTGTACCATTTATCCCCATTCGCACGCCATGTACCAAAATGTAATTCATATATATGCATTGGTTTATTGTAGTTCTTTTCCCGCTGTTGCATCCATTCACAATCCGTAAATTGATATGCTCTCATATCCCGAATAATAGAAGCAGAACATGGACGAAGCTCCATACCAAAACCATAGGGATCTGCTTTATCCGTCACAGTCCCATCATGATGATAAATGCGATACTTATACATCTGTCCTACTTTTGCATTTTCTACAAAAATACTATAAATACCTCCACGACCACTGTTGGACATCACGCAATCATGCCAAAAATTAAATTCACCAATCAAGGTAACCTTCTTTGCCTTTGGAGCATAGACAGTAAAGCGCACACCTCCATTTTCTACATGTGCACCGAAATAACGATATGCAAACCATTCATTTCCATTATAAAAATCTTGTAAATTCATCTAGAACTCCTACACATCCAATCCTGTTTCAATATGATTATCCAACACCAAGTAATTATAAGGAATTCTTTCATAATCGTCAACTTCGTGCATATACTGAATAGAAAAGACTAGGGGCAATTTCATGGATTTTAAAAACCGACATCCTCTAAATGCAATTGATGGCTACGAAAATCTTTCCATGCTTGAAGCCCTGATTCCTTTTGTTGAGTATCAACTAAAATTACCATTGGCATTATTTATTAAATTTAGTGAAATCCGTCTTATTATCAAGTGTTTCCAATCTCCCAACAACCTAACCAGGCTTGGATTACACTGTTCAAGCAATGACCCTTGGGAAATGGTTGGATCCTTGACAGGAATGTCACCTGAATTAATTAAAACAATGATGTCTATGATGGATGGCGGCGGAGAATCTGATGTATCTGGTTTTTCCGTTAATAACATGTCTAATATTATGAACATGATGCATAATATGCAGACACCTTTTACAAATTCATTTGAAGAAAACACCTCTTCTCATAATTTTAACAATCACGCATCACAAAACCACTCTTCAAATGATAATTCACTACAATCCGCTGACGAATTTGATGATAACATTCAAAAATTACTTGCCGAATATGATTTACAACAAGCAGATTCACTACATACCAAAAGCTATTCCAATAATTCCATGTATGAAGATACAGATAACATATATTAATAGATAATTTATATATCCAGGAGGTTTTAACATGAGCTATGAAGAATTACTTACCACACCAGAATTTCAGAAATTACATCCAATAAAGCAACAAATCATCAAAGAGGTTGCAGAGAAAAGCAAGAATACCTCTTTAGAAACTATGCTACCAAAAATCATGTCTGTAAACAAAGAACTTACTAGACGAAACTTAAATTTTACCAAATCTGAAACTGCACTTCTTATCAGTATTCTGAAGGATGGGATGTCTCCAGCAGAACAGCAAAAGGTTGATATGTTAATGGGATTTTTTCACTAATGTTGAGACAGCAATTACAATTATAATTGCAAAAAAGGGATATACCAGACCAGTATATCCCTTACTTTTCTTATTCTAGAAAATAACAGCACCGACTACTTTAATTATAAAGCTTTGCCGTCGCTGCCATTACATTCTTATTCTGTTTCCAAACGTTACTCCACTGACTAATGGGAACCGGTGTTTTATGCATACCAATCTCCACAGTACAAGACGGGATTCCCTTCTTACAAACTAACCAGTTTGCAAAACCCGGAGACTGATCTAATCCCATATAAGAATATCCTGTCAAGCTACGGATTTCTCCCGCTAACTTATACACCTTTTTTTGTACCTTTTTCTTACCACCATATCTGCAGTAAATGACATTGCCCATTGCGTGATAATTCACAACTGCTTTCGGATTTAGATCATTTACAAGCTGTACGAGAGCTTTGGTTTCATTTTCAGAAACAGGTTTTTTACCCCCATACAAAGCATAAGAACCTTTTTTCCACTTCTTGACATACTTGAACTTATAATCAAATTGACGGTTCAAATCCACACCTTTTGCATTTGCTTTCCAAACAGTTGTATTGCTTGCTCCCCGCATTTTCTTTAGCTTTTTACGAAGTTCCTTACTACGAATACCGCTAAACCCTTTTTGCGAAATTGTTACACCATCCGGATTGGACATTGCAACCACATGAACACAAACCTTATCAAATATATCTTTGTAGGTTTTTCCATCGTACTTTTTATTATAGTTATCCAGGTAATATTCCATCTGCTCCATTACGAGCTGTGAGGTCATATATTCTCTGGCATGAATACTAGCCTGAAATACCACACATTTCTCTGCTTCAGGATTTCCCAACACTACATCATATATATTCCGCTGGTCCACTGTAGTTCCAATGATATTTACATGAACATAATCTGAGTATTTATTACATAATTGCTTAATATCTTTTTTCATATCTGAATAAGAATACTTTTGCTTTGTAGTAGAAACAATATTGCCATTAAATAAATTGGTCGTATCCGTATCCAAAACATTTCCATTTGCATCGATTGCTTGTAGCTTGAAATAATACGTCTTTTTTGCTGATAAACCATTATAAAAATGCTGTAACTTAGATGGTTCTGTCTGTTCTGTGAGCTGTGTCATATCTTCATTCAACGTGTCATCAATTGCAGATGCAATTTCTGAAACAAATTTGTACTTCTTGTTGTCTCCAACAGATATATATAGCTTATAGCTAACAGCATCCGTCACTTCATTCCATGCAATCTTCACTTTGTCTCCAAACTGTTTCGTTGTATTTACTTCTAAACTTGTAACCGCAACTGCTATCTGATTCGGTACAAGCAAACACAAACATAGAATCAACAATTGAAACACAAACTTTAGCAACACGTTTCCTCTAATTGTTTCTTTATTCATAATCACCTTTTCAAATTTGTATTCTTAATTACTTTGTCTTTTGTTCTATACAAATTAATTGTTATACCTTAATTCCATATATGTGTGTTCTTTGCATATCAGTTTTTTCTAAACTCAAGAAGTTCTAAGCCTTCATTATGCTCAAGCACCGTATTAATTGTCCATTGATTGGTAAATAACAAAAGCGGATTCCCTTTCATATCCTTTACCTTCTTGACTTCATTTACACGCTTCAAAGAATTCACATCCGTAGATGGATCTTTAATCCAACGAATAAAGTTATATGGTAACGGCTCAAGCTTAATCTCACAACCGTACTCATTCTCCAAACGGTATTTCAATACCTCGAACTGAAGTACACCTACTACTCCCACGATAATCTCAGACATACCTGCTGTATACTCCTGGAAAATCTGAATGGCACCTTCCTGCGCAATCTGGGTAACACCCTGTACAAACTGCTTACGCTTCATAGTGTTCATCTGTACCACACGACAGAAATGCTCTGGTGCAAAGGTAGGAATGCCTTCATACTCAAACTTCCTACCAGGCTGACATACCGTATCTCCAATAGAGAACAAACCAGCATCATGAACACCTATCACATCACCTGCATAGGCCTCATCCACAATCTTTCTGTCCTGTGCCATCAACTGCTGTGGCTGAGATAGTTTTAGCTTACGCTTACTTTGTACATGGTACACGTCCTTACTGGCATCAAACTTGCCGGAACAAACTCTCATAAATGCAATTCGGTCACGATGTGCTTTATTCATATTTGCC
>JAGAQX010000268.1 GCA_017622535.1 Lachnospiraceae bacterium | reverse complement strand
CCGAGACTTTCCATAATTGCACCCTGGGTATAAATGATAGCTCGCAGCTGACTTTTCGATGCTCCAATACAACGCAGATTTCCATAATCCTTAATCTGTTCAAATAGGGAAAGCTGAATGGAATTACGAATGACTCCCACTCCGAAGATTGCAAATATGTACGCTACTAACAGAGCAAAAATAATTAATATATATGTACTACTTGAATCGCTTCCCTGAAAAGAAAATGCAGCAATAAATTGATCTATTTCACCCTCCACTTCATAGGTGGTGGTCAAATACTCGAAGTTCTTGTCAATTCGATATGGGCTGTCCCCCTTGATATACATCGCATTTTCATAGCTTTTCTTCGAAAAATTATCATAATATCCACCTACATAAGCAGTCTTGACTATCGGGTCTGCCTGAATTTTTGCAATCTGTTCAGCAGTTTCAGTATAGAGAATCATTTCATAATCGCCGTACATGCTTATATAGTCTGCTTTCATGTCATCCATGTAACTAAATAATAGATTTAACAAAACATAAAGTAACAAGACCGTTAAAGAAGTACCGAGTATTGTTAGAATTGTTCTTCTTTTATTCATTTTTAAATACTTAACTGCTAGTATCTTATAATTTTCCATCTCTCTCATTCTCCTTACAATACAAAAGGGCATAACCTTTTCTAAGTTATACCCATTATAAAATATCAAAGTTACATTTTCGTGACATTTAATCTTACAGTTTTGTAAGAAAAGTTATTTCACAAATGTTAGTATAAACCAGGTGTACTCACCTTCCTCGCTCTGCACACGAATGCTTCCACCCATTCCTTCTACAATAGACTTTGTAAGAGACAATCCAATTCCCACACTATTTGGATTCACCTCCTGGTGTACACGATAGAAACGTTTGAAGATGTTTGGCAGTTCTTCTTCTGCAATTCCAACGCCCTCATCCTTTACATAGATACGAGTATAGACATTAGTGTGTTCTACCTCGAGCCATATCCTTTTTCCTTCACCAGAATAATCTGAAGCATTCTTAAGCAGATTAATAATCGCTTCCGTCAACCATTCTCCGTCACAAAGCATCTCCGCAGAATCATTGCATTCTAACAATATTGTCTGGTTTCTCTTTTGAACAAGAAATTGTACACCTTCCATGGCTTGCATAAGAATCGGTTTCACTGGTGTACTATTCTTATCAAATTGAATGGCTCCCGCTTCAATTCGCGCAAGCTTTAACATGGATAAAACCATCCATTCCATACGGCTTAACTGATTTGCCGCCTCACTTAACACTTGCTTACGCTTTGCATCATCATCAATCTTATTCTCTAATAGCAAATCGATAAATACATTGAGGGAAGCCAATGGCGTCTTCAATTGATGAGAAATATCCGATATGATATCTCTTAAGAATATTTTCTCATTTAATTCTCGATTTCTATTTTCCTTAAGAATTCCCACCACTTTATAAAAATTGGTGTACAAAACTCCCACAGCACCTTCTTTGTATTGTTCCTCCGGAAGCTCTTCTTTTCCTTCCATCATCTCTGACATCATTTCCGATATCTCTTCCACCTCGGAATATACCTTATGTAAACGTCTATATGTAAATATGTACACAACAATCAAGAAAATAAGAAATAACGCCAAAATACTAGCATTTCTCCATGTCAATTCTCCGTGTTGTAACCAAATCCAAGCAGCGCCAAGTAAAAGGAACACAACGGCAATGATCCAATATTTAATTTTGAACTGATTCCTCTCATAATCGCTTTTCATTTTTGGTTCCTTTCCAGCACACATCTATTACATTCCTACAGCAAAAGCATAGTCTATAGACATGATTAATTGGTTTCATCCTTATATCCTTATATCCTTATATCCTTATACCCTTCTTATAATCAATTCTTCTTTTTGAAACGATACCCAACACCTCGTACCGTCTCAATCCAATGTGCATCCTCACCCAATCGGTCACGCAAACGTTTCATATATACAGATAGTGTATTATCATCAATATAATTCTCCTCTGCATCATAAAGGCGTTCCAACAACTGATTACGAGATAAAACCTGCCCTTCATGTAAAACCAACTCTTTTAACAAACGCAATTCACTCGGAGTACAATCCACATTTTCTTGATTACATTGTAAGCGAAACTCATCTATCGCAAATACATGTTGTCCAAACTCATAGATATTATTGGTTTTACTACCGTTCTGCATACTATATCTTCGTATATTTGCTGCCACTCGAGACAACAATTCCTTCACTCTGTAAGGCTTTGCAACGTAATCATCGGCACCCAGTTCTAGTCCTTGTACAATATTCACTTCTTCCGCCATTGCAGTCAAAAAAATAATGGGAACCATACTATTTTTTTGTCTAATCTCCTTACACAAATCATAGCCTGTACCATCCGGCAACATAACATCCAATAAAACTAAATCAAAAGACTCAGCCAATACTTCTCTGGCACTTTTCAAATTAGCTGCATGTACCACTTGATAGCCTTCTGCCTGTAATGCATATTCTGTTCCCATTGCTAACGCAAAATCATCTTCCACTAACAATATCTTCTTCACGTTCATGTATCCTCACTATCGCTTATTATCTCATAAAATATAAAATGTTGTATTACTACGATTACATCTCAATTATTATAGAAAAACTACACTCATTGTAACGAATTCCATATAAAAAGTAAAGGTTGGATACTACAGAATCCTGTACTATCCAACCTTATAATTCTTATATACAATCAATATGCTTAGTATTTGTATACCTTCATTGTCTTTCTACCAAACTGCAATGCTTTTGCATGAGTAGCAAAGAAAATGTCAATGTGGTTACCTCTAACGCCACTACCAGTATCCTCTACTGTATATACAACACCACCAATTACTACCTGTGTACCGAATGGTAAAATACTTGTATCCGCCGCAATGGTTCTTCCTTCTGTAGGTGTTGTACCCATTGCTGTACGATTGCTTCCAGTACCACACTTCTTACATCCACAGTATGCTGTAATTGTAAACGTACCAATCAGCTCACCAGAATCCTTTGTTGTAACTGGCTCTGTTGTAGCACCTTCATAATTATTGCTACTATCATCTCTCTCTTGCTGTGCTGCTGCCGCTGCCGCCTGTCTAGCTGCTTCTTCCTCAGCTGCTCGTCTGGCTGCCTCTTCCTCTGCTGCTTTTCTAGCTGCCTCTTCTGCTGCTCTACGCTGTAATTCCTCTGCAGATACAGCAATCTCATATAATTCATCAATCTCTACTAAGTCAGCGGATACATAACCTGTTCGACCATCCTCCAACATAACTGAAATCCATTCAATATCTTCCTCTGTGGCATTCTGATCGTTTGTTACATTCTCATAAACCTGAGCTGCCATTGTTTCAATTGAATCTACTGTCTCAGTCGTCGCCTCAACTACGTCCTCTGTTGTTGTCTGCTCGTCCTCAAATTCAGCAACTAATGTACCACCATCTGCAGTAGTTCCTAATACAACCTGCTCTGGAATCTCCTCTTCCTCTGGTTGCTCCAATACTGTAATGGTATCATCCTTATCCACAACTACTAAAATATCTGCTTCTGTAGACTTCTCTGCACGAATATTCACGCCATCCTCTAATACTGTAGCGAGAATCGTAACATAATCTTTTGCAAACTCCTCAGCGCTAGCACCAGTTAGCACATACTCTGTCAACACATAACCTTCTACATCACCAGACTTAATCTTCGTCCATTCACCTTCTGTACCCTGTACAATTGCAATTGCACCGTTGTTCATCTGTCCAACAAACTCTGCTTCTGCACTAGGATTACTTCTGATATTCAAAGTCTCTTCTACATTAGCAATACACTTATTATCAAATTCACTCTCCGGCTCTGTTGTTGTCTCAACCTGAACAGGTGCAACACTACTTACAACCTCTGTAATTGTGTTATCCAATTCATCCTGAACCTTCTGCGCAATTACACTCTCTGTTGCTTCTGCCGTTGTCATCTCCTCAGTTGTCACCTCTTCGGTTGCAACGTTCACTTCTTCACTATTGCTGAATAAAGCATCCTTCACACTTACCTTCGTGTCTGTTGCCGCAACTTCGTCTGACTTCGAATCAGTTGTGATTAAAATAACTGATCCTACAAACATCACCACTAAAACAAATAAAAGTAAACCAATCTGTAAATTACGAACCAAATACTTACTATTAAAAATATTCTTCTT
>JAGAQX010000267.1 GCA_017622535.1 Lachnospiraceae bacterium | reverse complement strand
TTCGGTTGGAGACAATTATACCAAGGAAAATGCAGATAAGCGAGGCAGCAGTAGTGTGATTGTGCGAACGGATAAGGGAATG
Organism: Lachnospiraceae bacterium; assembly: GCA_017622535.1. Classification (GTDB taxonomy): domain Bacteria; phylum Bacillota; class Clostridia; order Lachnospirales; family Lachnospiraceae; genus CAG-590. The sequence goes on along the minus strand of JAGAQX010000267.1, from coordinate 4,002 downwards.
CGTATTTGGGAACAGTATGCTTCTAAGTTCGATTGGAAGGAATCTACTATTGAGAAAATACGAAAGAGTCAGCATTTGCATAAGAGAAAAGATAACATTTCTTTTGCAGCCTTAAAAGAAAAGGAATTAGGCACGAATATCAATGAGATAGGCGATTTCGTTGCAAAGAAAGAGATAACATGGAAGACTAAGCTTCGTTATTCGATGCGACGGCTGAAGCTTAAGGTTGGTGTGCAATACGAGAAGCATCCGGGTTATTTAAGTTGCTTCTTGTTGTGGAAGAATTGCAAGCTATTTGTAAAGAAGCTATTGAAGAAAATATAGTGGGACAGTTGAGTATGTTTAATCTATTACAGGGAACGTGACGAATGTTCTTTCTGTGACTAGTGATAAAGGAGTATATATGTCTGTAAAGGTATTGATTACGGGAGCAAATTATAACAATAAGGGCGCACAGTCCATGTTGTTCATTACAATTGATGAGATAAAGAAACGAATTCCAGACAGTGAAGTGTATTTTGGATGTGCTACAGGCGATCCGAAGCTTAAGCAGGTTCTTTTTAAACAGATTAATTTTTCCAGAGAAGGAAGATATATAGCACTTGGTGGTGGACAGGCATTATTTAATTTTGCGGTAGCCATTGCGAAAGCTTTAATTTTCATGACAAAGGGAAAGAAATCAAACATCTGGAATTTTTTTGATGCAAAGAAATATATTTCTGATATGGATATGATTATTGATGTCAGTGGTTTTGCTTTGGGAGATAAGTGGTCCAAAAGAACCAATGAAAATTTTCTGAATACCATTCGTCTGGCAAAGCGACATAATATTCCGATTTTTATTATGCCGCAGTCCTTTGGACCATTTCGTTATTCCGAGAAGTTGGAATATCTACATGAGGAGATCAAGAACTTGTTAGCTTATCCTGAAGTTGTCTATGCTAGAGAGCAGGAGGGCTATGATTTCTTGACAAAGGATTATGGACTGACAAATGTGAAGCTTTCTAGAGACTTGGTGTTGCAGAATAAAGAAGTGGAGCTATCACATGTTTTTGAAAATACTCCAGAACTAAATGTACCAAATTTGGAAACGGAAGGAAATGTGGGTATTTTACCAAACAACCAGTGCTTTGTACACGGTGATGAAGAGATGGTGCTTGGTCATTACAAGGCAATTGTAGATGAGCTTTTATCTCACGGGAAACATGTATATTTGTTCCGTCATTCTGCAGAGGACCTGACTTATTGTAAGAAGATTTACGAAATGTATGAAGGAAAAGAACAGGTTCATTTATTGGAGAATAATTTTTCTTGTTTGGAATATGATGAATTTGTAAAGAAGTTTGAATTTATCATTTGTTCCCGTTTTCATGGTATTGTACATGCTTACAAGAATTATGTACCAGCAATTGCCCTTGGTTGGGCCGTGAAGTATCGCGAGCTAACAGGAGCAGTGGGACAAGGCGCATACATTTTTGATATAACAGACAAGGCGTGCAATCAGGAAGCGCTTGTACAGGCGGTTTCTGATATGATTGCGAATGTTGAGACAGAAAAGGAAACAATTAAGCAGCATGTAGTAGAACTTCAGGCAGAGAATTGTTTTGAATGTCTGTCAGAATGGGTGAGAAAGAATCATGAGTAGAGAGAAATCCTTTGCAAAGAATACAATTATATTGGCAATCGGTACTGTGTTGCCGAAAATTGCACATCTCATTACTCTTCCAATTGTGACGGATGAGCTTACAAAAGCAGAATATGGAACCTATGATTTGATTGCTACATTAGTGTCATTGTTTTTGCCGATTGCAACCCTGCAGGTACAGACTGCAGCCTTTCGATTTTTGATTGATTGTAAAGAAGACGAGACCGGCAAAAAACGAGTGATTACCAATGTAGTAATTTTTGTAATCCTGTCGTCGCTGCTATCTCTGACGTTGTTGTTCTTTGCGTTGTATAAATTAGATTTGATTGTGCGCGTTCTGATTTGTGTATACTTCTTTACGGACATATTATTATTGACCTTTGTGCAGGTGGTTCGTGGTTTATCTAACCCAAAGCTATATTCACTTTGTATGTCTGTACAACCGATTGTGAATATGCTCTTAGTGGTTGTGCTGGTGTATTTTGTGGATGGTGGATTAATAGGGGCTTTGATTGCCATGGCAGCCTCTACCACAGCAGCACTGATTTTGGTTCTTGCACGCGGAAAGATACTTTGTAATATCGATTGTAGATTATTATCCAAGAGTATGTTAAAGGAGCTGATTGACTATTCGTGGCCAATGATTCCAAATTCCTTATCTCTTTGGATGTTGCATTTTTCGGATCGTTTGGTGTTGTTACAGTTCGTTGGTATCGAAGCAAATGCAATCTATGGTGCGGCCAATAAGATTCCATCTATGTATTCCCTTGCCAATAGTGCATTTACCTTGGCTTGGCAGGAGAATGCTTCTGTGAATTTGAAGGATGAAGATTCCGCTGCATATTACGGCAATATGTTTGATCATATATTGCGTATTTTAGCGGGTATTCTCGCGATGTTGATTGCTATGACGCCAATCTTGTTTGTTGTGCTCATCAAGGGTGACTATGATGCGGCGTACGGTCAGATGGCATTTTTGCTTATGTCTATGTTCTTTTCATCCATATCCTCTTTTTTGGGTGGTATTTATGTGGCGCATAAGCGGACTAAAAATGTGGGTGCCACAACGATTATAGCTGCAGCGATTAATCTTGTAATTGATTTAATATTAGTACAGTCCCTGGAGATCTATGCGGCATCCATCTCTACTTTGGTGGCATATATGTTCTTGGCACTTTATCGCATGAAGAATATACAATCCTTTCAGGAAATCAAGTTCAATTATGGTAGTATGATTCAATATATTGCAGTATTGGTGGTTATGAGTATATTACTTTGGCTGGATATATGGTATTTGGATGTTGTGAATGTGATTTTAGGAACGGTTTTTGCGGTTGTGCTGAATCGTGCAATGATTAGAAACATATGGACAATGGTTCAAAAGAAGCTAAGTAAGAAGTGAAATACCAAGTAGAAGTGATTGTTATGTGTGTGCAATGGTATCTGTAAAGATAGAAGCCAGTGAAAAATATAGTGAAAATGAGTAAAAAATGAGGTTGGATATGAAAGACGTTGTAGTGTCGGTAGTGATGCCGGCATATAATTGTGAAAAGTATATAGGTGAGGCAATTCAATCGGTGTTGGCACAATCCGTACCTTTAGAGCTAATTATCATTGAGGATAGTTCTGGAGATGGAACGGGAGATGTGATTCGCTCATTTTTACCAGATGAACGAATTATCTATATTTGCAACGAGATGAATGCAGGTGTAGCAGCAAGTCGGAATAAAGGAATGGAGCTTGCAAGAGGGAAATATATTGCTTTTTTGGATTCGGATGATTATTGGACTCCGGACAAACTGGAACGTCAGGTTGCATTTATGGAGGATGGGGCAAAGGTGTTATCCTCTACTGGCAGAGAACTAATTGATGAAATGGGCGTGTCTACTGGTAAAATCATTGGAATACCAGAGGTAATTGAATATAAGGATTTGTTGAAGGGGAATGTGTTGAATACCTCTGGTGTTATGATTCTTGCCTCTGTTGCGAAGAAGTACAAGATGACCCAGGATCATTTACATGAGGATTATATTATGTGGCTGTCTGTTCTCAAGGAACACAGAAGAGCCTATGGCATGAATGAACCGATGTTAAAATACCGGGTGATGCAGGGAACAAAATCTGGTAATAAGCTGAAGTCTGCAAAGATGACCTTTGGAGTATATCGCCATATTGGTCTAAATCTGTTTCAAGCTTGCTATTATTTTTGTCATTATGCAATGAACGGAATTCGTAAGTACAAATGATAATTGAGAATACGATTATCGTTTGTACTTTTTTTGTTGAGGATTTCTATATTATATAAATGGTTTATGGATTTCATATTTGAATATAGTACTATCTTTGGATTAGTGAGG
>JAGAQX010000266.1 GCA_017622535.1 Lachnospiraceae bacterium | reverse complement strand
GGTGGTTCATTAGATATTGATGCATCAGATAAAATGGCAAGATTTATTCGTTTCTGTGACTGTTTCAATATTCCACTTGTGTCATTGATTGATGTACCTGCATTTTTACCAGGTTCTGAGCAGGAACACAATGGAATTATCCGACACGGTGCGAAGATTTTATATGCGTATTCAGAAGCAACAGTACCAAAGATTTCTTTGATTATGCGTAAAGCGTATGGTGGAGCATACATTGCCATGAACTCAAAGCATATGGGAGCAGATATTGTATATGCTTGGCCAATTGCTGAAATCGCAGTTATGGGAGCAGAAGGTGCAATCAACATTATTGGTAGAAAGCAGATTCAGGAAGCTGAAGATCCAGAAGCAAAGCGTGCAGAATTAATTGAAGAGTATGAGAAGAAATTCTTGAATCCGTATACTGCTGCAAAGAGAGGTTTCGTAGATGAGGTTATTCGTCCAGATGAAACCAAAACAAAGATAGTTGCAGCTCTCGATGCACTAAAAACAAAACAAATTAATCGTCCATATAAGAAACACGGAAACATGCCGTTATAAGCGACGAACGCGGGCGTCATTAAAAAAGCACATCTTGCTTGCAAGGATGTGCTTTTTTTGACGCCCATGTGAGTGCAAACGACACTGAGCGATTGCGAAGCAATTGCGATGTGCGTTCGTCGCTTATAACGGCAAAGTTCAAGACGTCAAGAGTGCAAACGTCACCGACATGAAGCGGAGCGGAATGGAGGTGCGTTCGTCGCTTATAATGGCAAATTCTTAACTTTAATTCAAAAATATGAACTCTAATTCATAATTACACCTTTCCCAATTCATAAATTCCCCCTATTTTTGAACTTTCTATGTTTATTTTGTCACTTTGTTCATAATTATTGAATCCCAACCTTCATTATGATATTTTATCCATACCAATTGGAATTGTCATGGCATAGAAGTGCTCTTTGATAACTGAATATTACTTTACACTATGCTGGAATATAGGAAATCAACTACTAAGTAAAAAGTGTAGAGTCAAATAAGACTTTACACTTTTCTTTATTACCCCTTATAATAAGATGTAATTAAGGTAAGGGAGGACGGAAGGATGGGAGAATACGTGCCTAGTGATTTACAATACAAGGACGATTTAAGAAAGCAAAGAGATAATTGGGATTATGTAATTAAACAATTGGAAGCATGCCCAGATTTTAAAGATAATGTCAATGTTAACAACGCGTATGAGCGCGCGAAGCAAGAGCTAAATCGTATTAATGAAAGCTTGCAGGACTGATTATCTAATATATTGTAGTGGTTGTTGTAAGTGAGAACAATCATTTATAATCAACTACTAAGTAAAAGGTGTAGAGTCAAATAAGACTTTACACCTTTCTTTGATATCCCTTATAATTGAATGAAATAATTGTATGGGAGGACGGAAGGATGGATGAGAGTTTGAATGAAAAAGAAATCATTGATAATACAATTCAGACATATTGCAATTTGCAGCGGATTAAGCATGCGAATGAAGGTGTTCAGAATAAGGAGTTAGATTATCAATTAAAAATAGCAAAGGCGAAATTAGAAGTCTTTGGAGTGAATCTACAGGAATTAGAATATTAATCAACTACTAAGTAAAAGGTGTAAGGTCAAATAAGACTTTACACCTTTCTGTAAATATCCCCTTCACAAATAATTAAATTGTATTTCTCTTTATTTTGGTCTATACTTTACTGTATTACATTGAAAAAGGAGAGGAATCATGAGTAAGAAACAGACAAATGGTTTGATTGTAGCTGCAGTTATTTTTGTGATTGTAGGTGTGATCAGTGTGATATCCAATGCACTATCGTCTAAGGTGTCGAAGAATTCAGGTGCAACAGATATTGAAGCAATGATGGAAAGCTTGTATGGAACAGGTAATCAGGCATTGATGGATATGCCTACAACGGAGGATTTTATCGCGGTAGTGCCAATTGAGGGAACCATTCAGGCCTCTGCTGGTGAAAGTAGCCTCTATGGAGCAACGGACACCTATAATCATGATATGTTGATGGAGTATGTGAACCTTTTAATTAAGAATGATAGCAACAAGGGTATCATTTTGCGTTTGAATACTCCTGGTGGTACAGTGTATGAGGCCGATGAATTGTATTTGAAGCTTATGGAATACAAGGAGAAGACAGGTCGTCCAATTTGGGCGTATATGGAAAGTCAGTGCTGTTCCGGTGGTGTGTATCTTGCTGCAGCAGCAGGTGAGCAATATGCAAATCGCATTACAACAACAGGATCAATTGGTGTAATCATGTCAACCTATGATATGTCAGGGTTATATGAGAAGCTTGGTATTAAAGAGGTAAACATTGTATCTTCTAAGAATAAGGATATGGGTACAGCCGCAAAGCCAATGACAAGTGAGCAAAAGGCAATCTATCAATCCTTTGTTGACGAATATTACAATCGTTTTGTCGAAATAGTGGCAACTGGTCGTAATATGTCGGTAGACGAGGTGAAGGCTTTGGCAGATGGACGCATTTATACTGCTACACAAGCAGTAGAGAATGGTTTGATCGATGGAATCAAGTCTTCTGAAGAATTTGATGCTTATGTGAAGGAACAGAGTGGAGTAGATAAATTTTACAAGCCAGCCTCTACACCGAATCCTTGGTCAGAGTTATTCGGTATGGTGTCAGAGACCAAGGAAAAGTCTGAGTCAGAGGTGCTTGTAGAATTGATGAATAATTTGGGAAGTGGGGTGCCAATGTATTATGCAGAACCATATGGAAAATAAAGTGTATGCTGGATTTTTTGTTCGGTTGGTTGCATTTGCCATTGACAGCCTGATTGCAGCTTTGGTGGTATCCACTGTGAAGTCTCCATTTACAAT
>JAGAQX010000265.1 GCA_017622535.1 Lachnospiraceae bacterium | reverse complement strand
TCACCATAAGGCTTCTCGCTATTTTCAAACGTAAAGAAATTAATCTCTTCAAATTGATCCAATATGCTATAATTCGCATCCGTTCCCTTCAAGAACTGCACAACCGTAACTGTCTCACCAGCACTCGCCGCTTTAACAGCTAATCCCATCGCTGCTGCTGTCTTACCATAGCCAGCACCATAAATGATATGTACCTCTTTCATCTCCTATACCTCTCTCAAGTCGCAGGTTATTGCACTCTCATCTCAGCACTCACAAAAAATTGCTAAATCCGCAAATCCTTGAAGCCGTATATCTTTGTGCACCTACACAATTCCCTCAAAAGTTAATCCTTTCCAATCATGACAAATTCTACCAATCTGTCAACGAATACGATATATCCTAGCATATCCAATTCAAAAAAGCAATCCTTTTCACTTGCCAAAAATCAGCATTTCTACTTAAGAATTTCTTAACTCTCAAATGCTAGAAGAACGCCGATCTCATTCAAAATTCTCTACCTATTAAATAACACTCGCAACACTTCTATTCCTGCTCCAAACACTCCATCTTGCTAACAGAAACCTCATAAGCAACACGATTGATCACTTCGTCATTTTCTAACTTTTTCTGATACTCACGGCTCTGGATTCTTCCCCAAACTGCCACATGCTCACCAACCTCAAGCTTACCTGCAAATCTCGCATTTCTTCCCCAGCAAATACAAGGAATATAATCTGACTTGCCATAGGCACGATTCACCGCCAACAACACATCTGCAATCTCTCTTCCAAGAGGTGTCATACGGTAAATTGGCGCTTTACAAATATATCCATCTAAATAAATCTGGTTTGGATGCTGCATTTCTTCATCCTCTTCCAAAACATTCAACTCTCGAACAAATAAAGACAATACCAAACGGTTCTTTGTCTCCTCATGTTTATTATAGGAACGGAACTGTCCCTTTGCCTCAATGCGTTCTCCAATATGAGACTCATGCACATCAATCAATCGGTCCGAAACCATAAGGGGAATTACATCTGTGGCATCACTCAACCTGCTCACCAGCAAATCCACCATATAAAATCCTTCACCAAAAATCTCGTGGCTAAATACAAACTCTGAAATAATTTCTCCGGCAACCACCGCCTGATTGTTTGTCAATGCTTTTTCTGTCATACTATTTTCTCCTTTCATGTACCTTAAAAAGCGGATAGTCACGATAAATATGAAGTCCGGTTTCCGGACCATCATCTGCATTTATCATGTATTACATTTTAGTACGAAAAATCGAATTTCAGAACGGTGTTTTTTCTTCTAAAAAGGACTAGTTTTGTCGATATGATTTCCCTCGCTGTCGCATCGCCTCATACATCAAAACAGTTGAGGCAGTTGCTGCGTTTAACGACTCTACTTTTCCAAGCATTGGTATCTTAATTTTGCATTTTGTGATGTTTGATAGCTCTTCCGACAAACCATTGCCTTCATTGCCAATGCAGAAAATTGTCGAATCCGCGTAATTATAATCGTAAAAGGTCTGACCTTGTAAATGAGCACTATAGGTGCTGTAATCCTTACCATTCAGCTCTTCAATAACAGCTGTCAAATTTTCGACATAACAAAACGGTATACGAAAAATAGAACCCATAGTAGAACGTACCACCTTCGGATTGTAAATGTCTACAGTATCCCGGCTCATAACAATTCCAGTCACCCCTGCACCCTCTGCTGTACGAAGAATAGTTCCTAAATTGCCAGGATCCTGAATATTCTCCAATGCCATAATCAGTGGTTTCTCCACATCAATCTTCTTCATGTAAGAGGATATACCACATACTTCATCCAAATCATAGTGATGACGTTTCACAAGACTGATAACACCCTGTGGAGTTTTGGTATCCGATACCGACTCCATAATATAGTCTGACACCAGTTCAAAATCAAGTCCATCAAACAGCTCGCTATTCTTTTCATAAAAGCTTTCGGTAGCGAAGGTTTCTACATGCAATTCCTTTGGAATCTCTACAAACATGCGAAGTCCTTCCACCACAAACACATCCTGTTTCTTCCGTTCCTTGGCAGTCTTCATTAATTTTGATAAATTCTTAATCTTGTTATTCGATGTACTTGTAATCATATCTATACCTTTCCATTAACGCATATTCAGCTTTCCATCCTTAACTGCCACTCGCTCTTTTCCAAACATATTCTCCAAAGCGGTCAGTCCATCACCGCTAGCATCTATCTGGAACTGTGCACTCAATGGTTTCATCATTTTCTCTTCCTTGAGAACTACAGTCACCTTATCGTTACCTGCATAGTTATCAATCATATCATATAGCTTTTGCTCTTGTGATTGATATTCTTCTTTGTTCATAAACTGAATATATACTTGCTTTGGCACCTCAGAAAACGGAACCAGCTTGTCTAATATGAGCTTGGATTCTTTCTCACTGACACTGGCTCTACCATATACAAATATCTTTGAATCCACCTCTAAATGCTGTCGGTATCTCTCATAAGCCTTTGGAAATACCACAATCTCCAACGTTCCAACCGTATCTTCTAGGGTAATAAATGCCATGTTTTGGTTGCTCTTTGTCATTTTGACCGTCTTAGCAGCAACCATTCCACCCAAGGTATAATACAGCTGGTCCATGACCCCGGCAGACTCTGTCTCTGGGTCTATCACAAAATCACTGGTAGTTGCATCAATATTCTTCTGCAACATGCTCTGGTAATTCTCTAATGGATGTCCCGTTGCATATATGCCTAGCACTTCCTTTTCATAAGCAAGCTTCTCTTCCTTTTCATACTCACTTACCTTTGGATAGGCGATATCAAACGCCTTCTTATCCTCTTCACCCAACATATCCAATAAAGACATTTGACCAGACATTGCATTTTTCTTTTCGCGATTTACAATCTCTAGCACTTCGGTATACATCATCATCATTTGACGGCGATTCGTTGGGAAACAATCCAACGCACCAGACTTGATAAAGCTTTCTAATGTTCTCTTATTCACTTCTTTATTAGAAAGACGCTTCACCAAATCCTTCAAATCCTTAAATGGTCCATTTATCTTACGTTCTTCTACAATGCTATCAATTACCGCATCACCGACACTGTGTAATGCAGATAATCCGAAACGAATTCCCTTGTCTGTTACGGAGAACTTACCATATCCTTCGTTGATATCTGGTGGTAAAATCTCAATTCCTAACTGCTTACAATGGGCAATGTATTCCGACACCTTTGTGGTACGATCCATAACAGAGGTCATCAATGCTGCCATATATTCCTTCGGATAGTGACACTTCAAATATGCGGTCTGGTAGGAAACCATTGCATAGGCAGCGGCATGAGACTTGTTAAATGCATACTTTGCAAAATCAATCATTTTGTCAAAGATTGTATTGGCGGTTTCCTCATCAATACCACGATTAATACAGCCTGGAACATTGAGTTCCCTGCTACCATACACGAAATTCTGGCGTTCCTTCTGCATCACGTCATCCTTCTTCTTTGACATAGCACGGCGAACTAAGTCACTTCGTCCCATGGTATATCCCGCAAGCTCCATAACAATCTGCATAACCTGCTCCTGATATACAATACAGCCGTAGGTCGGCGATAAAATCTTCTCCAACTGCGGACAATCGTAGGTAACGGCTTCTGGATTCTCTTTTCCTTCAATATACACCGGAATAAAATCCATAGGACCCGGACGATAGAGAGAAATTCCCGCAATCACATCTTCAATGTTACGAGGCTTTAATTCCTTCATAAAGCTCTTCATTCCGTTACTTTCTAACTGGAACACACCCTCTGTATGACCACTGCTTAACATATCGTAAACCGCTTTGTCATTGATATCTAAATGATCAATATCCACATCAATTCCAGTACTCTCTTTAATATTCTCTAACGCGTCCTGAATGACTGTTAAATTTCGAAGACCTAAGAAATCCATCTTCAACAAGCCCAATTCTTCCACTGTATCCTTTGTAAACTGGGTTGTAATTGCATTTTCTGAACCCTTTGACAACGGAACATACTCATCCAACGGTCTTTGTCCAATCACTACTCCCGCTGCATGCATAGAAGCATGTCGTGGCAATCCCTCAAGCTTCTTAGACATATCCACTAGATAACGGACATCTGTCTCTTCCTCATATGCAGCCTTCAAATCTGCAGAGCTTTGAAGCGCGTCATCTATGGTTATATTCGCTCCCTGAGCCCCCATCGGTATCATCTTCGCAATACGGTCCACTACTGCATAAGGCATATCCAACGCACGACCCACATCACGAATTACCATACGTGCCGCCATGGTACCAAAGGTAACAATCTGAACCACCTGTTCCTTGCCGTATTTCTCCACTACATAATCAATGACATCCTGTCTTCCTTCTGGAGCAAAATCCACGTCGATATCGGGCATAGATACACGCTCTGGATTCAAGAAACGTTCAAAAAGCAAGCTATAGTGTATTGGATCAATATCTGTAATTCCCAAGCAATAACTTACAATGGCTCCCGCTGCGGAACCACGTCCCGGTCCAACCGGAATTCCATGATCCTTTGCGTATTTGATAAAGTCCCAAACAATTAGGAAATAATCTACGTAGCCCATTTTCTCAATGGTACTAAGCTCATAATCCAAACGCTCCTGTAGCTCTGGCGTTACCGGATCATATCTTTTCTGCAATCCCTCCTGGCACAACGCCTGCAAATACGTATATGCAGTAAATCCTTCTGGCACATCAAACTTCGGAACCTTCTGTTCACCAAACACAATCTCCACGTCGCATCGTTGGGCAATCTTACCAGTATTCTCTATCGCCTGTTTTGCATAAGGAAACAACGCTTCCATTTCTTCCTGGGATTTCAAGTAATACTGTCCACCATCATAACGCATACGGTCTTCATCTGAGACACGCTTACCCGTCTGAATACAGAGCAAAATGTCATGCGCTTCTGCATCCTCCTCATATACGTAATGGCTATCATTGGTTGCCACTAGTTCGATTCCTGTCTCTTGGGACATGCGCATCAAGCCCTGATTTACCATGCGCTGCTCATCCATCCCATGATCCTGAAGCTCCAAGAAATAATTCCCTTTACCGAAAATCTCCTGATGTTCTAACGCAGCCTGCTTCGCCTCTTCATAAAATCCCTGACGAAGCTTTGTAGCGACCTCACCCGCCAGACAAGCAGAAAGCGCAATTATTCCTTCCGAATATTGCTGCAACACCTCTCTGTCCACACGAGGCTTATAATAATATCCTTCCTTAAAACCACAGGATACAATCTTCATCAAATTGTGATAACCTGTATCATTCTCAGCTAATAAAACTAAATGATAGTAACGGTCATCGCCCTTACTAACTTCTCTGTCGAAACGGGAACCTGGTGCCACATACACCTCGCAGCCGATTACCGGGCGAATTCCTTCAGCCTTACATGCCTTATAGAAATCAATGACGCCATACATAACCCCATGATCTGTAATCGCAAGACTGTCCATTCCTAACTCCTTGGCACGTTTCACCAGCTCTTTTATTTTCGATGCACCATCTAACAAACTATATCCTGTATGCACATGTAAATGTGTAAAACTCATCGTATCCCGACCTTTCTCTTTTCGCTATTACCAACTCTTGGTCATTTCCTACATACTTGCTATATTTTTTCTCGTCGAACTTCCTTCGTCAAAATCTCACGCTTAATATAATCAAAAGTTGCATCTTCCCCCTGCTTAGCAAGCATGATAAGCAATCTCTCTAACAATTCCGCTGTCTCCGGGTGTAGCCATGATTTTGCCCGACCCTTTTCATAATAATCCAAAGGCATTGT
>JAGAQX010000264.1 GCA_017622535.1 Lachnospiraceae bacterium | reverse complement strand
ACCGTAACTTTGAGAATTTTAGAAATCGTATTCTATTGACTACAACTTAATCTAAAACAGGTGTGGATTTCTCCACACCTGCTATTAACGGGTTTTACCCCCACTCTTGACAAAGAGCCTTTTAAATGTTAAATTTTCTGTCTGACATATCAAGTAATAATGAATCAAATGATGAATTCACTGCTTCCGAACCTGCATCCGTTAAGTCGAAGAGGTATGGAATGATGTTAATCTTGATACGAGCAGCTTTCCAATTACCTTTCACATCCTGAACGCGTACAACAATATAAGTATAATCACCATACGGCTCAAAATATTCATCTTTCAATAATAACGGATTATCAGCTTCATTCTCTGGTTCTGGATCCGGTTTACGTATACGTCCACGCTTTGAATCCATTGAACCATCATACTCTTCAATCATAACATCCGTATCCTCATTGAATAAGTATGCTGTCTTCATTTTTGCAACATCTTCCTCATCCTCAGGATTATAATTCAAATCAAAGAATACTTCAATCTTCTCAATATCTTTTGAACCCTTCTTTGCTTTAAAGTCAAATTCAGGATACAACTTATCTTTTGATTCATCGATATTGTACTGATACATTCCTTCTGCTTTATTATAGAACAATGTTTCTATCTGTTTTGATAATTCTTTATTCTCTTTATCCTTCAATGGATTAACGTAATTATCCTCACAGTTTTCATCCTTATCACACTTATTATAAAGCTTCAAATTAGGCCCTGCCTGACCTTTTGTCACACAGTTGACAATAACATTGATAAACAATCGGCGCTCATCATTATTGTCCTTCAAATTACCTGTAACACGCATGTGACCTGCACCTGTATAGAATACACCATCTTTACTATACAAGAAATAATTATTCATACCATCTCTTGGTGAAGCAGCATAATAACCACTGTTATATCTTGCAAATCCTGCGTCAACGGTCAATCCATTAGAAGAATCGGTATTAACATAAGTTCCAGCTAATGTATACCAAACTGCTACTGTAGGATCTTCCATATCCAATGCTAAAGTCTGTGCATGAGTAGGCGAAATCAACAATTCTTCACTAATAGCAAATGGGAACATGGTAACGCCACCCTTGTTCACCTGCTGTGCTTTACGTGTACCATAGATAATCTGGTAATTCGCACCTGAAGATTCCATTCCACTATGATCAAAAGACTCTTTCTCTGAACGAACATATCGATATGGACCATGCCCAACACCCGTATTATCATATACTGACCACAAATCGGTAATACCGATTGGGGCATTGTATGTAATCATATTACCAGTACTAGCAATCAATCCATTATACAAAGACGTATCCGTCGCTTGCAAACGCTGGCTCCAAAAATACTTAGCACCATCCTCTGTTATATAATGTCTATATATAGGACCATCTGCAGTTACAACCGATGGGTCAACAGGAGCACTGCTATCAATATACGTACTTGCAATGCCATTAACTGTTGTCACAATCTTATCAGTGCCTCTAAAACGGAACATAAACTTCGTTCCATCTGGAACCAAAGTTCCGTTGTTCGTTACAGTTATATCAACCTTCAAGCCATCTTTACTAACTGGAGTATCCACGGTTTGTGTTGTCAATGTAGCAGTTGACTGTTCAAATGTACCTGTAACATTTGCTACACCAATATCAAATGTTGCCGATGTTAATTTAATACCTTGATCAACTGAATAGGTAGCAACGGCATTATCATTCCAAGAAAGTGTTACTTTAGGATTTGAATCCTTCTCTGTATCGAAGAACACTGGAGCTGCTCCCCAACGATTAGTTCCCTTGAATGTAACAACAATCTTCTCATCCTCTGCCTTTTCATCACCTGTTTCTTCAACCTTAATAATATTACAATTATTATCTACTTCTACTGTAACATCCTTACGGTCAATTGTGAAAGCATTTGCATTCGCATTTGTGCCGTTGTACATTATAATTGGTGCCTCCCAATTGGTATAATTCGAATTACCTACTCGAATCACCTTAGTTGTATGAGACGTAATACCAACTGTTACTTCTGTACTATCATCCTTTATTCCTAAGACATGGAATCGATCCATACCAAACTCCTGCATCAATTCAGAAGTCAAGACATCTGGGCCAGATGCTGCTGTAGCTTTTGCATTTAAGGAATCATGAGAGTTCACAACAGAACCACCATCAGCTATAAACGTTCTAATTTGTTCACATGATGCTGCATCCAAATCAGCACCACCAAAGTTATCAGCCAAACCTAAGACAATAACATCATAGTTGTTAGACAACCAATCCTTTTCGTCACCAGTTTGTTGTACAACAGTTCTATATTGATTGTAATAATCAACCATTAAATCATATTCAATAACATATGCATTGTAAGCATCTGCAGCATTTTTTACTAATGTTGCATCTAGGCGCCCACCTACAGAACCATATGTTTTGTTATTAATATATGACCAAAACTTATAATACTGTTGATCCTCTAACCACTTACCATTTGGTTTATCTGGATTATCGCCCAATATACCTTCAATTGCAACATCTCGATACTTTACATCCGATGCTTTAGGTAATGCCAAATCCTTAGCTAATGCAATCATTGCAGCTTCTAACTTAGCGCGAACAGAATTTGCAGAGTTATCTTCAATAACTGCACGTTGTGCAAGATATCTTGCCAAAGAACCTTCCATTGTTTCAGAACCGTCTACTTGAGCTTTTGCAACCTCAACCTGTTCGTCAGTACGATTTAAAGCATCTTTACAAAGTTTATCGAACTCAGTATGTGTAACGATATCCAAATCAAAAACAAAATCACCAGTTTCTTTTGTTCCATCTGCACCATGGGTCAAAGAATAAGCAAAATTATCCTCAAAATCATCTTTGTAGGTGGTTGTATCATGCTTCACAATACCGAAATCATGAATATGTTTTCCAACATAAATTTCCTGACTACCGATATATACTGTATCTCTATCATCATAAGAATCCAAATCTAAACCATTCTGATTCTCACCATCAACAGTGACATTGTACTGGATTTCCTTTCCAGACTGTTGACATTCGGTACAGAAATACAACGAACGAGATGGATGTTTACCATCAAATGGTTGTTCTGTAGCAGTAATACCATCAATCGGCATAATCTGTAACACACGGACAGGTTTTTTCATTCCTTTCGTTGCTTTAAAGAACGAGCAACCTGATTTCATATCACACAAAATACCATCTGATGTATATGCAACAACCTTCCAATTTACTAATCCAAAGAAATCACTAGCCATACTGTAAGTCAATTCAAAATCACTAGTATCAGTACTTGAATATGTTGTACTCTCAATCTCTTCTGTATCTGCATAGCTACCATCACCATTAGCATCAACAAATAACTTAACTGTATAAGTCTCTGCAACCGTACTGGTATTTGTTTCTCCACTCGCACTATCAAATGAGAGTTTAGATGCATTTACCTTTCCTTTAAAGGTAGCAGTTGTACCAATATTTGTTGTATTAGCACCTTCTTGATATTCCATAGGATACTCAGATAATGATAATTCTGGTCTCTTGGCACTAAGATTTACTAAAGACTTAATTTGTGTAGCACAATTATACACAGTAACCATAGCGCCCAACGTATTACCATACATCTTATCTATATTCTCAATACGTACTTCGCTATTACTTAAATCATCATCTGCATCACTATCATTCGATGTGGTAACAGTATTAGAAGAGTCAATTAATCCCCATCCCACATTAACAGCAGCATCCTGACTCTTATCATATGCATACTCTAAGAACTGATACATATTAGAATCTGGGTCGATATCAGTAAGTTCTAACTGTTTTAATCGATTCTTATCCTTCGAATCTTGATTATCTGGATCAAAAGCAAATGTCTTTTCAAATGCAGTTGTTACAACCTTATCCACAATAATTGGCAAACCTGCATCAACATAGCTTTTTAATTCATCTCTTTTAATAGTTGTAAGATCATTACCAGAAGTCTCTATAGAATTACTTCCACTTCCAACTTTTCCAAATGGTAAACTATAATCTACAAATATACCTGTATGAGTATACATATTGAATGCTGTAAAAGCTTTCTTTGCAGCCTCAATTTTAGTACTATCTGTTATATTCTTTCTAGATGAAAAATTGATATTAACATTTGGTACATATGCAGAAGCATCTCCACCAATATAAATCAAATCATACGATTCGGCAGCTACTTCTTTTGATGAAATAAACTCATTGGTTGACATAGAAGTAACTTCAATTTGTTCATAAGGAATATTAAGTGCGTGAGCAATTTTAGCCTTACTCACCTCAAATGAATAGTACTCTGTTCCTTCTGGAATTTCTTCCTTAGTTACACCATACAATACCTGATCTGGTATAGTATAATATCCACCTTTTATATTATACTTAGTATATTCACCTGTAAGAGACTGAGCAAGTTCCAAATCAATCGGATAACATGGCTGAATCTCTAAAACACGATATTTCTTACCAGCTTTACCAGATGTATTAGTATCACGATAGATTGTCTTATTAATCAAGTCCGCAATCGCTTTGGCACCATCTTTACCATTCGCACCTTGCTCGTTCAAGGAAGCCATATAACCATAAGTAATAGCCAATACATTTGTCTGCTGTTCAACACCTTTATCACTAACTAGCTGTTGAAGTAATTTCAAATAATTGTTTCTAGTCGCTCCTACACTTCCAGAGGTGGCAGTTGCAAGTCTAGAATCAAAAATTATATGTCTACTAGATTCAGAAAGCGCTCTTAAACGATTAAATACATCAGCAGAAATCGTTACATCACCAATTCCATTTTCTAGCAAAATAAAATCATATGTACTTTCAACATTAGCCAAATTATCAAGAGTAAGACCATTACTAATATTTAATACTGTATACTGTAGGTCTGTAGGCTTATTCTCATTCAAACCATAATATGCATTTTCAATAATCTTATCAGCAGTAGCATCCTGCATCATCTTAGTCATGCTACCTTCACCTGGCGTATCTGTATTAGCTAATACTAAAACCTTACCAGTAGTTGCTTTCTTATTCGCATTCAACTTCAAATAATATGAACCCTTTGAAGAGAAGAAATTAACTGCAGATACACTTGATGTATTCCATTCAAAAGTATGAAATTTATAATAATTATATCGAATCTTATTAACTAATCCACTCATTGTCTTTGAATCATCTGCTGTCGAACTAGAATCAACAAAATCAACAATGATTGGTTTATTACTACTAGCATAGTAATGTAAATAGTTATATACATCTTCTGTTAAATTATTATCACCATCATAAGAAGTATATAATGGGCTACTAAGATATATTAAATCTGCTTGATCCAAAACATCCTGAACAGTACCCTTTATAATCTTTTTCTCGGTTTTAAATGTATCCTCTTCATCTGTCTTTTTACCTGTAGCAACAATTTTTTCGTACTCCCATGGAGTAGTCAACAGAATATTAGTATCGACAACAATCGAATTATACGTCACACTTCCTTTAGGCATTGAATTTGCTGTAGTCGACTTGAAAGCAGTCAAAACATTATCCGCAAATCCATCTGTGCTTACGTAAGTACCAAGTTTTGAATCTTGTTGTTCTGCTGATTTTGGTTTAATTTCAACAATATTAAACGATGCATACGACTCAGCATCTTTACTATTTGCAGCATCAATAATTAAATCAATATTAGTAATATAATTTGATGTATTGTTATCTGCACCTAGATTTTTAGTTTGATTCTGTACAATCTCATCACCATGTCCTAAATTAGCAATAGAGTAGGAAACTACGGAAACTGCTGCAAACATAACAAGCAAGATTGCAATTGTACTCAAAATCACTCTCTTCTTTGACATCTTTCTTTTCCTTCCTTTCCTCTCTAGTTAACCAATTTGTACAGTTTCTGTGGTCGAACAGTTAACACATTAGAATTTCTAAAATTAATTGTCTCGACAGT
The DNA here is from genome assembly GCA_017622535.1 of Lachnospiraceae bacterium. GTDB lineage: Bacteria > Bacillota > Clostridia > Lachnospirales > Lachnospiraceae > CAG-590. The sequence goes on along the minus strand of JAGAQX010000264.1, from coordinate 7,681 downwards.
ATTGTAAGTATAATTACCATCCTTAAACATAATATTCGTAAGGATGGCATTTCCTTCCGAATCTGCAGATAAATAAAAATCTGAGATATTACCTGTAATCATACCCTGTGCTCCGTCTTTAATAGCTTGCAACGCAGTAGCACTCTCTTTATTAGTTACAAAAGTATCAGTATTGGCAGAATACTTTGTTGTTTCATATCCTTTACCCAATAATCCCATAACTTGCGTACGCGCATAATTATAATTTTTAACCTTTGCCTCAGTTGGATTCGTATCATCTGTTTCGTAACGATACATATAAATAGAGCAAGTATTATCCCGTGAATCAGTCACATCAGTAATGTGATAAATTACATGAACTGTCTTTTTATTACTCGTGCTATACTCCGCATATATAAACTCCGGTTTTATATAATTATATACTGTACCGTTCTTCAAAGCACGAAAAGAACGAACACTTTGCGAAGCCAACATAATGGTTTTATTACCATTCAAATCTGTATACACAACATCATTATCTGTCGGACTAGATATAAGTGGATAAGTTTTTTTCTTTTCATTGACAATTTCAAACGTATCAAAATCAACAATTACTTTCCGATCTGATGTAGTAAAATCACTACACTTTGCATAATTACCGTAGTTATCAGGAACAAAATCGAACGTCACTGGTGTATAAGTCGTTGGTGTTGATATAACACGTTCCTTGTCCCCATCACCATCACTATCTTTATGTTCAATCAAATACATTCCTTTATCTTTAGTAACTACACGAACATACTTCGCTTGCATAAGCGTATCAGACATCTGTTCAAGAACTTGCATTGCCTCATTTTGAAGATTAAGATTACTCTTGTTCTTTTGATATGCAGCAGTCGAAGTACCCATAAACTGTACAACCATAATCATTACAATCGAAAGGATTGTCAATGCAATCAGCAATTCTATAAAAGAAAAACCTTGATTATGTTTTTGTGTTTTACTCAATTGCTCTCCCTCCTTTATTTTGCGTAATGATTACCAGTCATTGCATCCAAATACACGGTGCCCACAACTCGATCATTATAGATAATTTCATAAGTACCTGCACCATATCGAACTGAACCATCCGATTTGTTAAATTCAATATATACTTCACTAGTTGAAGAATATGTATCTCCATTGGCTTTTGTAGGTGTTGCATTCTTTGGATGCTTCTGCTCATCTTTTGCTGCATTATAATTGATATTAATGATATCAGTTAAAGTTGCAACCTTTTCTTTCTCAATAAATTTATCTTTTGAAACATCGTAATATCCTATTGCAACTTCATAAGAACCATCTCTAACATCATCATCTACAGCGTTTTCCTTAATTCTCATACACAAAGGATATACAGCTTCCACCTTTGTTTTGTCTGATATTTGATCAGCACCATCAACTTGAACCTTACCCTGTGAAAGAGCCTTTGTCTTAATCCACAAGCTATCCATCTGGGAATTAAGTGTATCAATAGCTGCATTATACTTTGCTTGATAAACAATACCTATTGTAACAAATGCCATTCCTGATACAATCGCCATTATCGCGATGACAATTAACATTTCTACTAGTGTGTAACCTTTATTTTTCTTCATTGTCATCACCGCCTAATCTACATTCTTCTTCCAGTTGTTAAAACTTAGAACATCCTCATACTGAACAGCGGTAATACTCTTTGCTGACTCTGTTTTAGCATCTCCACTATTCGTACTTTCTTCATAGAAAGATTGGTAATGTCTAAACAATTGACAAACCTTGAAATAATCCTTAGTTGTGCCCTTATGCTTCTGTGATTCATCACATTCACGTAATATTGTTTTAATAATCTCTTCGTTTGAATTAAAATTCATTGTGTGTGTAATTTTTACTTTACTACCAGATACAATCAAACCTTCAAACGACTTAACACTTTTGTTGAATGTAACATCACCTTTACAGATAACTAAGCCTTTTACATTACCATCTGTAAAACCATCTGTAGTTACTTCTACATCACCATTACTAACCCATACTTTATATCCCGAATCTAACTTTGCCGAATAACTATCGGTTATTCTGTTAAACTTAAAATAATAATTAATAGGTGTAATATCTGCTTCTTGCATTGTATGAGAATCACTTACAGCTTCAGCATCTCTACTCTTGTCTGTTAAAGTCCATTTCAATTCTTGATACTTGTTCTGTAATTCTGTTGTCAACTTGGTAGCTAATGTAGCAGCGGTATCATCTGTATAACTAGCAACATCTTTAATAACATTCGCACCTGCATCAGTTGCGGTCAACTCATTCTGTTCATTATAATACTCATTCAATTTGTTGGCAGCATTCTTTAACGGAGCAACATTACTACTCTTTGCTTTAATTGTAAAACTATTTCCATACTTTACAGTAATAGCAGAATTACTATGGATTTTATTATATCCAATAAACTTACCATCTGTAGTTGTATTATACGCAGTTTCACCAGTACCAACAGGCTTACCATCTGGTGCACCTGTATCCGTTGTTCTGTCAAAGGTTAACATTTTGATTTTAAATTGATCATAATCCGTAATGTCCATCAAACCCGCTTCATAGCCACTTGAAGAACCTGTAGTTTCATCAACCTTAAATAATTCCGCATATTCTGCAATAAAAGTGTTCATTACATCTTTATCAATCAAATCCTCTGTGTCAGCTGTTGAGAAATCAAAGAAATAATATGCTTTACCTGATACATAAGACTTCACAACTGGTATTTTACTGATTTCTTTAAAATATTTTTTAAAAAATTTACCAGCTTCTGTATTCGCAAGATTAGACAAATCAAGATACAACTCATCACCATTATCCGTGATTGCCCAACTAGGAATCAAACGATATGCTAACTGATTACTCTTAATTGAAATAGCTTCACCTGTTCTGTAATCTTGAAGATCGGTAGTGTCTTTCTTATTGGCAACGTCACTACTATTTGTTGTATAGTAATCTTTATCACCATCTGCATCAACTTCTGTTTCGCGATAATCAACCTGAGTAAACGTCACATTCTCATCTTCATTATTCTTATTAGTAACAATATAATTATTTGCTGTCTCAGAACCATCTGCACTCAATTCTTTCTTAGATTCTTTTTTGGATTTCGATGTTTCAATATAAGATTGACCAGCAATATACATGTCAGAAATATTCGATAAATCAACAATAGAATTCTGACCATTAACAATAATTGCACTACTGTTGTAATGAGCTTGACCATTCACATTTGTAGCATCTGCCAACTGTGGATCCACCTTACTAACAAATGTACGTTGACCATGCGCCATAAGACATGTATCGGTGTAAGTACGATTATCCGTTGATGCATAGTTATAACCATAATATCCACCACTCATAGTAAATTCAGATGAATCAGCATTAATCTCTAAATCATCATAAACATAGGCATTGGCACGGATATCCATACTAGCACCCTGCAACCCTTTACTAGCATCATCTGCATCAACTAAAAATGAATAACCACCTAGAACGATACCATCTGCCCATATATCCGTTCTAGCATCAACAGACTTACCAGTACCAAAAACCGTTAATGTAGCACTATTCATTGCGGCAATAGATCCAGGAACAATCATCTTATCAGCTGAAATGAAAACATCTGCACCATTAATATACAATCCAGAATACATACTCTTTTCATTTTTACCGTTAGAATTCGCAAATCTCGAATCACTTGCATCATAACTAGTTACTTTTGCATACTCAGAATCCACATCTGTGTCTGTGCTATCGTTATATTTCTTATTGTAAAAATCTGATGCAGCATAAATATTACCTGTAATAGTAACATCTGTAGTTGCATTACCAATTTCTATACCTTGATCAGCAACAAAAGCAAAATCATATAATGCACTCAAGTTGGAATCAATTGTATTAAAGTTAACATTAAACTCTGGTTTACCAATTACCAAATCTGTTGTAATTGTTTGAACAAACGTATCACCGGCAGCAACTGTACCATCAGCCTTCTTACGAGTATTAATGGTACTATACTTTGCTTCCCTCTTTAACACTAAATTTGTAATGTCCAATCGATCAGTTGAACCTTTGTTGACATTCTCAATTGCAAGCATGATACCTTCAGGCTTTGAAGCAGAATATGGATTACTTAAAAATGACTTTAAATGGTTCTCCACAGTCGTAACATCCGCATAATTCGGATCTGTTTGAACCAAATTCATAAATGTATTCTTCAAAATCACATTAGCTTCTTCGTCCTTCATTGTAATATATGATTGCTTCTTTGTATCATAATATACAAGAACTTCCAAGGTGTCATCATATGCGGTATTCAAATGACGCATTGCATCGGCGCCAACACCTGCATATATCTCATCCATCGCCTGCTCGAGATAGTAAAAGTTATCTCTAGCATTAATATCATATGCTTTTAATCGATAACATAAAGCAACCGCAACCAACATAGCTGCTACTAATACAGCTAAAAAGGATAATGTGGCCACAACCATAATATATGTGTTACCTTGATTATGATGTTTTTTCTTCTTTTTTAATATTTTCATCAAGATTCATTACCCCCTTTCGTAGCGGTCATAATTGGTGTGTCTGTTGCCGTATTTATTACACTTGGATCATCACCTTCTACCATATATACTTTTACATCATACAAACCACGACTTTCTTGCTTTGCTTGATTTAAGCCACCAAAATTAGCAACACTATTTGTCGAATCGCCATCAACAATTAATGGCTTACATGTCTTTCCTAACACTGTTAGAGATGTAAAATTGGTATTAGCATACGCAATTTTTGCATTTGTTTTATTAATATCTGTTGAGCCAAAATTATGATAAACACTCACATTGTTAAGTTTGGAACCCGTAATTGCTCCTATATAAACCGTAACATCTTCTCTCTGTCCACCTGATTTTCTACCTGCATAATTATATAATTTCTTACTCTTTGTAAGTGAACTATTAGCAGATGTCAAATTATCAGAATATGTTTCCGCAGTTTCAACAATAAATAAATTGACTTTTGCAGGATCACCTGTAGCAAGTCCTGTTGTATCAATAGCTATATAATCTTTACTTGTGAACATTCCATTATACAAACACGGATTATACATCAAATAAATATTAGGAAGCTTTGCTTTTCCATCTGCACCTACTGGATAATTAAACTCAAAAGGTTCGTAGGTAATATACTCTGATTGAAATTGAGTTTTTGCATTTGCACACTTCGTGTTATGTTCGTCATTTCCCGTTATCTGGAAGGTATCAAACGAAGCGCCATCATCACCATAGGTCAACGTTCCAACCACCTTGTATCCTGTCGACTCACTACCAGACACCTTCACAGTAATCAAACGAGTACCAACATCTGAACTAAACAATTCGGCATCATCTTTATGACTTACAAAAATATCATACCAAGTAGGACTAATATCCTTCATTAACGAAATCTTCTTCGTCAAGAAAGCATTCGCTACAGATTCATCATAGTTCGCAATCGTTCCATTAATTAATGCAACCTTAGTGTAATCGATATCCTCAACCACACCTAATGCTAAATTGTTAGGATTTACATAAGTACCATCTTTTTCTTTATCAGCATAATACTTATTGGAAATCAGCATCTTATATGCATATGTAGTGTCTTTTGGTCCCAAATCAACCTTTCCAGAAATCTCATATTCTTCATATGGATAATATGTTTTCGAAAGATCATCACCACTTGTAACCTCGGATTTGCCATTCTTATTGACACTTGAACCTAAATAATCAGCAATTGGCTGTAATGATTCATCATAGCTCTTACTTGGGTCCTTATAGAATGTTCCACTAACACTAATAGGTGATCCACCATCTGTATATGAACCTACTGATTTAAAATAATTGCCAGCAAAAACACTCTTAAGAGAATCTTGCTTTACATATTCGACAACATTTTCAACAAACTCATTACGATACTGAAGCGTTTTTGCTTCCGTAGTATTCTTCAAAGAACTAATAATAGCTCCAACAATCGGAATCATCAATACAGCAAAGATCGTAATCGAAATCAGAATCTCAACCATACTAAATCCTTTATTATTCATTTTTCGCATGGTCTAATCACTCCATTCTCTTAATAAACCTTAACTGCACCTGACTTACTTACTACATTCACTCTAGGTGATACACTGTCATCACCAGCAACCTTAACATATACAGGTAACTTTGTAGTATTTCTAATAGTAACCTTTAATCCAACCTTATCATCATCATTCTTTCGAGCTGATGACTGTAATAATAACTTAATATCTTCTGCAGATGTAACCTCTGCCTCGTATGAAACGGAACCACCTAATGTATACTTGCAGTAGTTCTTTCCGTCCTTTTCATAGAAATCAAATGTCAATGTTGTAACATCATTATCACTGTTCGAAATAACACTTGCTTCCTTACCAGCACCATTCTGTCCAACAACCTTTGCTGAAACATCACTTGATGCTGCATTCAACATTGCATAGAAATCATAACTAGACTCAATAGCTGCACCATCATTCTCATCATACTTTGTCATGCCCTCAGTAGCACTTGATGATCCAGAACCACCTTCACCCTTGAAGATATTCTCAGCACCCGTTTCAATCTCATTAAGCTCCATAGATGTTTCTGGACGATCTGGACCCTGGATTGAATAAATCTTCATCTCAATATTACCTGAATAAAGTTCAGCATCTGCTGCATAAGCAATGTCAATAGAGTTGATTGTCATTCTATCTTCATATTCATTCACGTAACGAATAACATCCTTCAATGATTCATAAGAACCAGAATATGTAATAGGGAAAGATGCTCTATAACACTCATAAGTATTATTCTCTGTTGTTGCAACTGTTGGATCTGCACCTGCGGCTGCTGGATCTGCTGCTGCGGCTGCTGGATCTGCACCTGCGGCTGCTGGATCTGCACCTGCGGCTGCTGGATCTGTTACCAAAGCAGTATCTGCACCTGCGTTACCCAACGTATAAAACTGTTCTGGAGCTCCTAAACCTAAACTCGAAATATCAAATTCATTATTATCCTTGATACCTTCTAAGAACATAATTGTAACTTCCTGATTTAAATCCGGAGCAAAATGTTCCATTTCTTCTTGAAAAGCAGCCTCATACTCTTCAATACCAGCTAAATATTCATCACGTCTTGCTTCTTTCTGTTGTAACAATGTTAAACGATCCTGCAACTGTGTACATTCAGCCTTCAAAGCTTGGGTCTCTTCCCAATTTGGTTTCATAACATATAAAAAGCTTAATACAATAACAGCAATACCTGCCAAAACAATCAATAATGTCTTTTCCGAATCTTTCATGTGTCTTCCCTCCTAACTATTCCACTGTCTCTAGGGTAGCTTCGCCACCTTCTGTGTTTTCATCAACACCAATTTGTTCTTCTTCTACCATCGAAACAAACTGACATGTCACATTAAACACGTGTTGTTCTGCATCAGTACCTTCAATACCACTAGATGTAATATCAGATACAAATGCGTTAGAGATACACTCAATCTTCTTTAACTCAATAATCATTTTAGCAATCGCATCATAACTACCAGAAGTAGCTGCGATTGTAACATCACTTTCACTAGAAGAATAACTTGTAACAGCTACATCCTT
>JAGAQX010000263.1 GCA_017622535.1 Lachnospiraceae bacterium | reverse complement strand
TAACAAAAATGATGAAAAGAAAATCGAAACTGCAATCAAATATTTTGAAGCAGGAGATGCAAAAGTAGATGAGTATAATTCTAATTTGAGGATATTAGCAAAAGATCATGGTATGAGAGTGATTGAGGAATAAATATGATTCAACCTCGCAAATGTCAAATAACATTTGCGGGGTTCTTTTGTAGATGCCCAATAGTGTAATGCAGAAATTTTATTGTTCTGTTAGTAATTACCATTTATGAAGTAGCTGTAATGAAGATTAACAGGACTTAATATGCACATACTATCTTCGAGGTGATGAAGATGAACATATTTAATAATGATGAAATTCCAGTGGGACTCAGTATGGCATTAGCTGAGAATCTATATGCTATGGAACGTTTTGGAAATTTGAATGAACAACAGCAGCAGGACTTTATTCAGCAATCTAGAAATGTTGGTTCAAAGCAGGAAATGAGAAACCTAGTATCAGGGTTAGAGACGATGAGATAGCATGTATTAATCAGAATGGAAAAGAGAGATGAAAAGCAGATAAATGAAATTATCTGCTTTTTCTATGTGACGCAAGTCCCTCCGGCTACGTCATAATAGATGTAAGGTCGACTTACAAAGGGGAAAGGAGGAAGATACAATGAAGGATAATCAGATTATCGAGTTGTTTTGGAACCGAGATAAGACGGCGTTAGAGGAAGTGCAGCAGATGTATCATCATTTACTGCTTCACATTGCAAAAAATATCGCAGGTTCTATGGAGGATGCGGAAGAGTGTGTAAATGATACCTATATGAAGTTATGGTCTATCATACCACCAGAGCGTCCTGAGTCATTGAAAAATTTTGCTGCAAGAGTGGTTCGTAATTTGGCAATTGATGTTTACAGAAAGGAAAAAGCAAGAGGAAAAGGCACAGATTTACCATTGATTTTCGATGAGTTGGAGAGCATGTTTGCAGATGGTAAGGATGCATATGACGAAGTAGAGTTTCAAGACTTGGTGAATGGATTTTTAAGTGAGTTGGAGTCTAAAGAGCGAATGCTGTTTGTCAGAAGATATTGGCAGGGTGAATCCATTCAGGATTTGGTAACGTGGTCTGGTTTGAAGGAAAGTGCAGTGAAGATGCGCTTACTTCGAACAAGAAATAAGTTTCAGGAATACTTAAAAGAAGGAGGGATTCAGGTATGACAGGAATAGAATTGTTTGAAAAAATGGAAGTAATCGAAGATCAGTACATAGATGAGTCTTTGTCGGAAGATATTACTTTTGGAAAAAAGAAAAAGCATAGTTGGATATGGATTGCTACATCGGTAGCGGCAGCATTTGTACTAGCATTTGTCGGAGTAGTCAATGCATTCCCAGGTGTAGCTGTGGCAATGAATGATGTAGTTGGATTGAAGGAATTGGTGCAGCTTGTTACCGTTGATGAGAGTATGAAAGCGTGTCTAGAGAATGAGTACGCACAATATATTGGGGAAGAGCAAATAATGAAGGATGGACATTATTCTAAGGTGTATTATGTGGTGGCGGATAAAACACATATATCGATTTTTTATAAAACCGATGTACCATATAAAGGTGCAGAATACCATCACTTTGCGAATGTTTTTTGTGATGATGAATCACCAATAGTATCAATATGGTCTGCCAATTCGTATGAGACGGATATAAAGGACTTATATGAATTGCGAATCACGTTTTTAGATGAACTTAAAGAAGATATGTTACCTGAATCGATTCAAATGGTAATCGATTTTGGTAAAACTTGGGAAGATGGATATCCGACTGAAGAAGGTGGGTTTATCCAGCAACCTGAAGCTACTGCTACATATGAAATCCAGCTAGACAATGTTTTCTTTGTGGAGCCAATCGTTTATGACATTCAAGAGGAAATAAAACTAGATGGACAGAGAATTTTGTTTGAAAAGATAGAAGTATATCCGACTATGACAAGGTTATATTATAGCGAAGATTCAAACAATATTTATGAACTCATGGATATTGATGTTATTTTGAAGGATGATAAAGGAAATGAGTATGAAAAAATGCAAGAGTCAGATATGTATATTGAAGATGAAACGGGCGTAATTGGAACAGCTATAGGTTTTGCTAGTAGTTATTTTGATGAGAACGTTTCGCTTCAACTTGAGATTCGTGGAGTGTCATGGGATTATGGAACTTCACCAGAACAGGATGTTTCTTACGAAACGAAGAGCGTGGGTGGCTTACCGGAGGAAATTGAGTTGTTAGGAATGGAGTTAGATGAGGATAAGACTTTGACGATTCAGTTTAGAGTATTCTCGAATGATGATTTGGGTTATTTTTATGAATTGTACAATGTGGAAACTGGAGATTACGCTGAGACAATTTCCATGGAAAAAGATACGGAAGAAGGGTATTGGATTCATGTCGAAAGTATTCCTTATTTTAAAGAGGGCGAGTATGTATTTAGATGGGGAAAGCAGGAAACAAAGAAGTTGGATAAGCCAATTCAATTGCAGGTGAAATAAAGTGTTTGAAAGGAAGAGTCGAGTACTCTTCCTTTGTTGTATCATGATAATAGTAGAAATGTTTGTAAGTATGAATAAAATCTCGTAAAATGTTTGAGAACACAAATGGTAAAAAGTTTCTGTTCTCAAATTTTTGTTTTAATAGAAAAAATATGAAATAATTTCCGTAGCTGACACGTCTAATAGATGTAACAAGCAATAAAACCGGTTTATATGCTTTGATGCAGAAGCCTTGTGATTTGTATGTGAGATGAGTCACAAGAAAAAAGATATCATGTTTGTATCTAGAAGGGAGATGTAACGTTGAATCAGCTTATAAAAAAGGCTATGAAAGGGGATGCAGATGCATTTACTGAGTTAATGGAACAGAATATGCAAAGTATGTATAAGACAGCATGGGTATATCTAAAAAATGATATGGATATTGCAGATGCAATTCAAGATACTATACTTGCGTGTTATGAAAATCTAGATACCTTACGCAACCCAAAGTATTTTAAAACATGGATGACCAGAGTGTTGATTAACAAATGTAATGATATAATCCGAAAACGACAGTATTTTGAGGATATAGAAGTGGTAGCGTTAGAGGGAGAATTGGACCAACAGTTTGAATGTTGTGAGTGGAAGGAACTTTTGAATTCTATTGAAGAAAAGTACAGTATTGTTATCTTAATGCATTATTACGATGGTTTGTCTGCAAAGGAAATTGGTAAGGTGTTAGGTTTAAATACAAACACAGTGTTAACAAGACTTCGAAGAGGTAGACAACAATTGCGTAAGGAATTAGAAGTGAGTGAATATCAGACCACAGCCTTGCGTCAGGTACTATAAGTTTTGTAATGTGTTGGTTGATTGAAAAAAACGATAATATTACAACTGGAAACGGAGGTTTATTATGAGTCAGTTTGAAGATCGAATTCAGAATATATTGAAGGAAGAAGTGGAGCTACCAGAAGTGGTAAGTGATAAGGCAGGACAGGCTTTTTTACAGATTCAGCAAAGAAAAGCAGAGAGCAAGCAGAAGCATACAGGAATTAGAAATGTGAAAGCGGCAGTAATTGCGTTGGTTATCATTTTGTCCGTGGGTACACCAGTAGCTGCGGCGGTGAAACATTTTGGCCTTATGGATTATTTTAATCAGAGAGAGAACAACATACCGCAGGAAGCAGCCACGATGATTGTCGATAATGTGGAGCAGGAACAATTAGCAAATGAAGAAAGCTCATTGGTAGATTTTAAGATTCGTGAGTATTTGTATGACGTGAATCAAATCTATTTTGTAATCGAAGCGAAACCAACAGACGAGAAGTATATGTTAATCCCACAGTGGTCCGAAGAAGGGGATCCGGTAGAGGATTTGCAAATCGAGGGTGTTTCAGGAATGTCCATTGCGGAGTATGCGCAGTTGCAAGGCAAAGAGTTGTTGCATGCAAGTGTGTATGTTGATATTGGTGGAGGTTCTCAATCCTATGATTATAGACTAGAGGATGATGGCACAGCAGTATATATTATATCAGGATATAATGGTGTAGGCACAGCTCAAACAGAGTTTACTTGTGATACCTGTGTATATCCATTACATATCGAAAGTGACGAAGAGATGATTAGGGATTCTTTCACTTTCCAGATGGAAGCTACCGGTTCGCAAACCACGTTATCTTATGTACTTACTGATATTCAGGCGGCGAAGGCTTTGGGGATCATTTTAGATGATGTTTTGATTACTGAGACAGAGTTGGAAATCCATGTGGAATTTCTTTATCATTATGCAGATGGATTGTCTAAAGAGGATATTAAGAGAAATGATGATATAGCATTTCAGATACTAGGTGATGATGGAGATGAATTAGAGGCCACATTAAATAATGCAGGATGGACAGAAATGTTGGAAGATGGTAGTTTTAAGGAGGTACGCAATTATGAGAAGACTTCATTACCGGAGGAACTTACGATTCGTCTAAGAGACGTGTTTGAAAAGGAGTCTTACGGAACTATAAAAATGATTAAAGAATAAGCTTCGGTCTAGAAAAACAAGTGGTATAAGGGTATAATGAATGACAGATGGTTATGTATTGTAATCACCTGTCATTTTATATTAAGGGAGAGTTAAAACAATGCGCATAGGAATAGACATGGGCGGAATGTCTGTAAAATTTGGCTTGGTCAATCAGAATAATGAGATTGTGGATAAGATGGTGATTCCAACCAGATTGGATGTTCCACCAGCAGAGATGATTCAGGATATGATAGATACTGTAAGTGAATTATTACAAAAGCATGAATTGACAACAGAAGATTTAGAAGGAATTGGATTGGATAGTCCGGGAACTGTAGATGATGTAAATGGAGTGATTCTATATTCCAACAACTATCACTGGGAGAATGTGCCGATTATTAGACAGATGCAGGAAGCATTTCCTGTACCAATGGCAATTGCCAATGATGCAGATGCAGCAGCACTTGGGGAAGTAAAAGCAGGTGCAGCGAAAGGTACACAGAGCGCGGTACTCATTACCCTTGGAACCGGTGTTGGTGGTGGTGTTATTCAGAATGGAAAGATATTCCATGGTTCACTAAAGGGTGGTATGGAATTAGGGCATATGGTGATTCAGGCAGGTGGAGAGCTTTGTACCTGTGGGCGAAAGGGCTGTTTTGAAACATATTCTTCTGCGACGGCATTGCTACGTATGGCAAGAAATGCAGCGATGAAAAATCCAGAATCTGTAATGAATGCAATGTGTCAGAATGATTTGGAAAACATGAATGGTATTATTCCGTTTGAGGCAGCGGGACAGGGAGATGAAACTGCATTACAAGTCATAGATATGTATGAAGAATATCTTGCAATTGGAATTGCCAATATGATTAATATTTTCCGTCCGGAGAAGGTGATTCTTGGCGGAGGTGTATCTGCACAGAAAGAGAATCTCACAAAGCCAGTGCAAGAAAAAGTGAATGTCATGTGCTTCGGCGGTGAGCATGGAGAAGTAGCAGAGATAGTTACCTCAAAGCTTGGAAATGATGCTGGAATTATTGGGGCAGCATGTTTAGTTCAGAACGATTGCGATTAAACGAATTGAAATATAAAAACCAAGACCAACTCATTCGTAATGAGTTGGTCTTGGGACGTTTTATTTATGCTGATAATAGAACACCGCTAACTGTGTTCTGTCTCGCAACTCCAATTTTTCCAAAATGGAGCTTAAGTAATTTCTGACAGTTCCTTCACTCAAATATAGATTCGATGCAATCTCTTTGTTACTCAAACCATCTGCAACAAGTGTGATAATCTCATATTCTTTCTCGGAGATCTCATATGCGGAATAATCAAAGGAATCTCCATTTTTCATTAAATCTGGAATCTTTTCCATTACTTCAGTACCATATACATTCTGTCCCGAGTGGACAGCTTTCAGGGCTGGTATGATATTCTCGTAATTCTGTTTCACGATGTATCCTTTCGCGCCCAATTCAAGGGCTTTTACGATGTATTCATCATCCACAAAGGTGGTAAGAAATAATACCTTTGCATCCGGGTATTCTTTTACTAATTCTGCTAACGCATCCGTTCCATTCATTCCCTTCATGCGAAT
>JAGAQX010000262.1 GCA_017622535.1 Lachnospiraceae bacterium | reverse complement strand
CCGAACAACTGCAAACCAATTGGGTGCTCCATATCCTCGTATTGCATCAATGGTTCCGTATTGCGATTCTTGTAGAAAATCGCTTTAGCACTCACCATCTCCGTATATAAAATATCACATCCCTGTTCCTTACATAACAATCGAAATGGCAGGTCTGTCACACCTGCCATAGGAGCCAATATTAATTTGTTGTGTAAATCGATCATTTCTTTTCTGGACATATCTAAATTCCTTATTTTGATTTTGAACAGATTACTACAAACAGGAAGCAGTTACTTATCACCAATCTCTAGTTAAATCTATTCACTCATTTACCTGTTTTACTAAAACATACTACTGTTGCTTATTATATAAAATCTGCAGTCCTTTCAAGGTTAAATTCGGATCATAAATATCAATACAATCCGTCGCATCGCTAATAATCTTACCTAGACCACCTGTAGCAACTACTTTCATCTCTTCTAATTGTGCCTCTTCTTGAATCTTACGCACAATATACTCCGTCTGCCCAATGTGACCATACACCAATCCAGACTGCATAGAAGAAATAGTATCTTTACCAAGAATCTGATCTGGCTTCAAAATCTCAATCTTTGGAAGCTTCGCAGCATCCTGCCACAACGCATGAGCAGCAATACGGATACCTGGTGATGTAACACCACCTACAAGAGTCGCATCCCCTAACACCAAGTCGTGGGTCGTTGCAGTTCCATAATCGATAACCAAAACCGGACCACCGTAAATCTCATAGGCCGCCACAGCATCCACAATACGGTCTGCACCAACCTCCTTCGGATTCGGAATAGCAATTTTAATTCCGGTTTTAATTCCAGGCCCTACCAAAATTGGATTTACATTAAAATACTTAATCAAGCCATTAATAATATGGTGATTCACATCTGGTACAACGGATGCCATAATTGCCGCATCCACATCTTCACGCTTCATACCCTTACTATGTAAAAGGTTGTATAAAAAGGTTCCATACTCATCCGAGGTTCTTGGAATCTTTGTAGTCATACGAAATGTTCCCACAATCTCGTCCCGATCAAACAAACCAATCGTTATGTTTGTATTTCCAATATCAATCGCTAATAACATCGTCAGCCCTCTTTTCTATACGTTAAAATCACCAATTATCATTCCATGCTCTCGCCTAAAAAGAATACCCTGTAATATAACTCTAAGCTTTCTAAAAGCTCCTGCTTCGTCTGCTGAAGCTGCTTTATCTTCAATACGCTTCCAATCTCATCATAGAGCAAATCTCCATCATCACTCATGGTTACAAATTGCAAATTTGCTTCCTCATCATATTCCAATGTTAAAATGCCCCCAATATCCTCTACAAATAGCACACACATTGCCTGCAATTCATCCTTAATTGCTTGAGGTAGACCCTCGAAATCTGGATTTAAATAATATTTCTCTTCATATTTTGAAGACGCACACAAAACAACTCTTTCTTGTTCCATATCTGTCATTTCCTTTTCTTTTTTCTAAAAAGCATTTTATCCTATCTATAAAAGGATTGCAAGCCATTTAAAGTTTTGCTAAGATATACTACAGATTTGTATATAAAATACACTTATCACACGGTACATATAGTGTATTGGATACAATCCATCAAAACAGAAAGAGGTTATAATAAGACTATGTTAAATCAAAATTATATCGACATGTGCGGAATGAAATCCGTAATCCGTGAACTTTTTTCCTATGGTAGCGAGCGCGCAAAGGAAATTGGATATGAAAATGTATTTGATTACAGCTTAGGTAATCCATCCGTTCCTGCACCAGAGTCATTTACAAATGAGATGATTCGCTTATTACAGTCCGAAAACCCTGTAACTTTACACGGATATTCACCAAGTCTTGGTATCGATTCTGTAAGAGAAGCAGTAGCAACATCACTCAATGACCGTTTTGATATGAATTATCAAAAACAAGATATCTTTATGGTAAGTGGTGCCGCTGGCGCTATTGCCCATGCTGCAAGAGCGGTTACAACTCCTGGCGATGAGATTTTGACATTTGCTCCATTTTTCCCAGAATATATGCCATATATCAATTCTACTGGTGCTGTTTTAAAGGTGGTTCCTGCAGATATCAATACATTCCAAATCAATTTCGATGCCTTTGTGGATATGTTAAACGAGAAAGTAATGGCTGTGTTGATAAATACTCCAAACAATCCTTCTGGTATCGTATATTCAACGGAAACAATCAAGAAATTAGCAATGATTTTAACAGAGAAGGAAGAAGAATTCGGTCATCCAATTTACATTATTTCCGATGAACCATATCGCGAAATTGTATTTAATGGTGTCGACTCCCCATTTATTGCATCACATTATAACAATACAATTACATGCTATTCATTCAGTAAATCATTATCACTTCCTGGTGAGCGTATCGGTTATATTGCTGTGAATCCTGCATGCGAAGATTCCGCATTATTAGTTGATATGTTTGGACAGATTTCCCGTGGAATTGGACACAACTGTCCTCCAAGTATTATTCAGCTAGCAGTATCAAAAGCATTATATGATACTGCAGATTTATCAGTTTACGAAACAAACAAGAATATTTTATATACCGAGTTAACAAAGATGGGCTTCGATATTGTAGAGCCAGGCGGAACCTTCTACATGTTCCCTAAGGCATTAGAGGAGGATGCTATTGCTTTCTCAAACAAGGCGAAGAAATTGGATTTGCTATTAGTTCCAAGTAATTCCTTTGGAGTACCGGGACATTTCCGTATTAGCTATTGTATCCCAACAGAGAAGGTACAGCGTTCTATTCCTGTATTCCAGAAGTTGGCGGATATGTATTTATAGAATCACTCGATAATTGTGAGACAAATATTTGATTTAATCAGAGGAGTATGCTAACAAACCATCGCAGGTACGTTTTCACTACTCTGAGTGCGTAGCGGTACATAAGGTTGCAAAATACGCAACCTAAGTACCGACGGACTCAGATGTACCTGCTTATGGTGATTGTTAACATACTCCTCTCTTTCATTTTTGATTGTCTCACAATTATCTCTAAGACACACTATATACATGTCTAATTTTAATAAATCTATATTCTCCAATCTCAATTGTAATAATCACATTAAACAGAACGCTTAAAAGATAAAAAAAGCGGTTGGTATTCATACCAACCGCTTTTATGTTAATTCTTATTATAAACTTATAATAATACAATCAACCCTTAACTGATCCAAGAGCTACACCACCAACGATGTACTTAGATAAGATAATGTATACCACGATTACAGGGAAAATAGAGAATGCAATCATAACGTATACCTGACCCATATCGAACTTTAACCAGTCAGCTGCACGCAACTGAGCGATTAAGATTGGAAGAGTCTTCTTCTTGTCTGTCTCTAAAATCAATGCAGGTGTGAAGTAGTTATTCCAGCTTGTTGTAAATGCGAAAATTGCCTGTACAGCAACAGCTGGCTTCATCAAAGGCATTACGATTGTATTGAATGTACGGAACTCACCAGAACCATCAATACGAGCAGCCTCTAACAATGAAAGTGGTAAACTTCCCTCCATGTACTGCTTCATGTAGAAGAATACAGCAGGAGCTGCAATACCAGGAACAATCAATGGAATGAATGTATCCTTTAAGTGCATATTATCCATCAAACGAACGAAACCTAAAGCAGTAACCTGTGTAGGAATCATCATTACCATCAAGATAAATGTAAAGATTGGCTTTCTCAACTTAAACTCATATGCATGAAGCGCAAAAGCTGTCATAGCTGAGAAATATACACTTAATGCTGCTGTTAAACCAGCAATAATAATACTGTTAATCATACCATTCCAAATAGGTAATGTACCTGCCTGCAAGTTTGCAAAGTTCTCAAACAAATGAGTACTTGGAATAGCTGTAAAACCTTCTGCTAACTCACCATGTGAACGTGTAGCATTAATAAATAAAATGTAGAACCAGCAAAGACAGAAGAATGTAACGATGCCTAATACAACATATGCAATCGTACGTCTTGTCTTGATTCCTAAACCTTTATCTAAATCTTTACCTTGCATAGTTCTTACCTCCTATCATCTGCACCATAGTTATTGATACGGAATACAATAAAGCTAAGGATTGCCGTAACAATAAGCATGTAAACTGACAATGCACCAGACATACCATAGTTCTTGCTATACAAGTGCTTGTTCAAGAACATAATCAATGTCATAGAAGAACGCATTGGGTCACCAGTACCGTTTGTTAAGATCTGAGGTACGTCGAATAACTGCAAACCACCGATTAATGATGTAATCATAACGTAGACTAAGATTGGACGAAGTAATGGTAATGTAATCTTGAAGAATACCTGAGTAGATGTAGCACCATCCACCTGTGCAGCCTCAAACAACTCACCATCAATACCCATCATACCAGCCATCAAAAGAATGGTTGTATTACCAAACCACATAATCAAGTTCATTACTGCAACTAAGATACGTGTACTTGCAATATGAGACATAAAGCTATATGGTTCATCAAAAATTCCAATTGAAACTAATAAAGAGTTAATTGGACCAGAATCTGCAAACAATGTAAAGAATAACATTGAGAACGCAGATGCCATAATCAAGTTAGGCATATAAATAACCGTCTTAAAGAACGGAGCTGCTTTCAAATTCATACGTGAGTCAGAGAACCAATAACCTAAAATCAAAGACAATACGATCTGTGGAATAAAACACATAATCCAAAGAAGTAATGTGTTACCAAGGTATGTAAACATATCTCCACCGGTCAACAAAGCTTTGTAGTTCTCTAAACCAATAAAGTTAGGTCCGATCTGTTTCAAACCTGACATAAAGTTCTCAAAGAAGCTGTAATAAATTGTGCTTACTAATGGAACGATACTAAAAATCAAATATACAACGATAAATGGTATCAAAAAGATGTAGCCCCAACGATTAAAACGGACTACGTTTCCATTTTTCTTCATAGCATTTGCCCCCTTTATAATATTTCTTATATTACAGAGCTCACAGCAAATCAACCCGTCGTAAATTGTGCAAACCTGCTGTCAACTCTGCACACATTGTCACCGTTTTGCTTCGCTTTGTAATTCATCGACATTAATATAGCCATGCCCGCCAAGCTATGGCAGGCACGGCCATTGCATTCATAATTAATCTAATACCTAATAGATACTAAATATTATTCTGCTGTTAACTCTGGATACTTCTCAACGATAGCCTTCTTGAATGCTGCAATAGCCTCATCCTTTGTAGCGTTACCGTCAAAGTAGTTCTTCATAGCCTTCTGGAACTCTTCGTTACATCCCTGATCGTAAGCTGAAATGTTGCTTAAGTCAAGAGAAGATACACCGTTGCTGTAGATTCCAAGTGGATTCTGTCCACCTAAGATCTTGCTTGAGTAATCAGAAGCAGCCATAGCTTCCATAGCACCCTTGTTGTTAACGAAGTCATCATCCTTCTCTACGATACCCTTCATGATATCAGCGTCACATGTTAACTTTAACATGATGTCCTTGATAGTACCCATGTTATCTGTTCCTGTTGCAGCACAGATCCAAGTACCACCCCAGTAGAAGCCCTGAGGTCCTTCTGTAGCACCCCATCCACCGTTGTAACCAACAGATCCTTCTACGTCAGCTGACATAGAGAAGTTTACTAACCAAGCTGGTCCGAAGTAAGCAAATACTTTTCCTTCTGGGAAGAAGCCCTTGCTCCAGTCATCTGACCATAAATCATGTGTCTTTGTTGCACCAGCGTCAACTAATGCCTTAGAGTCATCAACCCAAGCCATGATGTTGTCGTCGATGTTAACCTTGCCATCTACAACCCACTTAGAAGTAACGTTGTTAGAGTATACACGGTAAGAGTCATTAACTGAAGAAATCATGCTATAACCCTTAGCCTGCATGTCAGCTGCTGTCTTGTTGAATGTAGCCCAGTCTGCAACTGCCTTCTGAACCTCAGCAGGATCATCAGAACCTAAAACATCCTTAGCGATCTCTCTGTTGTAGAAAAGAACACCAGGACATCCCTGCCAAGAAAGACCCTTCAATACACCATTACCATCTGTAACGATATCCTTTGTATACTGATACTGCTCAGCTAAGTCAGCATCTGTGATACCTAAATCAGCGATAGCCATTGTGTAATCAGAATCAACATACTTCAAAGCATAGTCAGCTTCAACTAAGAACATATCAATCTTGTCATCAGCTGCAGCGTCTGCCTGCTTTAATAAAGTCTCATCTAAGTTGTTCTGGTAAGCATTATCCTGGTTAGGAGTAATGTTCCACTTAACTTCGATGTCACCAATCTTACCATTTGTAGCATCAACCTCTTCGTAACCTGGATAGTGATCAGTTACACGAGTCTTGAACTCCTCATTCCAGCAGTAGATGTTCAATACTTTACCAGTATCCTCTACTACTACTTCCTCAGCTGCCTCTGTTGTGTCATCAGCTGCTGCTTCTGTTGCTGCTTCTGTTGCTGCTTCTGTAGCTGCTGGAGCCTCTGTTGACTCTGCGCCGCCACAACCAAATAATAAGCTAGCTACCATAGTTGTTGCAAGCAAACCGCTTACGATTTTCTTCTTCATACGTCTTTTTCCTCCCTTTGAGATTAAAAATTGTTTTGCATTTATGTTACTTATTATGAATGCACATAAAATAAATGCCGCAGCACGTTTGTGCTGTTACTATAATATATATCATTTTGAACAATTTTGCAAGTCTTTTTTTTAACTTTTTTCGGTAAATCTGCCATGCAATTCACCATATTGAGACCATATATTATGCAGATTGTAACAAATACCCTACATTTTGAACAAAAATGCGACAAAACACAATATACAATATAGCCAACAACACCCTTATTCGTTGTCCGATGTGGTCATATTCATAACCTGACGCTTTCTTGCAAGCTCATCGCTTTCCAAATACTCATCATATGTGGTCATCTTGTCAATCAATCCAGTGGCTGTAATCTCCATAATACGATTTGCAGTAGTCTGAATGAACTGATGATCCTGAGATGAGAACAATACTACGCCGGAGAACTTAATCAAACCATTATTCAATGCCGTAATCGACTCCATATCCAAATGGTTTGTCGGCTCATCTAATACCAATACGTTTGAGCCCATAATCATCATTTTAGAAAGAAGACAGCGAACCTTCTCTCCACCGGATAATACACGAACCTTCTTAACACCATCATCACCCGCAAACAACATTCTTCCAAGGAACCCTCTTACATAAGTTGCATCCTTTTCCTCCGAGAACTGCGTCAACCAGTCTACGATTGTCAAATCATTGTCAAATTCCTTCGTGTTATCCTTAGGGAAATAACCCTGAGATGTGGTAACACCCCATTTGTAGGTTCCCTCATCTGGCTCCTCTTCACCAGCTAATATTTTAAACAACATTGTTGTCGCAAGAGTGTTTGGTCCAACAAATGCCACCTTGTCTTCTCTTCCAATTGTAAATGAAATATTATCTAAAATCTTCTCACCATCTACCGTCTTAGAAATGTTCTCTACCGTCAACACTTCATTGCCAATCTCACGATTTGGACGAAAGTCAATATAAGGATACTTACGGCTAGAAGGACGCATCTCATCTAACTCAATCTTCTCCAATGCACGCTTTCTAGACGTGGCCTGCTTTGACTTAGAAGCATTTGCAGAGAAGCGCTGAATAAATTCCTGTAGCTCTTTGATCTTCTCTTCTTTTTTCTTGTTTGCTTCCTTCATCTGCTTAATCATCAACTGACTAGACTCATACCAAAAATCATAGTTACCAGCATAAAGCTGAATTTTGCCATAATCAATATCTGCAATATGTGTACATACCTTATTTAAGAAGTAACGGTCATGAGATACAACGATTACTGTGTTATCAAAATTAATCAAGAACTCTTCCAACCAACCAATCGCTTCTAAATCCAAGTGGTTGGTAGGCTCATCCAAGAGCAATACATCCGGATTTCCGAACAACGCCTGTGCAAGTAAAACCTTAACCTTGTAGGTGTCCTCTAACTCTGCCATCATTTTGTAATGGTGCTCTGTCTCAATGCCTAACCCATTCAAAAGAGTTGCAGCATCTGACTCTGCTTCCCATCCATTCATCTCGGCAAATTCAGCTTCCAAATCAGCAACCTTTGCACCATCTTCGTCAGAGAAATCCGGTTTTGCATAAATCTCTTCCTTTTCTTTCATTACATCATAAAGACGCTTGTTGCCCATAATAACAGTATCTAATACTGTATAGTCATTGTATTTAAAGTGATCCTGCTGCAATACAGAAAGTCTCTCCCCTGCATTCATCACAACATCACCCTTAGTTGTCTCGATTTCGCCAGATAAAATCTTTAAGAATGTAGACTTACCAGCACCATTAGCACCAATTAAACCATAGCAATTCCCCTCTGTAAATTTGATATTTACATCCTCAAACAAGGCCTTTTTACCAAATCTCAACGTCACATTGTTTGCACTAATCATG
>JAGAQX010000261.1 GCA_017622535.1 Lachnospiraceae bacterium | reverse complement strand
GCACCAATTTAGAAATTCACCGCTGTGTATTATTTTTTACCGAGTGGTATTATAGCATAGGAATTCCAATACCACAAGGTTTTTTTTATATTTTTACTAGTTTTTTCAAAAGAAATGAGAATGAACCACAAAAATCCATTCTCACACTTAAACTTTACATTGGATCGGAGATAGCAATTGCAATCTCTTCATAACTCATACCTATGGTTAATGTATGGGTACCAACACGAATACGATTCGCATAACCATTCTTAATTAAATAATTATCAAAGTCCGTGGCATCCTTTATTACGCCAAGCTCTTGTAGCTTCTGACATACCGGAAAAGATGTGGAACCGCCTTTAATGGTAATGGTAACCGTCTTATCTTTCGCCTCAGTAGTGCTCTGTTCTGTTGTATTCTTCTCAGTAGTCTTCTCTTCGGTGGTCTTTTTTTCAGTCGTTTTCTTTTCAGTGCTTTTTTCTTCTGTCGTTTTTTCTTCCGTCGTTTTCTCTTTCGACATTTTTTCTTTAGTCGTGTTCTCTTCCGACTCTTTCTGTTCTTCCGTCATCTTCTTTTCCGTCATTTCTTCAGAAGACTTCTCAGATGCAAATACATCTTTTACTGTTTCCTTTTTTTCAACCAAACCAAGCTCTTTTGCTCGTTCAATTATCTCTTTATCTGAAATATTCCTAGAGTCCCCATTTTGAAATGCCATAAGACAAATAATCGACGTAAATATAATCCCAGTCCCTAATCCTCTCAAAAAATATTTGAATTTCATACTTTATGCTCCTTGATACAAATCAATTACTAGCTTCACTTCTCCAACGCCCAAACCTAATTGTTTGGCAATTTCAAGAACACCATTTCCATTACGATACATTTCTAAAATGATATCATTGGAATTCTCATTTTCTTTAAACTCATCCTCTAAAACTTCATCAAAATCAATATCTGTTTGATCTAGTTCAGCAAAAACATCTTCCACACTCTCTAAATCAGTATCTAACAATTCATCCATTGTGTCATTCATTGAAGCATTCATGTTGTCTGATGTATCATCCAACGTTTCTTTATTTTCTAATGAAGTTGCATTCATTTCATGGGCTGTTAGCGTTGCAGCTTCAGTTTTATCCACATCACTTTTGTTTGCATTTGTATGCTCATTTAATATATTCCCTGTGTTTTCATTCACTTCTTGTCGCTTTTGTGATAATGCTGTCAATTGATCCAACGCAGACGGACGAGACACCGTAACTGTATTATTGATACGTTGCGCATCATACTTTTTCACATCAGATAACAAATCCTTCGCTTCCTTATTTGCATCATTACAAATGCGAACCGTCTTCATAATTTCCTTTTGTTTATCATCTAGCATGCTATACAAAAACATAACTTCCTTGTGATTTTTTTCAATCTGTTCACAAACAGCTACAGCATAATCACCTAAAGCCATTGTCTTTTCATTCGCCATGTTGGATAAGGATTCATTTGTCTCATACAGAATATCTTTTGCTTGATTCGCAATTACATCCTCTATCTTACGTCTGATAATACGTAACTCTCGTTCAGAAAACTCATAATCATCATCAACCATCATCAAATCTAAATGAAGATTATCCCCTTTGCTGCTTAACTTCTCTGAAACAAAGAAACTTGCTATACAAATTATAACTCCAATTATAATCATTACTACCACTGTAATTGTCATGTCAAACTCCTATTCTATATCTGAATGTTAATTCTTGGTTGTTTATCATCTGTATGATTGGAAGTTATTGCATTTTCATCCTCTTCCAAATCATCTTCCTTAAGTTTACGTTTTTGTTTTCTAGGATTCTGATAGGTACCATTTCCCTCTTCTTTTGCATCGTACTTGTATTCTGCAAATTCGTTCGCATCCTTAGGAATGACTGTTTCACTATTGTGTTGTACCTCCTTTGCAACCTGATTTGCTGCAAAAGAATTCTCATTCACAACACGTTGGTTCTCAAATTGTTGCGTATTACCGACTGATTCTGTTCGTGGCAAAAGCATTTGCATCTCTATCGGACGTATCATTGTAACACCTCCATTATTCAATCATCAATCCAATTATTAATTGGATAAAGCTATTATATAATCATATTTCATATACTCACAACGTTGATCTAAATTGGTATACTAACAACATCTGCACCATCTGCTCTAAATTGACAACGACTGCGAATATCCTTTACATGATAAATTCGATTTGAAATGCAGATACATACACCAGGAAAAACAGTATGATTAACCACTATCTTTCCACCTGTATTTTCTTCTATTTCCTTTTTGAGAAGCATATATTCTGCCGACTCTTTTTCTAGCGATTCATTAAGATTTTTCAAAGCTTCACCTGATTCTTTTGCCATTACTAGCTGATTCGGCAACAACTTGAACCCTTCTGCCATCTTTTTCTTCAGAGTTTCTAGTACCTGCTTATGTTGCATCAGTTCATCTTGTTGTTCTTTAATTAAAGTCGTAAGCTCTTTGTATCGCTCCATAACCTCTGGCTCCACACCAACCTTCAATGTAGTAGATGTATTCATTTTATTACCAAACACACTAGCTTCAATTCTTTTGCCTGCTGAAATGGTTCCTCCAATCAAGAAACCCTTTCGGCCACTGACAATCACCTTATCGCCAGCAGTTAAATCAGAATGCAAGCTAGATCCTGTATTAATCGTTCCACCAGCTTTCACAGAGGTACTTTCGATAAATTTAGTAACAATGTCATATCTTGCCTCAAGGTGTCCTTTTCCCATACCCTGAACGCCTC
>JAGAQX010000260.1 GCA_017622535.1 Lachnospiraceae bacterium | reverse complement strand
CTCTTAATTGCCTGCTTTCTCGCCTCTGGAATCACATGCATCATATCTGTCTCCACTGGTCCTGGTGCCACAGCATTGATAACAACACCCTTTGGTGCAAGAATTTTTGCAAAGCTCTTAGTGGCGTTAATCACGCCTGCTTTGGAAACTCCATACCAGATGTCTGGATGTCCAATCTGTCCCGCTACCGAAGCAACAGTCACAATACGCCCCTTCTCCTTTTCCATCATCAAAGGTGCCATATGGGTAATGAACTCGATTGGTGCATAGAGATTTACATTCATGAGATTTTCCTTCTTGTCTTCTGGATAAGCATCATAAGGCAACGAATTCATAACTCCTGCATTGTTTAGTAAAATATCAACGCAGCCAATCTCTTCTACTAACGCTTTGATTTCATCCACCTTACTCACATCAAATTCTATCATTCGTACTTGTGTATGGTCTTTGTATGGAAAGTCGCTAAAGTTTCTTGCAACCACTATGACCTCATATCCATTTTCCACAAATAATTTGGTACATTCCAAACCAATTCCTCTGTTACCACCTGTAATTAATACCTTTTCCATGATTCATTTCTCCTTCTTTTAAAAATACCACAAAACACTGCTACTTCATTTTTCATCTCTATTATAGCCATATTATAAAGTTTGTACCAACTATGCACAAGCGAAAAAAACAGGATAGTGAAATTACGCTTCATCTATCCTGTCTCAAATTAAATTTTCATTCAAATATTATTCGCACCCAACAAAACTACTATTCGCTCAGTTTATATGCCACCTCATTCACCGTTATAGTATCTATCATACCGATGGAAACCAAGCGATTGAATTCTAAAATTAATTCATGTCCCAATGTACCACATGCATAGCTGGTGTTATCTACAATGACGTCTGGATTATTTAACAGAATTTCTGTACCATCCTCTGTGTAACTATAATCCACATCATCCATTACAAGATAGGACGAACCATCTTTGTACTGAATATTCACGTAGTATATATTACCAGGATCACCAGCCTCATCTCCTTCTAGACCAAGTCCGGTTTTCATGTCAATTGTCATGGACATAGGAGAGATGATAACAGTTCCTCCATCAGCATTGACAAACTGGGTAGATGTCACTTTTTCGCCTAGTGGAACTAGCACTTGTCTCGTTTTGATATCCTCATCTTTGTCAATTGCATAGTTACCTTTACCATTTGGGTATTCCAAAATCTCCAGATTCAACATGGAAATTCCATCAAAAGCAACCAAGTAATCGTAACAATACAATTTCTCATTTGTTGATTTTTCTAAATCCACATAAATATGTTCTCCACAATCCATAAACTGAAACCAAAACGTAGACTCATCCGAAAACCAAGCACCCTTTGCCTCATTGTCCAATTGAGAATAATTTAGGGCATTCACTCCACCTTCTCGCTCCAATGTAAATTCCACAACAGCAGAGTTGCCATCATACACAGTAGAGAGAATGGTCAAGGTAGTATCACCAATCTGCTCCACAATTGGCTCATAAGACATATTGTCTCCAATTAATTCCTTCGCCTGCTCCTCATCCACTTCCACATAATCTCTTGCAGGATAGGTTACTGTAATCTCCTTGCCCTTTTCGGCATCATAAAGAATCTCATCATGGGATGCAATATCTTCCTTACCTGCATTACCCCAAATGCGATCAAACAACGCTCCATTCGTTGCGGCATTTACTGCAAATGGAGAAGCGAGTACTAGAACACCCACAAATACTGCCACCCTTGCGTACTGCTTTCTTCTTGATACCAACATAGATTTTCGATATCCCTTTAACATATTCTTTTTCTTATCCTTATAGCTTTTTGAAAACTCATGTTTTTCTTCATTTGAAACAAATTCTTCAAACTCAGGAATGAATGATTCGATACATAAATCTTCCTTCTTCATTCTGCTCACTCCTTTTCTTCATCATCTTTTTCGCCCGTTCAAACCGCTTCCGAACATTCGGTTCACTAATCCCTAATCGAATTGCTACTTCCCGAACCGATAAATTCTCAACAACAAGTAAATGTACAACCTTTGCGTATTTTTCAGGAAGTTCATTTATCATTGTCTCCATGTCTATACCACAAATCTCTTCGTCAGTATCCGAACGTGCTTGCTGGATGGTGTCTTCATCTGCTAAATACATCCATTCGGCATCTCTCTTGTTTTTTCGGTAACGATTGAGAGAAACATTTTTAATAATCGTATATAGATACCTTTGACATTCTTCTGACGAAGCATCTTCAAAGATTTTCCCACTTCGCATGAGACGTATAAATGCTTCCTGTACCGCATCCTCTGACATCCCCACATCATGCAATATGGAATATGCAATGTAATACATCTTATGTTCGTAGAGTGTATAACACTGTTCTATAAAATGAAGCTCTTTGTTTTTCTTGTCCAAGCAGCCACCTCCTGTCTCTCTTGTTCCATAATTACATACACGTGTCATGTCCTTACACTAATCATAACACTCAAAAACACACATTTGTGACAAAACAAAGAAAAAAAGAGAACTTTCTATGCTATTATAGAAAATTCTCTTTTAATTAATATACTGGATCATATGAATCATTCGTACATCTTGTTTACATAACTCATTCAGATAATCTTTTTACATAATCAATTCACATAATTTATTTACATAATATATTTACGTAACATATTTACATAATTGTTTTTGTAATCTATTTATTCATATGATACTAGAGCATATTATAAATATTGTTTTTTACCAAATTCAAAACCTTTATCCCACTTCACTAAACTGGTCTTTCCCTACCATACAAAGGGGACAAAGGAAATCCTCAGGAACATCTTCCCATTTCGTTCCTGGTGCAATGCCCTGCTCCTCATATCCTACTTCTTCATCATATACCCAGCCACACACATCACATACATACTGCATAATCACATTCTCCTTTCTACAACAACGGATGCTCCGCTCTCGCCTTCAAGCGCTCCCATCTTCGGTCCACTTCTGCCTGAATACTTTCCACGACGCTACGATACTCCTCTTTTCCTAGGTGCTTGGTTCTTCCCATCATGGTAAGCCAATCAGAAACCGGTATTTTCTTCTTTGACTTCTCAGGGTCATAGCTTAGACTGGTAATCCCCTGTTCGATTTCAAACAATGGGAAATAACAGCTATCCACCGCGGCCGCAATAACGCTTCGTTCATTGTTTGGTGGGTCACTCCAATTAAGGGGACAGGCAGATATTGCTTTCACATAAGCCGTGCCACACTCATTGGCATATTTTTGTGCCTTTGCTGCTTTTTTCATGAAGTCCAAAGGATTGGACTCTGCTACCGTTGCCACATAAGGCATATTGGTAGCTGCCATAAGCATTGGGGAATCCTTGTGGAAAAATGTCTTACCGTACTGCATATTTCCTACATGGGATGTGGAACTCTTGGCACCCATCGGTGTGGAATAAGATAACTGATATCCAGTGTTCATATAGCCACCATTATCGTATTCAAATATAATCAGATTGGCACCACGTATGGCAGTTCCAAGGGCAGAACCCATACCGATATCCATTCCACCATCTCCACTCACCATTACAAAGGTAATATCTCCCTCTGGATATTCTCCACGCTTCTGTTTTTGTTTAAACATTTCCACCAAACCTGATAAGGTGGCTGCACCATTTTGGAATAGGTTATGCACATATGGCACCTTAAATGCGGTCTTCGGATAAGCCGTGGTTACTACCATACCACAGCCGGTCTGGAATAGAATTACCACATTTCCCTTGATTCCCCTCATTAGCATATTGACATTAACGGGAATTCCGCAACCTGGACAGGCTCCATGTCCCGGAGCAAGACGCTTCGGCATAGCAGTGGATTCATTCAGCGTCTTACACTCAAAAGCAGTATCCGCT
>JAGAQX010000037.1 GCA_017622535.1 Lachnospiraceae bacterium | reverse complement strand
AGCCGGGCGCCAGCCCATGAGCGAAGCGAGGAGAGCTCGTCGGCTTGTAGCAAGTAAAGGCTGAGCCGGGCGCCAGCCCATGAGCGAAACATGCGAAGCATGGAGAGCTCGTCGGCTTGTAGCGAGTGAATGCCGATTGGGCGCCAGCCCAGAAGCGAAACATGCGAAGCATGGAGAGCTCGTCGGCTTGTAGCAAGTAAAGGCCGAGCCGGGCGCCAGCCCATGAGTGAAACTTTTTTCTAACTTTTGATAGAAATGTTCCTTTTCTTGCGAATATAAGATGTAAGAAAAACACGAAAGAGGTCTCGAAAGTGAAAATTACAGAGAAAAACTTTATTAAACAATTGAATAACGGAAATGAGAAAGCCTTAGAATACGTCATGTTGCATTATGGTGGATTGGTGAAATCAGTGATACACCGCCATTTGTATAACCTGACACAGTACGAGGAGGATTGCATCAACGAAGTATTTTTTGCGGTGTGGAATCACATTTCTTCCTATCAGGCAGAAAAGAGTTCCTTTGCCAATTGGATTGGTGGAATTGCAAGATTGAAGGCTTTGGATGCACTTAGAAAGCATTCCAAGGAGATGTGGGAAGAATGTATAGACGATCAAGTAGTTCATATTGTTGATGCAATAGGTGAGCCTAGTTTGGAATTAGAACAACTCATTTCTGAAGAGACAGAGCAATTGCTATGTTGTCTGAAAGAGAAAGATAGAGAACTGTTCTATCGATTATATGTTGAGGAGCAGGACATGGATGAGGTGAGTGAGGCAATGGGCATGGAAAAATCGGTGATTTACAACCGGTTGTCCAGAGCGAAGCGAAAGGTTCGCAAGAATATGGAAAGGAAGGGTAATTATGAAGGATAGTATATATACTCTTTTAAATGATATGGATATTCAGGTGGAAGACTATGAGATTGCAGAGGTGTCATCAGATGAAATGAAACATTGGAAAAAAACATTTAAGCAGAATCAGAACAAGGAAACGAAAAAGAAAAGATATGTTGGAAGATATGTAGCTGCGGTGGTGCTTGTATCTTTATTAGTGATAGCTCCGTTCAAGGAGGAGAGTTATGCACAAATGAGGGTGCTCACTTGTAATGTACAAGAATGGTTAGGAATAGAAAATGATTTATCATTATATGAAACATTAGTAAATCAAACGATAGTGAAGGATGGAATTACGATTACTGTAAATGATGTTATCTTAGATGGGGAAACTATGATGGTTTCCTATACAACAACTTCATCAGAGAAGATAGATACAGCAGAAAAAGAGAGGGATTTATTGATTGATGTAACTGTATATGTAAATGGGAAGGAAGTGTTTGGCGGAAAAACAGGAGGTGCAGAAAGAGTAGATGACTACAATATTATTTCGGCAGATAAAATTATCTTGGATGATGTGGATGTTACAAAGAATAATTATTATCAGCTGGTATTCTATGCTGGAAGTATAGATTTAAATGAGGAAGTTCGAATTTCATCTACTAAAATCGGAGAGGTGGATTTTGTAGCGAATGACGAAAAATTGTGTGGTAATACAATAGAAATTCCGTTGAATGAGGAGTATGAGTTTCCAAATGGTGAAAAGGTTCGTTTCACAAAGTATACCTACAATTCCGTAGGTCCAAAGATTTATTGCGATTCAGAAACCTTTGGGTTCAATTATGCTATTGATTTAAAGGGACAGGATAATTTGGGAAATGAAATAGCATTTTATTTAACACATTATGGAGAGGATGGAGGTTGGCTTGTTCTACATCCGTATGAGGGAAATTACATTCGAGAAGAAGCCACTAGTTTGACATTACGTTTGTATGCACTTGAATATCCAGAAGAGAGTGGAGATATGGGTAATGACTATCAAGTGGTTGGAGAACCATTTACAATCGAGTTAAAGTAAGTTCGCAACTTTTTTGAAATGCTATTTTTCACCATACGTTGTATCTTAACTACAGACGAGGGAAACACCTGTTAGATACGCATTTAGTAGCTCAAAGGGTAGAGCACTAGAAAAAGAAGTCTTGTCAAAGGCTTTAACAGCAAGTTCTTTAGGGATTTAGGTGTCGCAGGTTCGAATCCTGCCTAGTGCGTTTGACAGGTGTTCCTAAGTCAAAAGTCCAATAGGAAGTACTTATGCTTCTTAAAATGGGGAGTCTTGACAAAGGCTTGTACTGCAAATAGGAATTTTCAGATGGCTGTTAACCATAAACACCCAGATAGCATCGGGCTTTCCTATTGGACACTTTAGTAGGAATGTATGGGAGGAAATGATTATGGCATTTATGGAACAGTTAAGAAATGTATTAAACAATAGAACTACATATACAGAAAATGGGGCTGTTGCCTATACAACAACTGGTAAGTCGTTGATGGATTTGAATTTTGCAGTTGCATCTCTTCGTAATGAGAGTGAGGAAAGTATAGCAAGACGTTTCACAAAAGCATTTCATGAAGATAAAATATTGGCGCTAAAGTGGTTGTTTTTCTTAAGAGATGTGCGTGGTGGACTTGGCGAGAGAAGAAGCTTTCGTGCTATTTTGCAGAACTTGGTTCAAAGTGATGCAATAGATGTAGATAAAATCATAGAATTGGTGACAGAATACGGCAGATTTGATGATTTGTTGTGTTTGTTTGGCACATCAGCAGAGGGAAAAGTACTTGCATTTATCAAAAGACAGTTAGAAGCAGATATGGAATCCATGTTAGCGAAAAGGTCCATTTCCTTGTGTGCAAAGTGGATGCCAAGTAACAATACATCTTCTGAAGAATCAAGACAACAGGCAAAGAAACTTCAACAATATATGGGCTTAACTGCAAAGGAGTATCGCCAGATGTTAGCAGAGCTTAGAGCATATTTGAAGGTAATTGAGGTTCAGATGAGTGCAAACCAGTGGGGTGACATTTCCTATGAGGCAGTACCATCTAGAGCAAACCTTTTGTATAGAAATGCGTTTTTTCAGCATGATGCAGAGAGAAGAAATGCATTCTTGAATGCGGTAGAAAATAACGAGAAAAAGATTCAGGCAGGTGTGTTAATGCCACATGATATTGTTGCGAAGTACATAGATATTCATGGCTGGAGTTATAAGATTCGTGAGAGGGATGTGTCCTTAGAGGTATTGTGGAATCATTTAGAGGACACAGTACAAGGCGCAGATAATGTACTTTGTGTGGTGGATGGTTCTGGTAGTATGCTTTGTCCAGTAGGTGTTGGCAATATCACTGCATTGCATGTGTCCAATGCGTTGGGCATTTACTTTGCAGAGAGAATGCAGGGTGCATATCATAACAAGTATATTACGTTCTCTAGCAATCCTTCTTATGTGGATATTTCAAATTGCAAGTCGTTAAGAGAGAAGCTTGAATTAGCATTTTCACATAATGACTGTTCGAATACGAATATTGAGGCAACTTTTGAGTTGATTTTACAGACAGCATTGAAGAACTCTTTACATCAGGAGGAATTACCACAAACGGTGTTAATTATCTCGGATATGGAGTTTGATTCTGTAACTTATGGCCATAATAATGTAACTTTGTTCGAGAACATTAGAAGACGTTTTGCTGCCTATGGCTACAAGATGCCAAAGCTTGTGTTCTGGAATGTGAATAGCCGTACCAATGCAATTCCTGTAAAGGAGAATGAATTGGGCGTCGGTTTAGTTAGTGGTTTTTCGGTAAATGTTTGTAATATGGTACTATCCAATGAGTTAGATCCATTTGTAGCGTTGAAGAAGACCTT
>JAGAQX010000259.1 GCA_017622535.1 Lachnospiraceae bacterium | reverse complement strand
TCCATACAATCCATACTTTTGTTTTGATGTTTGTCGGTTCCTTTATATAGGGTTCCTTTATATACAATATAGCGAAAATCATGACCGTTAAAACGGACTTGAACAAAAAAATGCCCTAGCCACCATTACAGTAACTAGAGCCAAAATATTTACTATTCATTTATACCGGAACCACCCAACAATAAATCAGCTCGTTCCTCAACAGATAATTCATTGTTACCTAAAATCTTCCAAAACGCATCTTCTCCATAATTCCCCTTATTCTCCGAATAGTACCTATGCGAGGTGTGAAGAATCACTTCGTAGATGTTGTCCAAATCCTTATATTCACCGTCCGCATATGATGTTCCCGTAAGTTTCTGTAGGGTATCACCCATTCCCCACAGTGCATCACCTGCTTTAATTAACAGAATCATATCCTCTCTTGTCATAGAATCCCCTCCTAGACATTCCGAACGGATAAAACAATTATAATTGGTCAATCATCTTATTGATTGCTTCTACATCCCGCCTAATTATTGCTTCCTGTTCCTCTGGAGTATGCAAATAATAAAACGAAGGTGGATACATTTCAAAACAATATCCAAAACGCATTGACCATTGCTCATCCATAGCTTGTAGCTTCATCCGGAATATTATTCTCTTTAACATATTAACTATTGCACCAAACATCACTACCACCCACATTTTATTACATTGCTTATGATTATAGTATCATTGACCTGCGAAGTCGTCAATTTGCATTTTGTTATCACGGTAAACCATCTCATAATAATTTCCCTTGTCTCTCATTATAGATGGCTCCATCTGTGTTGCTATTACCCACTTTTCAACATTGAAACTCTTAGCACCTGCTACCCAATCCTTTGTAATTGCATCTACCAGTTGCCTAGCACTTTCCATATCTCGAAATCGAAGTATTTCTTCCTCAATTAATACAACCCCGAAAAGGTACAATTTACTTTGCTCCTTGCGAATCAACTCTACTGGAAATCCATAATTTCCACCAATAATGCTTTCCCGACACTCAACTTTTTCAAAATGGTCTGTATCTACAGTTTTGTCTTTGCATATTATCTTCATTTATTCCCTCCCTTTTGCATTATATCTCTCCTGTCAGAACATATCTTGCTCTGTCCTCAGCTGATAACTCTCTATTATCAACCACACATATTACTTTTTCGTAATAATTCTTGTCATCAATATCAAAATTGTCCGACAGATTATTTTCGACCAAACGATATAGTTTATCCATTTTCATAACAAATGTACCGGAATCAAAACATCTTCCTGTTATCGGCTTCATGTATTCACGAAAGTCCTCCATGTGGTCAATCAACTCAATAACAATAGTCATATCTTTTAATGACATAATAATCACCCCCTATTGAAAATAATCAATTAGAAAACCGTTATCTTCACATATCTTTTTCAGACCTTCCTCAGACACTTCACTAATTAAATACCCTCTTGGTCTCGGTTCATCAAATCCGGTTACTACCATATACACTACACCATCTGCCACCACAAGTGTCTTTCCATGATAATCAAGATTTCTGCAAGCTGCCGCTTTAATACCAAGATATTCACACATGTATTGAACTGCATATCTGCTTGCCGAACAATCACCACACCCCTTTAAGAAAATATTGCACCAATTACTATCATACGCTTCATAGTCAGAAGTAGCACCAATGTACCACGCTATTTTCTCTACCTTCTCTTTATCTGTCATATTATCTGTTATGTATGTCTGTTTAAACGATTCAAATACCTGCTTTATGTATATACTTGTTTCTGAATAAACCCTTACCGTAGCCGTCAATGTCTTACCGTTGGATAAAGTTGCTTTCACTATGGCTGACTTCACATCTTCGCCATATATCGGTTCATACTTCGCTTTTACAAGCCCATAATCTGTAATAGAAAAATAAAATGTATCCTCTCCTAACAGCTCCCACTTATCCACCTCTGCATTTGTTCCAGTGACTTTTAATTGAAATTCAC
The DNA here is from genome assembly GCA_017622535.1 of Lachnospiraceae bacterium. Lineage (GTDB taxonomy): Bacteria > Bacillota > Clostridia > Lachnospirales > Lachnospiraceae > CAG-590. The sequence goes on along the minus strand of JAGAQX010000259.1, from coordinate 1,357 downwards.
TTACGTGTGACTCGTCACATTTCACATAGGGCGCATGCTCTGAACACACATAGTATAGAGAAACATCTGTGGTATTCAATACCGGATTATCGACCACAGTCTCTTTCTTTTTCTTCACTGTAATTTTACACTTATACGTTCTCTTCTTATAAGTAGCTGTAATGATTGCCAGTCCGGCTTTCTTCGCCTTCAGAGTGATACTTTTTCCCTTCTTCTTACTAATGGATACTACTGACTTCTTACTAGTCTTCCACTTCACCTTAGAGCTTGCATTCTTTAGCTTAATCTTATAGGTATTCCCAACGTACATCGTCTTTTTCGTAGCGGATAATTTAGGCTTTGCCTTCGCCTCTGCCACGCTTCCCGGCACGATTGCCAAGGCTAGAAACAGACAGATAACAAATGTACATAATCTCTTCATCATAACAATTCCCCCAATCCTATTCCTCCGGAAGATACTTTGTCAAATCCTCCGTCATCTCATCCATCTTCAACTTATACAACATTAACCGTAACAGATAGTCCGGCATCTTACGGTTTCCATACTCCCAGTCCTGATAGGTTCGCTTCGGTATGGAAAAATACCCTGCAAATTGCTCCTGCGTCAATCCAGTCTGCTTTCTAGCCAACTTCAAAATTTCTGCCTTATCCATCCTAACACCCTCTTTCTCAACAGTACGCTCTGCGTACTTTTTCTTATCTTGATTATATCACGCTCTGCGTACTTTTACAACCAAAAAAACACTAAGTACTAAACATTATACTTAGTGTTTTTTCTCAATAACTATTTAAATAACTCTCGTGAAACCTGAAATTTGGGCGTGCTTTCATACTCACCAGAAGATCGAAAGAACACTAACAAAGCTACATTATTCCTTCTAGTATTTTCTTTTGGTATTCTTTTATATATTGAATATCATCTAAATATAACTTCAAGTGTCCATCTTCTATGTTTTTCTGAACATCTTCATTTCCAGAATCTGCTTCATTTCTCATATATGCAACAAGACTACTAATCCTATCAATTATCATATTGGGCAACTGTTCTCTTTCACAGTTCTTTAAGTCATAGTTGTCCACAAATAGCTTCAATCTACGAATTTGTTCATTTAAATTATAATAATAATCAGGATTTGTCGGTGAAACAAACGGAATCCATCTATATACTGCATATGCAACATCCCAAATTCTTGGTCCTGGATGTAATGTGTCAAAGTCAATTATCCCATATACACATCCGTCAACAAAAGTAATATTGTAAGGTGCAAAATCCCCATGACACATAACCTCTACCGGTAATCGTTTGGGCAACATCCAAACTTCTTTTCCTGTTAATCGCTGAACATACTTTTCCCCC
>JAGAQX010000258.1 GCA_017622535.1 Lachnospiraceae bacterium | reverse complement strand
TTGATCCGGAAGTGAAAGAAAATGTAATGGCAGCGGCAAAGGCGTTAGAGGCGAAGGGCGCAATCTTGGAAGAGTTTGACCTAAGTCTTGTGGAGTATGCAATCCCTGCTTACTATATAATCGCTTCTGCAGAAGCAAGCTCCAATTTAGAGCGTTTTGATGGTGTAAAGTATGGTTATAGAACAGAAGAATTTACCGACCTTCACAATATGTATAAGAAGACTCGTTCGGAAGGTTTTGGAGCAGAGGTAAAGAGACGAATCATGCTTGGTTCCTTTGTGCTTTCTTCTGGATATTATGATGTGTATTATATGAAGGCGCTTCGCACAAAGGCTTTGATTAAGCAGGCTTTTGATAAAGCATTTGAGAAATATGATGTGATTTTAGGTCCCGTTGCACCAACGGTAGCACCAAAGCTTGGAGAGTCGCTAAATGATCCGATTAAGATGTATCTTGGGGATGTCTATACAGTATCTGTGAATTTGGCAGGTCTTCCAGGTATTTCCTTACCATGTGGAAATGACAGCAACGGACTTCCGATCGGTTTGCAGTTGCTTGGTAAGCACTTTGATGAAAAAACGATTATTCGTGCTGCATACGCATATGAACAGACAAGGGATTACAAACGTCCTGCATATGCAGTAGAAAGGGGGCTGTAAAATGAGTAAAGCATACGAGACAGTCATTGGTTTGGAAGTACATGTGGAATTGGCGACGAAGACAAAGATTTTTTGTGGATGCTCTACTGCATTTGGGGGAGCTCCTAATACACATACCTGTCCAGTTTGTACCGGTATGCCAGGGTCTTTGCCGGTTTTGAATAAGGAAGTAGTAAACAAGGCCATTGCAGTAGGTCTTGCAACCAATTGTACGATTACACAGAATTGTAAATTTGACCGTAAGAATTATTTCTATCCAGATAATCCACAGAATTATCAGATTTCACAGCTCTATTATCCGATTTGTCGTGATGGTAAGGTGGAGATTGAGGTTGATGGAGAGAAGAAATGGGTTGGTATTCATGAGATTCACATGGAAGAAGACGCAGGTAAGCTCATCCATGACTCATGTAAGGATAGTTCGTTAGTAGATTACAACCGTTCGGGTGTACCGTTAATTGAGATTGTTTCAGAACCAGATATGCGCTCGGCAGACGAGGTTATCGCTTATTTGGAAAAGCTTCGTACCACCATTCAGTACTTGGGTGCGTCAGATTGTAAGTTAAATGAGGGCTCTATGCGTGCGGATGTGAATTTATCTGTCCGCGAGGTAGGAGCTACCGAATATGGTACCAGAACTGAGATGAAAAACTTAAATTCATTTAAGGCGATAGCAAGAGCCATTGAAAATGAGCGTGCACGCCAGATTGAGTTGTTAGAGTCTGGTGAGGAAGTGATTCAGGAAACAAGAAGATGGGATGATACAAAGGAGTATTCTTATGCAATGCGTTCCAAAGAGGATGCTCAAGATTATCGCTATTTCCCTGACCCAGATCTTGTGCCAATTATCATCAGTGATGAGTGGATTGAACATGTTAGAAAAAATCAGCCAGAATTTCGTGAAGAGAAGATGGCTCGTTACCAGGCGGAATATGGCTTGCCGGAATATGATGCGAGTATTCTAACTGGAACGAAGAAGCTTGCAGATATCTTTGAGGAGACCATTGCATTAGATGCAAATCCGAAGAAGGTATCCAATTGGTTAATGGTGGAGACGATGCGTCTTTTGAAGGAACATGAGATGGAGCCAGAGGATATCAAGTTCTCGGCTACAAATCTTGCAAAGCTGATTAAGCTTACCGATTCTCAAGCAATTAACTCTACGGTGGCAAAGGAAGTATTTGAGAAAATATTTGCTGAGGACATAGACCCAGATAAATATGTAGAAGAAAAGGGTCTTAAGACAGTGAATGATGAGGGTGCACTTCGTGCTACTGTGGAACAGGTGATTGCTGATAATCCACAGTCGGTAGAAGATTATCGAAATGGTAAAGAAAAGGCAATCGGTTTCTTAGTTGGTCAGACCATGAAAGCCATGAAGGGTAAGGCAAATCCAGGAATGGTAAATCAGATTTTGAAGGAGCTATTGTAAGAGGAATACCAATAGAGTATAATAATATCATTGCTTTTCTGAATTGCATGAGTTGATACAATGGTGACAAATTATTTTACAAATGAGGGGTAAGAAAATGGAAAAGAAACATGTAACGATTATTGTAATTATTGTTGGTTTAGTAGTAGGATTTTTACGTTTTGGATGGCCGGATCCAATTAAGGATGATTTGAAGGCATTGAGCAATGCGAATCTGTCGGCAAATGATAAAGCAATTAATGCAGAGATAAAAAACTGGGCAACATACACACAGCCAATTCAGTATCAAAGAGGTGTGAACAATATTATCATACCAAAGATAGATGAATCTGTAGATATGTTGAACAATACACAACTGACTACTCCAGAGGTTATTGCATTAAAGCAAATACATGTGGAAGCGTTAGAGTTGTACCGAAAGGGTGCAGAGGTCGCTGTCGAAGGAATTAACAAAAATGATGAAAAGAAAATCGAAACTGCAATCAAATATTTTGAAGCAGGAGATGCAAAAGTAGATGAGTATAATTCTAATTTGAGGATATTAGCAAAAGATCATGGTATGAGAGTGATTGAGGAATAAATATGATT
>JAGAQX010000257.1 GCA_017622535.1 Lachnospiraceae bacterium | reverse complement strand
TTGAAGCCGGCAATTGTTACGGTAATTATTATTAAGGGAGTAGGTTATTACAACGACTTCTATACACCGTATCTGTATATGCCAAAATCAGAGTTGAAAACAATATCAACAGCGCTGTTTGCTTTCAAAGGTCCGTTTGGTTCCCAGTGGGAAGTAATCTGTGCGGGAACGATTATCACAATGATTCCAACCTTGATTATCTTCTTGTTATTACAGAATCAAATTTATGAAGGTATGACGGCAGGATCCGTAAAAGAATAATTGGTTAAGGAGATTATGTTATGGCGAAAGTGAGTTTTGTGAATGGTTATAATCTGCCGAATATTCCATGGCAAGAGAAACCAGAAGGTTTAAGTGGAGCACCTGTTTGGAGACATTCAGAAAATCCAATTATTGATCGTAATCCGGTCGAGGGTGTTGCAAGAATTTTTAACAGTGCAGTTATGCCTTATGAAGGAAAGTTCATCGGAGTGTTCCGTGGAGAGCAGACAGATGGTATTCCTTACATTTATCTTGGATATAGTGATGATGCGATTCATTGGACATTTGATAAGGATAAGATTCCCTTTGAAGACGAGAATGGAAATCCATTTATGCCAAGATATGCTTATGACCCACGTCTTGTTAAGGTAGAGGATACCTATTACATTATGTGGTGTACAGACTTCTATGGTGCAGCCATTGGAATGGCAAAGACCAAGGATTTTAAGAAGTTTGTTAGAATTGAAAATCCGTTTATTCCGTATAATAGAAATGCTGTGCTTTTCCCAAGAAAAGTCAATGGAAACTTTTTAATGTTGTCAAGACCAAGCGATAGTGGTCATACCCCCTTTGGCGATATTTTCTTGAGCGAAAGCCCTGATATGACTTACTGGGGAAAGCACAGACATGTAATGAGCCAGGGTTCAAACTGGTGGGAATCTGTAAAGATTGGTGGAGGAGCTGCTCCGATTGAGACATCGGAGGGTTGGTTGCTGTTCTACCATGGTGTGTCAGGCACCTGTAATGGATTTGTGTATAGCATTGGTGGTGCGATTTTGGATATCGATAATCCATCGATTGTAAAATACAGATGTAAGAATTTCCTTCTTACCCCAGAAGAGTGGTATGAGGAAAGAGGTTTTGTACCAAATGTATGCTTCCCTTGTGCAACACTTTCCGATGCGGCAACTGGAAGAATTGCAATTTACTATGGTGCAGCAGATAGTTATGTAGGTGTCGCTTACACACAATTAGAGGAAGTTGTCCAATATATTAAGGATAACAGTTCTTTGTCAGATACGGATAAAGAAATTGGTATCAGATAGCTATAACAGTTCAAAATATGTTATAATAGCAGGGTGATTTCGTCGGCGTTTTGTGAGGCGGAATAAACGAGTTCATTTACAGTAAAACTTGTAATTCTGAACTGTTATAAAATATTTGTTAATAGAAAGGACATAGAGTGATGATTGAAGCAGTAAAGAGACATTTAACAGAGCAAATTTTACCATTTTGGAAAGCATTAAAGGATGAAGAAAATGGTGGTTTTTATGGCAAAGTGGATTATGATTTAAATGTGTATAGGGAAAATGAAAAAGGTGGTATTTTAAACAGTCGTATCTTGTGGTTTTTTTCCAATTCCTATTTAACCCTTCGAGATAGTGATGATATAGAGTATGCAAGACATGCATACAACCAGTTAGTTGATAAGTTTATTGACAAAGAATACGGCGGCGTTTATTGGTCGGTTACATATGATGGAACACCATTAGATACCACAAAACACACATATTGCCAGGCGTTTGCAATCTATGCTTTATCATCATTCTATGATGCTTCAAAGGATGAAGGAGCTCTTAAGCTTGCTTATGAGCTGTATGATTTAGTTGAATCAAAATGTAGAGATGAACTTGGATATTTAGAGGCCTTTAAGAGAAACTTTGAACCAGAAAGTAACGAAAAGCTTTCTGAGAATGGAGTGGAGGCTGCTAGAACTATGAATACGCTTTTACATATGTATGAAGCGTATACAGAATTATATCGAGTAGATGGTAATCCGCAAGTGAAGGAGCGCTTGCTGGAGATGCTTGATATTATTGAAAACAAAATGTACAATCCGGAGGTTCCACGTCAGGAAGTATTCTTTGACAAAGAGTGGAACAGTATTATCGACCTTCATTCTTATGGCCACGACATTGAAGCTGCCTGGCTGATTGATCGCGGCTTGGATGTGATCGGTGATGAGGAATTAACTGCAAGAATTTCTGTAATCACAAAGGCTCTTACAGAGTGCATTTATAAGAAAGCATACACTGAAGCAGGAGTATGGAATGAAGAGGAATGTGGAGTTGTTGACAAGAGAAAAATTTGGTGGGTGCAGAATGAATCAGTAGTTGGATTTATTAATGGCTACCAGAGAGATAATAGTAAGAAAGAATATTTGGAAGCAGCGCGCTCTATTTGGGAGTTCTGTGAAAGCTTCCAGATTGATAAGCGTTCTGGCAGTGAATGGTTTGGAACCTTAGATGCTGACAACAATCCTCTTGTAGAAGAGGATATGGCGGGTCCATGGAAGTGTCCATACCACAATGGCAGAATGTGCTTTGAGGTAATAAGGAGGAATATAGATGCTTAACCCGCATTACTATATTGAGAAAGAAAAATATGAAAAGATAGTTAGTAAGAAAAATAAAAAATCGGATTTCTATAATGGCCTTTTTGATCGATATGAAAATCCAGTGCTTACCAGAGATCATATTCCGGTAGAATGGAAGTATGATTTGGATTTAAATACTAATCCATATTTTATGGAGCGTTTAGGAGTAAATGCAGTATTTAACTCTGGTGCGTTATATAAGGATGGTAAATATTATTTAGTTGCTCGAATTGAGGGTAACGATCGAAAGAGCTTCTTTGGAGTGGCTGAGAGTGATAATGGTGTAGATGGTTTCCGTTTCCATGAGTATCCAGTATTGCTTCCGGATACCTGCAAGGAAGAGACTAATGTCTATGACATGCGATTGACACAGCATGAGGATGGTTATATCTATGGTGTATTTTGTTCTGAGAGTAAGGATGAGAGTACATCCGATTTGTCTGCGGCTGTTGCAGCGGCAGGAATTGTGAGAACCAAGGATTTGGTTACATGGGAACGATTAGATAATTTGAAAACACTTCGTTCGCCACAGCAGAGAAACGTGGTGCTTCATCCAGAATTTATTGATGGAAAATACGCATTTTACACAAGACCAATGGACGATTTCATTGATACTGGTTCCGGTGGTGGAATTGGATTTGGTCTTTGCGAAGATATCGAACATGCTGTTATTGATGAGGAAATTATCACAAGCAAGAGAAAGTATCACACAATAACAGAGGCTAAGAATGGTGCAGGTGCTGTACCAATTAAGACGGATAAGGGATTTATTCATATAGCACATGGTGTTAGAAATACTGCAGCGGGATTACGTTATGTAATCTATGCGTTTGCTACGGATTTACAGGATCCGACTAAAGTGATTGCAGAGCCTTCCGGATTCCTCATTGCACCTCTCGGTGAGGAACGGATAGGCGATGTGTCCAATGTGGTATTTACCAATGGTGCTGTTGTAAATGAGAAGAATGAAGTATATATTTACTATGCTTCTTCTGATACAAGGTTGCATGTGGCTACCACAACCGTTGATAAATTAGTGGACTATGTGTTTAACACACCAGAGGATCCGCTACGTTCTGTACTTTGTGTACAGCAAAGATGTGACATGATCAAAAAGAATATGGAGTTGTTGAAAGAGAATAGGTGACAATATGTTAAAATGTGCAGCAATCTTCACTGATCATATGGTATTGATGCGTGACAAGGAAGTATGCGTATGGGGCCAGTGTGATGGTCAGGGTAATGTGGAAGTGTGCATCGATAACATACAAGCTCAGGCTACGATTAATGACAATACATGGAAGGTCTATCTGCCAGCACATGCTGCAGGTGGACCTTACCTAATGAAGGTGAAATGTGGTTCGGAATGTATTGAGTTTGTCGATGTATATTATGGTGAGGTGTTCCTTGCCGCAGGACAATCGAATATGGAAATGGTTTTAAAGGATAGTAAAGGTGGAAAAGACGTGGCAAAGACTTCCGATTATCCGTTGATTCGATATTATAATGTCTTTAAAACAGGCTATATTGACGAAAAAATTGAGCAAGAAATTGCTTCGGTTCAATGGCAAAGCTGTGTAGGAGAAGTGAGCGGAGAGATGTCAGCGATTGCTTATTATGCAGCTAGAATCATTTATGAGGAATTGCAGATACCGATTGGTATTGTGGATTGTTACCAGGGTGGAACATCCATTAGTAGCTGGTTGCCGGAAGATGTGTTGCAGGAATATTCTTTAGGACGAAAATATATTACAGATTATAAAGAGTTAGTCGGTGACAAAACCGATGAAGAGTATGAGTGTGAGGTGGAAGAGTATTGGAAGACCTGGCACGCATGGGATGATAAGGTACAAGCCTTAAAGGCGATGAATCCGAATGTGACATGGGATGAGATTGTTGCAGAGGCGGGAGATTCACCATGGCCACAGCCAGCAGGTAACAAGTCTATTTTCCGACCAACAGGTGCGTATGATTCTATGATATGTACAATCGCACCATATACTTTGGGAGGAATCTTCTATTATCAGGGTGAATCTGATTCGGATTATGTAGAGACGGCATCCCTGTATCATGAATTGATGCAGGCGTTGATCATACATTGGAGAGAATTATTTGAGGATGAAAGTTTGTATTTTGTTATAACACAACTTCCGATGTACATGGATAAAAATGCGGAGGACAATTACGCTTGGGCTATTACAAGAGAGAGCCAGTTGCAGTTGTCGCAGAATATGACGAATGTTGGTTTACTTGGTATTGCGGATTGTGGTGAGTATGGTAATATTCATCCAACTGATAAGAGAACACCAGGAGAGCGTTTGGGCAATCTTGTCTTAGAAGAACGTTACGGTTGCAATCGACAAGGGAAATCTATGATTCCACTGGATGTGTACAAGCAGGATGGTCGTGTTGTGATTGAATGTGGAAATACCTACGGTGAGATCTTGGCAGAATGTTTGGAGTCCGCTGTGAATATGTCTGGTGGATTACCGTTAATGGCAGTGTTTGAGATTGCAGGTAAGGATGGTCAATATCAGCCTTGTGGATTTATGGTAAATCATGACAGAATTATTTTGCAAACTGAGCATTTAGAAAATGTAGAACGTGTGCGGTATGCGTGGACAAATTATGCAAGTGTAAGAATATTTAATAGGGCGCATATTCCTCTTGTGCCATTTGGAGAGAAAACAGTGAGATGAAAGGAGACAAAGAATGTCATATATGGATTCCTATCGTTTGTGGTTAGAGTCTGATTATTTTGATGAGAATACAAAAAAGGAATTGAAAGCAATCGCAAATGATGAAAAAGAGATAGAAGATCGATTTTATAAAGGCTTACAATTTGGTACCGGTGGATTACGTGGTGTAATTGGTGCAGGTGAGAATCGTATGAACATCTACACGGTGAGAAAAGCAACCCAGGGATTGGCAAATTATATTATAGAGGCAAAGGGACAGGCTCAAGGTGTAGCAATTGCTTATGATTCTAGAATTATGTCACCGGAATTTGCGAGAGAGACAGCACTTTGTCTGAATGCGAATGGAATTAAGACATATCTGTTTCCGGAGCTTAGACCAACACCAGAATTATCTTTTGCTGTAAGACATTTGGGCTGTATTGCAGGAGTTGTGATTACTGCCAGTCATAATCCGGCACAATACAATGGATATAAGGTGTATTGGGAGGATGGAGGACAGATTACACCTCCTCATGACAAGAATATTATGGACCAGGTTGCTAAGGTGACTGAATATGACATGGTAAAGACTATGTCGGAAGCTGAGGCGGTAGAAGCTGGTTTATTTCATATGATAGGTGAAGAGGTTGATACACTGTATTTTGATGAAGTAAAAAATCAGATTATTAATCCTGAAGTTATTGCAAATGTTAAGGATTTGAAGATTGTATATACACCATTACATGGAACAGGTTTGGTTCCAGTAACAACCGTATTAAAGAAACTTGGTTTTGAGAATGTCTATGTGGTGGAAGAACAGGCAAAGCCGGATGGACATTTTCCTACAGTGGATTATCCTAATCCAGAGGAAAAGAGTGCATTTAAGCTGGCACTTGAATTGGCAAAGGAGAAGGATGCGGATATTGTTATGGCAACTGATCCAGATGCGGATCGTTTAGGATTATTTGTTAAGGTGCAGTCTGGTGAGTATGTAAGCTTTAATGGCAACATGATTGGCACCTTGATTGCGGAATACATTTTGCGAGAAAAGAGAGAACGAGGTTTGCTACCGAAGAATGCTGCGTTAGTATCTACAATTGTAACAACAGACATGATTAAGTCAATCTGTAAACGATATGGAGTACAATTTATCGAAACCCTAACTGGTTTTAAATATATTGGTGAGCAAATCAAGTTCTTTGAAAGAGCCCAGTCCTACGAGTATATGTTTGGTCTTGAGGAGAGCTATGGATGTCTGGCAGGTACATATGCAAGGGATAAGGATGCTTGTAGTGCAGTTGTAATGCTCTGTGAGGTTGCAGCCTATTATAAAAATAGAAATATGACTCTTTGGGATGGTATTAATGAATTGTATAGAGAGTATGGTGCCTATGCCGAGGAGCTGTCTTATATCGTACTTCAAGGAAAAGAGGGCTTGGAGCGAATTGATGCAATTATGAATCAGCTTCGAGCAAATGCTCCAAAGCAATTTGGTGATTTTGAGGTAGAAGCAGTTCGAGATTATAAGACTGGCATTACAATGAACTTTGACACTGGTAAGGTTGGACAGACGGGCCTTCCGGTTTCAAATGTATTATATTACGAATTGCAAAATGGTGCTTGGTGTGCAGTGCGTCCGTCTGGTACAGAACCAAAGATTAAGTTCTATATTGGAGCCAAAAGTAATTCTTTAGAAAATGCAAAAAAATTGTGTAAAAACATAAGTGAAGCATTACTTGCATTGGCTGATTAAAATGATGAGAGATTGTGAAAGCAATTTTCTTATAAATCCTTGCTACGAGAACCTGTTTCGAGATGAAAAATTTCGGAGTAGGTTCTTTTTGTATGTTGAAATATTGTGGATATAATAGGTGTTGTGTATGATTTATTGAAGTTTTAGCGTTGTGATATTGTTGATAATGTAGATTTGATTATGTAATAATATCCATATAATGTCTTGTTGACAAGCTATTGTCGAAAAAGGTATAATATTAGCATATTTTGTGATTATTCAGGGCTAGAGTTTTTTGAATGTGGCATGGATAGTTGCTATAAATAAAAAAAGAGGAGAAGAGAGAATGTCTAAAAAAGAAAAGAAACAAAAAGTTGGAGTCCTCGGTACAATTGAGCGTGTTGGTAATGCCCTTCCACATCCATTTATTTTATTCTTGATTATTACGGGATGTTTAGTGATTTTGGCAGCAATTTTAGCAGCTGCAGGAGTTTCGGTAGTGAATCCAACTACTGGTGAAGAGGTTGTAGTTAAGAGCTTGCTGAATAAGGATGGTTTTTCGTGGATTATGACCAGCATGGTTGGGAATTTCTCGAGTTTTGCGGCTTTGGGTGTTGTACTTGCTATGCAGATGGCAATTGGTGTTGCCGAGGGAAGTGGTTTATTAACTACAGCAATGCGTCGCGCAATTCTTGGTGTACCAATGTGGTTACTATCAGCAGCGGTAATTTTCTTAGGTATCAACGGAAGTATTGCTTCTGAGGCGTCTATTATCTTTATTCCACCACTAGCTGCAACAGCGTTTTGGGCTGCAGGTAAGCACCCATTAGCTGGTTTGATTGCGGGTTATGCGGCGGTAAATGCTGGTTTTACAGCTAACGTAATGATTACAGCGACAGATGCGTTGCTATATCCTGTTACTTTAGAGATTGCACAGGGTGTTGATCCAAACTATACAACAACAGTAGCAAATAACTGGTATTTTATGATTGCCTCTTGTTTCTTGCTTACGATTGTAGGTGTGATTGTTAATAATAAGATAATTGCACCACGTCTTGGTGAGTATAAGGGCACTGAAGTTGATAAAGAACGTGATGCGACACCGGAAGAGAAGAAGGGACTTCGCAACGCAGCAATCTTCAGTGTGATTTACATTGCAATTATTTTGATTGGCTTGATTCCAAAGAATGGTTTCCTTCGTGATGCAGAAGGTAGTGTGTTGAACGGACCATTTATTACAGGTCTTGTTGGTTTCTTGGTTGTATATTTTATCTTGGTTGGTGTTGTTTACGGAAAGAGCGTTGGCGTGTTTAAAAAGGCAAGTGATGTTCCAAAGGTAATGGCGGATTCTTTGACATCATTAACAGGCTATATTGTGTTGATTTTTGTAATTGCACAGTTTATTCAGATTTTCAATTATACCAATCTTGGTACTGTGATTGCAGTTGCTTCTGCTGATTTTTTGAAGGGTGCTGGATTTACAGGAATTCCAATGATTCTTTGTATTATTTTAATTACAACATTGGTTAACTTCTTTATGACAAGTGGTACTGCGAAATGGTACATTTTTGCACCAATTTTTGTTCCGATGTTTATGGCGTTAGGATATTCACCGGAGTTTGCACAGGTGATTTACCGTATTGGTGACTCATGTACTAACCCAATTACACCAATTTATCCTTATTTACCAATGATTATTGGTATGGCGTCTAAGTATGACAAAAAAGCGGGTATGGGTACTATTATTTCTATGATGATTCCATATTCAGTGGCATTCTTGCTTTCATGGATTGTGCTAGTTATAATTTGGATGATGTGTAGCTTGCCACTTGGACCAGGTGCAACGGTATTTTTACAGTAAGAGAATGAATGGGAGATTGTTGTTTGTGACAGTTTCTTGGTATAGAAGAAATAATACATGGAGGAACGCTTGTGTTCCGAAATGTATTTTTTCTTTTGCAGAGATAGTATGATAGAAAGGGAGGTATTTATGTCTTATACCAAAATTATTTGTGGAAAATTATATGATGGAATTCGTGATGAATTACAAATCAATCAGGAGATTTTAATTGAGGACAAATGCATTATTGAGGTGGGTGAACATGTGTGGGCTCCAGAAGACTGTAAAATTATTGACCTTTCTCGTTTTATGGTGACACCGGGTATGATTGATGCCCATGTACACGCAAGCTTTTTTGATTGGAGAGAGATTGATAAGGATGCGGTATATTATTCTGATGCTATGAGAGCGTTGGCAGTATCGGAGTGTGCACGCCGCGCATTAGCTGGCGGTTTTACAACCATCCGCCACATTGGATGGTTTCAGGAGGATTGTTCTTTAGATGTGAAACGTGCCATTGATGCAGGTTTTATAGAAGGGTCTCGTATGATTGTGGCACCACATTTCTTATGTGCACCAGGAAGCCACGGGGATTCTACACAGAAGATTGCAACAAATCCAAAGCTTGCAAAGTTTTTAGAAGACCAGTATCCGACCATGGGAAGCGGAGCAGAGTTTTTCCGAGATGCAGTGCGTCACGAAGTAAAGATTGGTGCGGATTATATTAAGATTATGGCCACAGGTGGATTTTTCACACCAAATGATTCACCGGAGGATAAACAGTTATCCTATGATGAAATGAAAGCGATTATTGAGACGGCTCATTCGCTTAATAAGACTGTCACGGCCCATGCTTATACCACAGAATTAGTAACTGCTTTGGCTGAGCTTGGTATTGATGGCATTGAACATGCTTCTTTGGTGGACGAAGCTACCGTGAAGTTGTTAGAGGAGAAGGATATCTATGTAGTTCCAACGTTTTGTCCATATGATGAGGTGGTATTGTTGGATGAAGAGAAGCTGGCAGAGAAATCGCCAGAATTCCAAAGAAAGCTTCGCTACTATCGTGATAATTTAGTAAAGAGTAGAGAATTACTAAAGAAGAGTAATCTGCGTCTTGGTTATGGAACAGATCTTGTGGTAAATTACCAAAATTATGAATGTGGTCGGGAGTATTCTGCATGGCTTCGCAACGGCATGGATCCATTCCGCACCTTGAAGGCGGCAACGGCAGTGAACGCAGAGATTCTGGGTATCGCTGATAAGGTTGGTACTATTGAACCAGGTAAGTATGCAGATATTGCAGCATGGAAGAGAGATCTATTGAAGGATGATAAGGCACTTCTTGATTGTGCCTTTGTTATGAAGGAAGGTAAGGAAGTAGCAGCACATTCTATTATTGATGATTATGAAGAATAATAGGCATAGATATGCGCGAGAAGATAGAAACAATAGGTATGGAAGTTTTATAAGGGAGGTTTTGTGTGAGTTATCAAACACATTTAGAATATATAAAGTCAATCAATGACCAATTTCGGTATTATAAAACCATTGAGTCTATGTTTGAGTTGGATCAGTGGTCCGCATTGCCGCTAGAGGGTGGTAACTACAGACAGGAGGTAGCTGCACATATTGCAGAGCTGAAGGCTGGTTTGTTTGACAGTGAGGAAGCAAAAAGAGCAGCAAATTATTTTAGAAATGCGGATTTGAATGATATCGATGATTATGTGGAACGAGGCTTAGTGCGAAGCTTTTTATTCCGCTATCGCAATCAGACACGTACTCCAAAGCACCTCATGCATCAATACAGTATGATAAAAGCGGAAACCATGAACAAGTGGAAGGAAGCAAGGCAGAAACAGGATTTTGAAATCTTCCGTCCATGGCTTACAAAGGTATTTGATTTAAAAACAAAGATTGCAGAGGCAATTGATCCGGATGCGTCGGTTTTTGATACATTGGTTAGTATTAACGATGAGGGAACAAGCTGTGAAGAAATTAGTCGTGAATTTGATGTGCTAAAGGTCGGGTTAACCAATCTTCGCAGTGAAATCGAACAAAGTGGTGTAAAACCAAATAGTGATATTTTCAATACTATGGTTGATCCAGCAAGAATAGAAGCATTTTCGCAGCGTCTTGCCCGGGAATCAGGATATCAAGAGAGCCGAGGTGGTTTTAATAACAAGGTGGTTCATGCCTTTACCTCTTTTATGGGGCCACGGGATGCGCGTGTGTCTACTTACCAGAATGGAAGTCTCAATATGATTTTTACTTGCTTGCATGAGGCAGGGCATGCTATGTATGCCAGCGGTGGTAATGACATTGTGAATATAGCCAATATGTGGGGTGGAATCGAAGGAAGTTTTCAAGAGTCTATGGCAAGATTTAATGAGAATATTGTCGGCCGTAGTCACGCATATTGGGAGTATTATTATCCACAGCTACAGAAGGAGTTTCCAGAGTTTGCAGGAATTTGTTTGGATGACTTCTATTTATCTATGAATACAGTGAAACCGAGTCTTCGTCGAATAACTGCTGATGAGGTGACCTATAGCTTACATGTAATCTTGCGCTATGAGTTGGAGCGGGATTGCTTTGGCGGTAAATTAGAGGCTGGAGATTTGCGAGATGCATGGAATGATTTGAGTGAGAAGTATTTAGGTATCCGTCCATCTAACGATACAGAAGGTGTACTTCAGGATATGCACTGGGCGGGGGATTATATTGGATATTTCCAGAGTTATGCTTTGGGTAATATTTATTGTGGTCAATTGCGTGAAGCGATTTTAAACGATGTTCCGGATTTTGAAAATCAACTAAGACAAGGTGCATTTACAGATTTAAATACATGGTTAGATGAGAATGTTCGCCAGTACGGATGTTGCTTTACGGCTGGTGAAATGGCACATCGTATTACAGGGAAGAGCTTGGATGCGAGACCGTTCTTGCAGTATTTGGAGGAAAAATATAAGCAAATTTATCAATTGTGATATGCAGGAAAGAAGTCGATGAGAGTCGGCTTCTTTTTAATTATAATTTGGTATATTCTCACACTTTTTACAGATACTACTTTCACAGAACAAATTGTAAAAGGAGTAAATGACATATGAAAGCAACAGGAATTGTTAGGAGAATTGACGAATTAGGGAGAATTGTAGTGCCAAAGGAAATTAGAAGAACATTGAGAATTCGTGAGGGTGACCCGCTACTGACAACATTGACACTGTCTGCAAATCCTGATGAACAGGGCGTTTGTGAGGATTTGAGGAAAGAGACAGCGAAGCAATTCGGACGGATAAAAAGGGAGTTGTTTACATTTGGTGTAATTGGATTGGTGGAGAGAACGGGTTGTATGGATGCAACGAATAGATAAATTGAATATGGATTGAAAAGAGGTGAAATGTCGATTGGAGAAATCTGGTCGGCATTTTTCTGTTGAAAGATGAATGGGTGATTGACAGGGGTTAATGTTTTAATTGTGAAAAGAGATGGAAAATGGTAAAATATTACGCAGTATATATGTTTGTTGGGATTAAAGATTACAAAGAATCATATTTTTTTGAATACTAACTTCTGATAATAATAATTATGTGGAAGTTAACGAAGGATAGAAGGGGGTTAACTATGGTTTCGAATTTTGATTTTTTGAAAAAGGAGTTTCCTGTACTTGCTAATTTTGGCGAATTAGCTGAGAAGTATTGTTATTCGGATTCTAATTCGTGCTTGATAAAATTAGGTATGATTGGTGAAACGATTGTTAATCTGATGTTTACATATGACAGGATATCATTTCCACAGGATAATACGGCTGTGACTAGGATAGATACGTTGGTCAGAGAAGGCTTATTGACTAGTGATTTGGCAACTATTTTGCATGGACTTAGAAAGGTAAGAAATAGAGCGATACATGCAAACTATTCTTCGATAGCAGATTGTAAGAGTTTTTTGCCTATGGCACATAGTTTATGTGAATGGTTTATGCAAACTTATGGTGATTGGAACTACTCACATACAGAGTTCGTAATGCCAAAAGAAACTAAAATTACAGATTCTGTGGATAAGATAGAGGAAGAGAAAAAAGAAAGTGAACTTGTAAAATTGGCGGAAGAAGTTGCAGCAGCAGCTCCAGTAGTAGCACAAGCAGAGCGTAAAAAGCAAGCATACAAGGTTGCGAATCAAAGACCTAAAACAGAAGCAGAGACTCGTTTCTTGATTGATGAACAATTGCGTATGGTAGGCTGGGAAGCTGATACGGAGAAGATTCGTTACTCAAAAGGTGTACGTCCGACAAAGGGGCGCAATCTTGCAATTGCAGAATATCCGACAAATTCTAAAGTTGGTAATCGTGGGTTTGCAGATTATGCACTTTTTGTTGGAGAGAAATTAGTGGGAATTATTGAGGCAAAAGCTATACATAAAGATATACCATCTGTTATTGATTACCAAGGGAAGGATTATCCGAGATGTATTCGAGATGAAGATGAAAAATATGTAATAGATACGTGGGGAGAATTTAAAGTTCCATTTACTTTTGCGACAAATGGCAGACCATATCTTGAACAGTATAAGACTAAATCTGGAATTTGGTTTTTGGATTTGAGAAAACCCGACAATTCACCCATGGCATTACGTGGATGGATGAGTCCAGATGGGATTGAGGAACTTCTTGCAGTTGATGTTGAAGGAAAAAATACCAAACTGAGGGATATGCCGTATGATTTGTTGACGGACAAAGATGGGTTAAATTTAAGACCATATCAGTTGAATGCTATTAAAGCGGCAGAAGAAGCAGTAATTAGTGGTAAGCAGACTGCATTGTTGGCGATGGCTACTGGTACAGGTAAAACAAGAACTGTATTGGGAATGATATACCGTTTTTTGAAAACAGAACGCTTTCGCCGTATTTTGTTTTTAGTGGATCGTACAGCGTTAGGAGAACAGGCGCAAGATGTATTTGAAGAAGTGAAAATGGAAGATCTTTTAACCCTTGATGATATATATAATATAAAAGGGTTGGAAGATAAAACTATTGATAAGGAAACAAGGATTCATATATCGACAGTACAAGGAATGGTTAAGCGTATTATGTACAATAACGGTGATACTATGCCTGCGGTATCGGATTATGATTTGCTTATCATTGATGAAGCACATAGAGGATATATTCTTGATAAGGAAATGTGTGAGGATGAAGTTCTGTACAGAGACCAACGTGAATATCAAAGTAAGTATCGCTCTGTTATTGAATATTTTAATGCTGTAAAGATTGCACTTACAGCTACACCAGCGTTGCAGACAACTGAGATATTTGGACAGCCTGTATTCAAGTACACATACAGAGAAGCTGTTATTGAAGGGTACTTGGTAGATCATGATGCGCCTCATGAATTAAAGACAAAATTAAGTTCAGAGGGTATTCACTATAAACAGGGAGAAACCGTAACTATATATGACCCTGTTACGGGAGAAATAACAAATAGCGAGTTGATTGATGATGAATTAGATTTTGATGTGGAATCATTTAACAGACAAGTTATCACAGAGCCTTTTAATAGAGCTGTTTTGGAGGAGATTGCAAGGGATATCGATCCGGAATCGCCAAGAGAACAAGGAAAAACTTTGATATATGCAGTAAATGATGACCATGCAGACATGATAGTTTCAATACTTAAAGATATCTATACTCAATATGGAGTGGATAATGATGCTATTATGAAAATTACTGGAAGTGTAGCAAATGGAAATAAAAAGAAAATACAGGAAGCAATTAAACGATTTAAGAATGAAGATTATCCATCTATAGTTGTTACCGTAGATTTGTTGACAACGGGTATTGATGTACCATCGATTTCTACACTTGTCTTTATGAGACGTGTTAAATCTCGTATCTTGTTTGAGCAAATGTTAGGAAGAGCAACACGTTTGTGTAAAGATATTCATAAAACACATTTTGAAATATATGATCCAGTTGGTGTTTATGATGCACTTGAGGATGTAAATACAATGAAGCCAGTAGTTGCTAATCCTACTACAACCTTTACACAATTGTTAGATGGTTTGCAGGAAATGCAGGATGAGGTACACGTAAAGAATCAAATTAACCAAGTAATTGCAAAACTGCAACGAAAAAAGAAAAATATTGATTCTAAAACGATGGAACATTTTATTGATATGTCTGGCGGTATGGATCCAACGCAGTTTGTTGTAGATATTCAAAAAAGAGATACCGAAGATGCAAAACAAAGACTGTTGAAATATTATGATATGTTCAAAATGCTTCAAGAGAGCAAGGCGAATGGCGGTAAGCCGGTTGTGATTTCGGACAAGGAAGATGAGTTGATTAGCCATACGAGAGGTTATGGAAATCAAGATGCACGTCCGGAAGACTACCTAGACGCATTTTCTGACTATGTACAAAATAATATAAATGAAATTGCTGCTTTGAAGATTATTTGTACTAGACCACGAGAATTAACTAGAGATAGTTTGAAGTCCCTGTTGCTAACATTGGACAGAGAAGGTTATACAGTTCAACAGTTGAATACTGCCATCTCACAATTGACGAATGAGGAAATGGCAGCAGATATTATTAGCTTGATTCGTAAATATGCGATTGGTTCTGTGTTGATAAGCCATGAAGCAAGAATTAGAAAAGCTGTTGACAGATTACGCAAAGCACATGCATTTACAAAACAAGAACAAAATTGGATTAAGAGAATGGAAGATTATCTTTTGAATGAATCGGTTCTTAATGTTCAGGTTTTTGATGAAGATAGTCGTTTTAAATCTCAAGGTGGATTTGCAAAGATTAATAAGGTATTTGGCAATAAATTAGAAAGTGTCGTTTTGGAACTCAATGAGTATCTATACGATGATGGAGGAAAAATCGCATGACAACGCAAGAAATTGTATCAAAATTATGGAATCTCTGTAATGTTTTACGAGATGATGGCATTACATATCACCAATATGTAACAGAGCTTACATATATTTTGTTCTTAAAGATGGCAAAAGAAACAGGAACGGAATCGCAGATTCCAGAAGGGTATCGTTGGGATGTTCTGAAAGCCAAGAGTGGTGTGGAACTGAAAAAGTTTTATAAAGAGTTATTAAATCATTTGGGTGAGAATTGTGCCGGTCGTGTGCGTGAAATTTATCAGGGTTCTTCTACAAATATAGATGAGCCTAAGAATCTTGAGAAAATTATTACAACGATTGATGGACTTGATTGGTTTTCTGCTCGTGAAGAGGGTTTGGGAAATCTTTATGAAGGTTTGTTGGAGAAAAATGCGAATGAAAAGAAGTCGGGAGCAGGTCAGTATTTTACACCGCGAGTACTTATTGATGTGATGACTAGATTAATAAAACCTCAGCCGGGTGAACGCTGTAACGACCCTGCGTGTGGTACATTTGGATTTATGATTTCAGCAAGCCAGTATGTACGTGAGAATACAGATGATTTATTTGAATTAGATGCTGATACAGCTAAATTTGAAAGAGAAGAGGCATTTACCGGAAGCGAGTTGGTCCATGATACTCACAGACTTGCATTGATGAATGCAATGTTACATGACATTGAGGGAGAGATTAAGCTTGCAGATACTTTGTCTAATGCCGGTAAGGATATGAAAGGCTATGATGTAGTGCTCACTAATCCGCCATTTGGCACAAAGAAGGGTGGAGAGCGTGCAACTAGAGATGACTTTACTTTCCCTACAAGCAATAAGCAGTTAAACTTCTTGCAACATATTTACAGAAGTTTAAATACTGATGGTAAGGCAAGAGCGGCAGTGGTTCTCCCGGACAATGTGTTGTTTGCAGATGGTGATGGTGAGCGTATTCGTAAGGACTTGATGGAAAAGTGTAACTTACATACAATTCTTAGACTTCCTACAGGCATTTTTTATGCTCAGGGTGTTAAAACGAATGTACTTTTCTTTACACGAGGAAAGACAGATAAAGACAATACAAAAGAAGTATGGATATATGACCTTAGGAATGACATGCCATCCTTTGGTAAGACTAATCCGTTGAAAAAAGAGGATTTTGATGATTTTGTGGCGTGTTATGCAGATGGAGATTTATCTGCCCGTAAAGAAACATACAGCGAAGAGAATCCAAATGGCAGATGGAGAAAATTCACTTATGAAGAAATTCTGGCAAGAGATAAGACTAGTCTTGATATTACTTGGATGAAAAGTGATACTGGGGCGGATGATTATACTCTGGCAGAGTTATTAGAACAAATAAAAGAAAAATCAGCAAACATATCTAAGGCTGTAACCGAGCTGGAAGTACTTATAGGAGAGGTGGAAGAATAATGGATACAAAAGCATTAAGACAAAAAATTCTTGACCTTGCTATTCGTGGTAAATTAGTTCCACAGGATCCGAATGATGAACCTGCATCTGTATTACTGGAGCGTATTCGTGAACAGAAAAAGCAGATGGTGAAAGAAGGAAAGCTGAAAGCCAAGGATATTAAGAATGATACGATTATCTTTGTGGGTGAGGATAATTTACATTATGAGAAGTTCCAGGATGGAACCATAAAATGTATTGAGGATGAGATACCATTTGAAGTGCCGGAAGGGTGG
>JAGAQX010000036.1 GCA_017622535.1 Lachnospiraceae bacterium | reverse complement strand
AGTTATCTCACCGGTTGGTAAGATTGTTGACCATGGAACAGATATCTGCTTCCCAAGTGGAATGGATGAGATGGGTCCAGTAACTAAGAAGTTATATGACACCTTAACAGGAATCCAGATGGGTCGTATTGAGGCTCCAGAAGGATGGATTAAGGAGATTTGTTAATAAGAAATAAATGATTGAAATAATGGAAGGCTGGAATCGTGTGATTTCAGCCTTCTTTAGCTCAGAAAATTTATTATCTTTTACAAGATGATTGGGAACCAGCAGAATACTGAACCACGCAAGGAGCCTCTGATAATTTCAGAAACGCCGTTTCGAATTTTTATAGAGTTTGAAGAAATGAATTTGATATTGTAAAAAATAAAGGACTTTTTGAATTTGCATCGTACATTGTAATTAGCGCTAAAAATAGTGGGTGAATGAACGTTGGTTTTTGTTTCATTTCTGGAGGTGTTGCAAATGAGAATTTATTGTATGTCAGACATTCATGGCTGCCTAGCAGAGTTCGAGGAAGCATTGTCAAAGGTGTTGGATCATTTGGAGGAAGAAGATACTATGCTGGTATTACTTGGAGATTATGTGCATGGTGGTGAGAATAACCGTGGAGTGTTGGATCGAATTATGAGGTTACAGCGTCAATACGGTTCGGACAAGGTGGTAGCTTTAATGGGAAACCATGATGAATGGATAGTGGATGGTACTTCTACTATTGATTTTATGATAGGGAGTAGAGACCGATACCGAGTGGATGACGGAAGTGATGACAAATATATTCATTGGATTTCTAATCTTCCAAGATATTTTGTGGAAGGAAATACCATTTTTGTACACGCTGGAATCGATGAAGAATCTGGTGATTTATGGGAATGGGGAACGAGTGATGATACATTCACATTTAAATATCCGGCAGACGTAGGACAAATTCCAAATTTGGACATGAAGGTAGTGGCAGGTCATGTGGGAACAGCAGAGATTTCAGGTGATCCAAGATATCATGACATTTATTATGATGGTGCAAGTCATTATTATATAGATGGAACGGTACTTGACAGCGGGATGATTCCGGTGTTGATGGTCGACACCGAAGAGGATAAGTATTACAGAGTAACAGAAAGTGGAACTTGGTTGATTCTACCTTATGATGAGGAAAATGGAATGTAATAACAATAATGGCGACTGCTATGGCAGTTGCCTTTTTCTTTGGATAAAAGTAAGTGTTTGATATAGGGAAGAATTAGATGAGTATTATTGTGTAAATAGAGAAGATAAAAATATTTTAAAGTAAATTTATTATACAATAGACGATTTTTTGCATTTCCTTTATAATAAGTAACAAATTGGTACAAATAAAGGTGGGTTACAATGCTAGAAAGTAATAGAAAGTATGATGATGAAGTACAGAGGATATATGACATAATTATTCGTGAAATGACATTGGAAGAAAAAGCACGTTTTGTTAATGGTGCAACATTTTTCGGTAGTGCTGGAATCCAGCGACTTGCTTTATCGCGTATGCAGTTATTAGATGGTGGAACGGGAATGAATTTTGAACAGTTATTTGGTGATTATTACTCCCAGATGGAAGAGGAGACAAATAGCACTAACGGAATGATGGGTTCCACTACACTGACAAATGTAATAGAGAATTATTATAATCCACAGAAGCTCAACGATGACGAGATGAAGGTTTATAACGAGATAAAGGAAAAGTTAGATGCACAGACTTGTGGGGAATATGCACCGGGCTGCTTTCCACCGGGAATTCTGCTTGGGGCCACCTTTAATAAGGATGTGGTACGTGCAGTAGGCGAAGCGTTAGGTGCAGAAGCTTTGTTGTTCGGAGTACATATATTACTTGGTACGCCAAATGTGAATATTCATCGGGACCCATTAAATGGCCGTCTTTTTGAGGGTTATTCAGAAGATCCTTGTCTTGTATCCACACTCGCACCTGAGCTTGTAAAAGGCGTACAAAAATTCGATGTTGCCGCCAATGTAAAGCATTTTGCAGCAAATAATCAGGAGACAAATCGAGTGGGAATTAATGAAAATATTTCAGAACGGGCATTACAGGAAATTTATTTCCCAGGATTTAAAGCTTGTGTACAAGAAGGTAAAGTGCAGACTGTAATGAGTGCCTATAATCGCATCAATGGAATTCCTTGCACGGAGAATCATTGGTTACTTACCGAATTATTGCGTGAGGAATGGGGCTTTGATGGTATGGTGGTTTCTGATTGGGGTGCAGTATATCATCCAGTGGAAGCATTAATGGCAGGTAATGACCTGGCAATGCCGGGACCGATTGATGGTACACCATTGGTTAAGGCGGTGGAGGAAGGTCGCTTGGATGAAAAGGTTCTTAATCAGGCAGTCAAACGCATTATGGAAGTTCGGGATTTTGCGTTGTGGAATAGCTGGGCGGATGAAATAGAGACAACTATTGGTACTCAGACGATAGGTTTTCATTCTGAAGAAGCAGATATGTTTGATAAAGAAGAATTGTATCGGGCAACCACCAAAGCGGCATATGATGCAGCAGTGGAGGGGATTGTCTTATTAAAAAATGAAAACAACACATTTCCACTAGAGAGAGAACAGGTTTCAAAGGTTGTTATTGTAGGTAGTGGTGCCAAGCAATTGTTGGAATGTGGAACAGGTAGCGCGGGAATTACCACGAATCGTACTTCAAGTCTTGCAAAGGGATTGCAGGAGGTGTTAGGAGAGCAGAAAGTTTTTGTACCGGATAGTAATGGATATGATTATTTTGATGCTATTTATTGTAAGGAAGTAATTGGAAAATCCTTTAATTCTGGTGAAAAGATAATTGTGAATCTAGATGCAACACAACATACAAATTGTGATAAACAGGAACGTCCAAATCTCATCGCTGAGATAGATACACAGCTTCAGGAACTCAGTCACGTCATTGTAGTTGCTAAGGTTAGTGGAATGGAAGGAAATGACCGCAACGACTTACATTTAAACTTGCAGGATGATATGCTGATGACACAGCTTCATGAGCTTAAGAAACAACAGGATATGAAAATCACCTTAGTATTAAACACCTGTGGTCCCATTGAGACTGCAGCTTATGAAGAATTTACGGATGCTATTTTTGTCACATTTTTACCAGGTATGGAAGGTGGACGCGCTTTGGCAGACTTGATGGTTGGAAAGCAGTCACCATCTGGCAAGCTTCCGATTACATTTCCTAAGAGATATGAGGATACACCAACTTTTTTGAACTTCCCAGGAGATGGATATGAGGTGAATTACGGTGAGGGAATCTATGTGGGATACCGTTATTACGATAAGAAGAAGATAGAACCGGCGTATCCATTTGGGTACGGACTGTCTTATACAACATTTGAAGTCACAGATATGCAAGTGAAAGCGGTAGGCGATGAAGCATTAATGAAACGAAAACTATCCGGCGTAGAAACTGTAATCTTTGATAACGAATTGAAACTAACAGTTGTTGTGCAAAATACAGGTGAAAGAGCCGGGGCAGAAGTTCTTCAAATCTATATTTCAGATACGGATTCTACTTTGCCAAAGCCAGTGAAGGAGTTGAAAGCCTTTGAAAAGGTATGGTTAGAAACGGGTGAATCGAAAGAGGTAACATTCACACTGAACAAAGAGCAGTTTGCTTCTTATGACATGGATTATAAGGAATGGATTGCGGAGGAAGGATATTATGATATTCTTGTTGCAACTTCATCCTCGGAACAGGATGTGGTACAAAGTGAACGTGTTTACCTTGTAAATCAAACACCATATTCCTATGGTTTGAATTCAACGGTTAAGGTATTGTATGAAGAGCCACAGTTAAAGGAATGTGTCAAGAGCTTATGGAATACAAAACAGTGGGATTGGCAGATTGTGGAGAGTAATTATCAATACACACCAAACCGAAAGCTTTCAGAGATTTTACCGGAAGCGTGCGGAGAAAATGATGAAGCTATTCTTGCATTTATCGCAGGTGTTGAACAGGTTGTAAAATTGTAAGAAATATGCAAGAGATTGACATAATGTTGCGTGTCAACCTCTCTTGATTTTAAGGTAAAAGAAGGTTGTTGGATTCATTATCCAATTGTGCGCTTGTCTCTTATTGAAAAATGGAAAAATTACCTGCAAAGATTGATTAAAAAAACGTAGACCGATTTCACATTTTCAGTTACAATAGAAACGTTGTGTGTTATGTGATGCAGAAACTATGATGTTATAATATTTCTGTGAATTCTGCAATAAGCGAAGACAACATATATTCAATAGAAAGTGTAAGGAAATGAAAACATGAAAGAAAGAGAAAGTTTTGGTTCCCGTTTGGGATTTATATTGGTATCCGCTGGTTGTGCCATAGGATTGGGTAATGTGTGGAAATTCCCATATATCTGTGCAGAAAATGGCGGTGGCGCATTTTTGGTAATCTATCTGGCATTTCTTGTATTGTTGGGACTGCCTGTATTGATTTGTGAGTTTGCAGTAGGACGTGGCAGTCAGAAAAGTATTGCAAAAGCCTATGATACATTGGAGCCGGAAGGAACAAAATGGCATTTGTTCAAATGGAGCGGCATGATGGGTAATTATCTGCTTATGATGTTTTACACCATGGTAACCGGTTGGATGATGTCCTATGCATTTCAGTGTGCAACTGGAAAACTACAGGGTTTGGATAAGAATGGCATTGAGGCAAACTTTGATGCAATGTTGGCTGACCCTACGTCCATGACAATCTGGATGGTAATTGCAGTAGTCATT
>JAGAQX010000256.1 GCA_017622535.1 Lachnospiraceae bacterium | reverse complement strand
ATGTTTCTTGGAATTACAGCTATGATAGTATGTTTTGGTTCCGTAACCCTTTTTTCAAGGTATATAGATGATATAAATGATATGCATGGGTACTATCAGCATTATTTCATACACACACTACTTCCTGGTGACTCCGTTGATGAAGCACAGAAGAATTTGCCGGATGAAGAGAAGTTAAGAGAGATTGCGGAGCATGAGAAAGTAACGGATGTAAGACGAATCTATGAGACTGAAGGAATATTAGTAGATGATATGGCAATACTAGAACACCTAACAGATGAATATAAGAATTCTAGTGTGGGCGCTATGTATGATTTAGATAAAGACGATAATGCAGATACGAAAAATATATATCGATATTTACGAAGTAAAATTACCATTAGAGGATATAATGAAAAGGATTATGCAAGATGTCAGGAGGATTTGATTGATGGTACTCTTAATGTTAGTGAGAATGGAATTGTAGTTGTAAATGGAACAAAGACAATGGTAGAGATAACGGATCCGGATGAAGTGACTATGTATGCTGCATCCATGAAGGATATGCAAATTACAGATTATAAGGTGGGTGATACTTTAGATATTGTTAATGTGGATAAGCTGAATTCGATGATGCAGGAAGTTATGAAACGTATGCCAGAGGATGAAGAACACGAATTCCGTTATCGGTACAATGCCTTAGAAGAATGTAAACAAGAGTTATTAGAACAGGGTGAATACAAAACCTATGTGATTGAAGGAATTCTTCAAAAAGATACCAATACTGAAAATAGTGAATTTTCAATTGTATTACCTCTAGAAAAATATTTTGATATAACAGGGCAAGATGAGAAGTGTGTTGTGGGAATGTCTTATCATATACAGGGCAATATTACTGGTGAAGATTATGATAGCTTATTATATTTTCATGATGAAAAAGAATACTTTATATCTTCCTATCTAGAAATGATGCATGTATTCACTATGATGAAAAATGGAACATTTTATGTACTTGCATTTATGATATTTATAGCAACGGTAAGTAGTGTGAACATTATCAATACAACCGCCAGCAATATTCATTTACGAAGAAAAGAATTTGCACAGCTTCGGGTGATTGGAGTATCCAAGGAAGGCTTGATCAAAATGGTAATGCTAGAAGGTGTGATTACAGCAATTGCTGCGAATGTACTTGGATTTATTATAGGAAATATTTTTAATTATGGAGTTTATTGGTACATGAAAATGATTTGGGATGTGAATTATACAATACCATGGTTAGGAATGTTGATAGGTTTATTATTATCGGTTGCAGTTCTGTGTGGTTCGGTATATGCACCATTGATCAGTATGAAACAAACCATGGCAGAAGATTTAGCCGCAAGTGGAGAATAATGAGAATTGTGTATTATGTAAACTAGAGACAAAACATTGAATACATACAATAATAAAAAATAAAACAAACAATAAGACAATAGAATCAAAATTGTAATTGGAAAGGATGGTAAAGATTATGGATATCGTAACATTAGAAAATGTAACAAAGGTATATGGTGAAGGAGATACTCGTGTGTGGGGCTTACATGATGTGAGTATGACTGTAAAACAGGGTGAAGTTGTAGCAGTAGTCGGTGCGTCTGGTTCAGGAAAGTCTACTCTTTTGAATGTGATCGGTGGTGTGGATACACCTTCAAGCGGCAAGATTGTTGTAGACGGAAAGAATATTACCAAATTAAATGATGAGCAGATGTCCGTGTTCCGTAGAAGAAAAATCGGATTTGTATTTCAGGCATATCATTTAATTCCTGTATTGTCAGTGGAAGAGAATATTATGATGCCCATTTTGTTAGACCATAGAAAACCGGATAAGGAGTATGTGGACTACATAATGGAGATGTTGGGGTTGCAGGATCGAAAGAATCATTTACCAAACCAGTTGTCTGGTGGACAGCAACAGCGTGCAGCCATTGCAAGAGCCTTGGCCAATCGTCCAGCATTGATTTTAGCCGATGAGCCGACTGGTGCGTTGGACTCAAAAAATGGTACAGAGGTTATTACATTACTACAAGATTCCGTAAAGAAATTGAATCAAACGCTGATACTTATTACACATAATATTGATATTGCAAGAGAAGCAGACCGTATTATTCGTATTGCAGATGGTGAGATTGTTGAAGGAGTATAACACATTGTGTTAACTATGTGGAATAGGAATGTATGTTATTCGTGGTGATGAGTGTGAATTCTTATATGACAGAATAGCATTTCCTTAAGTTTGAGCTATATAGATTAGTTATTGATAGGAAGTATGAGAAAGGTTGAGAGAAAAATGAGAAAGATAAAGAAAATGAAGAATATATGTTTTGTTGTTCTTGTTATGATGGCGATGCTTTTTGGTATTGTGAGTGTACCATCAAAGGTAGAAGCGGCGACTCCGAGATTGATGGTCTCCAATTATGAAATTCCTGGTGATACCGTGGTTGGAGGTAAGGAGTTTACCTTGAAGCTTACCATGAAGAATACAGCGGCAAAAAATGCAGTTAAGAATATCAAGGTGACACTTGCAACAGAAAATGGAGAGTTTCTTCCTGTGGATGGTGCAGGAACGGCTTATGTGGAAAGTATGGATGCGAATTCGGAGGAAACGATATCATTTAAGCTGAAAGCAGTGAAAGGATTGCAGGAGAAGTCTTACAAGGTCACGATTAAGACCGAATACGAGAGTAGTAACGGAATGGGCTATACGGTAGATGAGGCGATTTTTATTCCGGTTACCATGGAGCAGAGAATGACAGTAACAGACCTTTTTGTGGAAGGTGGAGAGATACATATTGGTGACAGTGTAGAGGTTACGGCGAAGATTAACAATTTGGGAGAAGGCTCTTTATACAATGTAATTGCAACCCTAAAGGGGGATGGTGTGGACGAAATGTCAAGCTTTGTAGGAAAAGTGGAGCCTGGTAAGAGCGGCAATGTAGATATTATTACCTTGGCATCAGAAGTGACTTATGCAACTAGCAAGGCGTATCTCTATATTACCTACGAGGATATTGATGGCAACAAGCAGGAGATGAAGGAAGAATTAATGGTTAACGTTTCTAGTCCAATTTATGATGATTTGGAGCTGATAAAGGGTGAAGAGACAAAGTCGGTTGACTGGACATTGGTTTGGTGGATTGTAGGAACCATTGCGGTGGTTGCAATTATAGCAGTAGTGATTATTAAACGAGCAAAGAGAAAGAAGAAAATATTAGAGGAGTTTTAGTATGGCATGGATTTGGCGTTTGTGCATTACGAATATGAAAAAAAGAGGAATTCGAACCTTTCTTACCATTCTTGGTGTTGTGATTGGTGTGGTATCCATTGTCTCTTTAATTTCCGTTGGTATTGGTGCTAAGGAACTGATTATGAAGGACTTTGGCGGTGATACATTAAAAAGGATTGAGGTTACTAGCATGGAGGAATCCAATCGTAAGGACAAGATGCTGACAGATGATTCGATTGCAATGATTAGTGACTTAGATCATGTGGAAATTGTGTATCCAGTACTTACCATGGATGGATATGCGTATGTAGATAAATATGAAGGTTTTGTAGAAATCTCTGGTGTGCCTCAGTCATATCTACAGACCCTTACATTGGCGGAGGGTGAATTGCCAAGTGGAAAGGGATTAAAGCCGGAGCTTGTTATGGGATATATGGCAAGTAGTTTTTTTTACGAAAGTTCTACAGGCATATTTCTTGGAGAAATGGAAGAGGAGGCGAGACCTTCCTTTGTCGGTGAGCGCTTTCAAGTGGAAATGAATTCTTGGGGTGATAATCCAACAAAGCATCGCTTGTCTGTGACGGGCATGACAAATAATGCATATGATATGGGTATCTATTGTGAAATGAACACTTTAAAGTCATTTTTAAAAAGAGTGAGTGAAGATAAGATTATTGGACAACCAGTGGATCAGAATGGTGAGAATTACAAGGATTGGGTATATAGCAAAGCGTATGTAATTGTAGAGGATGCAGAGTATGTAGACGAGGTTATGGATAAGATTAATGAGCGTGGTTTTCAGGCTTATAGTGAAAAGGAATATGCTGATTCTATGGAACGTATGCTTAAAATTGCTCAGGTCGTGTTGGCTGGAATTGGTATGATAGCGTTACTAGTCGCGGTGATTGGTATCAGTAACACGATGATGACTGCTGTGTATGACAGAATTAAGGAAATAGGAATTCTTAAGGTGTTAGGCTGTGACCCAGATGAATTGTTGTATCTGTTCTTATTAGAGTCGGGAATATTAGGTGCAATTGGTGGTGCTTTAGGTGTAGCGGTTTCTTATTTAATTACACATCTTGGTGTTAATAGGATTGCAACAAAACTAATGGAATTAGATCCAGGGGAACAACTGGCAGTGATTCCTTGGTGGTTAGCAGTTGCAGCAATTTTGTTTGCTATTTGTCTTGGTGTTATTGCAGGATATTTCCCAGCTAGATGGGCAGCAAAGCTTCGTCCCATTGATGCAGTGAATAAACAATAGGTGGATGAAAAAATAAAACTGTTGAATACCAAGAAAAGATTTAGTTTATAGTGAAGAAATGATAAATGAGAATAAAAGGATAGGTATGTATATGGACAATTACAAAACAATCGCGCTTCGTTACCTCAAATTAAATAAAAAAAGAAGCATGATAACAGTTCTGGGTGTCGCATTTACCGTTCTTGTTTTGTATATACTTTTGAACGCAGGGTTTAGTTTTCTGGATATGGAAAAAGCAAAGGTTCTAAAGGAAACGAACTATGAAATGATTTTTTACACAGAAACAGCAGAACAGATTCAGGCAATTAGTAGTGATCCGGTAGTGAAAACTGCACATGTTGGGGGGTTCTATGTAGACAATCAGGAAAAGAGCTACGA
The DNA here is from genome assembly GCA_017622535.1 of Lachnospiraceae bacterium. Classification (GTDB taxonomy): domain Bacteria; phylum Bacillota; class Clostridia; order Lachnospirales; family Lachnospiraceae; genus CAG-590. The sequence continues at coordinate 8,500 of JAGAQX010000256.1, read as the reverse complement.
ACAGGCGTTGTTTGTAACCGGTGATAGTCCGTATCATATGGACAAGAATTTTCAATATTTGACAGACACCTATGGGATTGATGGAAAATTAAATCAGGATTTGGCAGGTTTTTATTTGCAGGGATATGAGGGCAATGACACCTATGTATTGATTCTGGTGTTGCTACTCATTTCTTACATATTTGCTATATTTGGTGTAGGGGTTATCCGTAATTCCATACAGCTATCGTTATTTGAACAGATTAAGGATTATGGTAATTTGCGATGTATTGGAGCAACCGAAGGGCAGCTTAAGGCTGTCATATATCTACAGGGAGTTGCATTGGAACTGTTGGGAATCCTTGTGGGAATTGGAGTTGGACAACTAGGAATGTCCATAGCTAGTATATTTCTTTCGATGGAACTGAATTTTCACATATTGCCAGTATTTTTAATCGTAATCGCTTATCTCGTAGACCTATATTTTGCTATGGAGGAAAACTGCAAGCTGGTAACAGGAATGTCGCCAGTTAGTGCACTTCGAGGTGAGTTTCGAATTCGTAAGGAGAAATTTAAGCGAAGGAGAACGAGTTTGTATGGCAAGCTATTTGGTTTGGAAGGAGATTATGCCTATAAGAACCTAATGCGTAGTCCGGGAAGATTTTACAAGAATGTGGGTGCCATGTTTTTGGGAATCGCAGCCCTGATTGCGTTTTTGGGCGTATCGAATTCGGTTGGGAAGTATTATGACTTGATGGACAAGACGTATCAATACTATCAGGTGTACTACTGTGATTTGTTGAATGTTGACCAAACTATAGATGAGGTGCAAAAAAATATTCCGACTGTAGAATACTTTAAGGAGATTGGAGAAGTAAATGCAGTCCAGTCTGCGAAGAAAATGTATCAGGCGGAAGTAGTAGTGGTAGATATAGAGAATTTGGTTAATCATTATTCAGACGAAAATTGGTTTTCTTTACAGCTTGAAGCTTATGAAGACATGGAAGGAAACGCTAAAAATAGCTTTGAGGAGGGGCTTTCGCGAGTCAAGTGCTATGGTTATGATAAAGAGGATTATGCACGTTATGAAGATGTGCTTGTAGAAGGAACATTAGATGTTAGTGAGAATGGTATTGTATTGGTAAATGGAATAACTGTTCCCGAAGAGGATGAAGATAGTCTAGGTGTCCTATGGAAAGATTATACGTTTTCGGATTTTAAGGTTGGAGATACCATTGATATTGTGAATCCAGGAAAAATGCGGGACTTGATGGTGAAGCGATTGGCAGAGGCGTCAGATAAGGAAGAGATAGGCTATTATCCCAGGGTCTTTGCTGAGTGCAAGGAAGAATTAATTAAGCAAGGTGCATATAAAACCTATGTAATAGAAGGAATTGTAAAAAATGATTGTAATATTATGACCTATGATGGAACGATATCCATTGTACTTCCAATGGATAAATATTATGCTTTTACAGATACAGATGAAAGCTTTGTAACAGGCATGCGATATCATATTGATGGTGATTTGTCCGGGAATGATATTTTGTTAATGCGAAATGAAAGTATGACAAAATCCTATGAAGAATCGGAATATATGTATATGGTAGAAGGAATAGGTTTTTTAAAGCAATTAATGAAATACTTTTTGATATTTGCTGGATTTTTGGTAATCGTTACCAGTGCCAATATTATCAATACGACTGCTAGTAATATTCATATGCGACGAAAGGAATTTGCACAGCTACGAGTAATTGGTGTGTCAGAGAAGCGTTTGATGAAGATGGTGATTTTAGAAGGTGTTATTACTACGCTGGTTGCAAACTTCTGGGGAATTCTAGTTGGCAATTTGATTAGTTATGGCTGTTTTTTATATATTAATTGGGTGACTGGAATTGAATACTCTGTTCCATGGGTTGGAATGATAATCGGTTTGGTATTTTCTGTTGCAGTATTTTGTGGTTCTGTATATATGGGAATGAAAACAATGAAACAGAATATGGCAAGTGATTTGGTTGCTAGTGGGGAATGAGTGTTAGAAGGACTGAGAGTAATCTTAGTCCTTCTTGACATTTTTTACATGTGTTGTCAAAATATAGTGGTGTGTTAAGATTAAATGTGTTATTGATTGTTTGATGTTATGTAAACTGGTCGATAACAAGAGAAGAGAGGATTAAAAATGTTACGTATTGCTATTTGTGATGATGAAAGTCAATATGTAGAAAACCATGCGAACGTAATTGAACAGGTGTTGAAACAGTGTGGTAGTGTTGGAGAACTATCGAAATATACCCACAGTGATAACCTGTTATATGATATTACAGAGGATCAATTTTTTTATGACCTTATATTGCTGGATGTGGAGATGCCAGAGTACAGCGGAATGGAATTAGCAGCGAAGATCAAACCCTATTTGCCGAATGTGAAAATTATATTTATCACATCTCATATTGAATATGCCATAGATGCCTTTGAATTATCAGTCTTTCGGTATGTGCCTAAAAATGATATGGAAAAGCGTTTGCCGGTAGCAATTCGCGATGCAGTTAAGCTTATTGAATTGGAGAGTGGTAAGATCTACACGATTCAGACAAATTCGAGGTTGGAAAAAATACCGTATAAAGAAATATATTACATTGAGCGAGATGGAAAAAATGCAAGGTTTGTAACGGAAACAGGAGAAGCTAAAGTTCGCAAGAGCTTGCAACAGGTGTATGAGGAATTGGATTCAGAGGAATTCCTTTTTGTGGAACGAGGATGTATCGTGAATATGATTCATATCGTGCAGATTAAGGACGGGATGGCAGTATTAAAAAATGGAGAAGCCTGTGCTATTAGTCGCTCACATTTACAGACTGTAAAAGAACAAATTAATGCATATTGGGGGGCACATATATGATAGAGTTTTGTATTATGATATCTACATTTTTATCAATTACAGTGCATGTGTTACTCGGTGTATTATTGCTGGCTCGTTATTATATGCAAGGGCAAATTACCAAGAGGAAGATTGCGGTAGCTAGTGTTTGTGGTGTTGTTGTAGCGGTTATCTTAGCGATATGTCCATTATCTCAATTGCAGATGATATACCTAGAAACGCTATTGTTGATGGTTTTGGCAAAGATACTTTTGAAAATTGAAATGCGAAATAGCCTACTAGTTGTAATGCTATATGAGATTGCCATTTGGCTGGGGGTTTTTATTGTAAGTGTTTTCTGTAGTTTGTGGTGGAATTCCCAAGCATTTATGAATACAGCTCATTTGCATGGACAACTTCCGGTTTGGACTGTACATATTTTGTTTGTAATCATCTTAACATATGTTATAAGAAACACGGACGTTGGTGTCAAAGAAGCGTTTCGAATTACAACAGGGATAGCAATTATGGAAATGTTTGCTACAGTTGCAATTTCTGGTATGGAGATTTCGTATATCCCTACAGATACCGTTTATATGTGGCTGATATTTTCTATCGTTTTACTGATGAATGTTTTGTTTTTATATATCTTTTACCAGAGAAGGGTAGAACAAGAAGTGGTACGTTTAAAACAGGAACAAGCAAAGCTTCTAGAAAGAGATTATAAAACGTTGAATCAGGCTTATGAAATTAATGCAAAGCTGTTTCATGATTTCCATAATCATATTGGTGCTTTGCAACAAATGCTTGCCCACGAAAAATATAAGGAAGCTGTCGATTATTTGGACGCATTACAGGAGCCAGTACGAGGAATGACAAACACAGTATGGACTGGTGATGATACAGTGGATTATTTGATTAATAGCAAGATGACAGCTGCATCTGAGTGTGGTATTTCATTTCATGCGGAGGTGGAATTCCCACATAACACCAATATTCGCGGCGTGGATTTGTGTGCTATTATCGGTAATTTGATAGACAACGCACTTGACGCTACCAAACAAAACGAGAATCAAGCGGATAGGAAAATCTCATTGACAATAAGACGAATTCATCAAATGCTTGTAATTAAAGTGGAAAATCCTTATACTGTTCCAATAGAGCAAAAGGAAACGGGAGAGCTACAGACGACAAAAAAACAAGATGGTTTGCATGGATGGGGATTGAAGAGTGCAAAGACAGCTGCCGAGAAATATGATGGAATGGTGCGAACAACTTGTGAAGACAATATCTTCCGGGCAGTTGCAACATTATATTATGAAGGTGTTTCTAGAGAATAGAATATTGTGATGAAAAACACATCTGACTTTAGTTTACATAAGTTAGGTGTGTTTTTGTGTATAAATCATTTGGTTTGGACAGAAAAGCGACGAAAAGTGATTCTTAGTTTTCATATCAACAATTCGCGGACAAAAGATGACCGTTTACGGACATTAAAAAAAATGAAGAAAAAATGCAGTATGATACATACATAACAAACAGAAAAAATATAAAAAGACTTTCAATAAGTCTTGGGTAGAATTAGGAGGAATGTGTTATGTATCGCATGTATTTACGTTTACTATTAGGTTTGATTTGGATTGGAGTAGCAATTTTTGGACTTGTATCAGGTAATGTAGGAATGGCAGGTTTATTTGTGGTTGTTGGTATTGTATATCTTTCATCCGGAGTATCTATGTGGAAGAAAGCAAAAGAAAACTAAGTAAGGAGAATAGAGAAAGTGGAATATACATTATTGTCGGTGCAGCATTTGAATGCATGGTATCAAAAAGACAAAAGGATATTAAAGGATTTATCTTTTGAATTACAGGAGCATGAGGTGGTAGGACTGATTGGTCTAAATGGCGCTGGAAAAACAACGCTTTTAAAATGGCTGTCAGGTTTGCTGGATAGCTATGAAGTGGAGGCTATTTCTTTACAAGGATGCGCAGTTGGTTTAAAAAAGAATGCTTTTAAGAAAGAGCGTTATACTGTGTTTTCGGATGATCAAGCATTTGGATACTTTACCTTTGAAGAATATCTATCTTATGTCTTTGATTCTTACGGAAAGAAAAAGGTAGATGTGGAGTCTTTGGTACAGGGATTTCATTTTGCAGAATACAGAAAGGTATTGATTAAGGATTTGTCCTTGGGAAATAAAAAGAAGGTATTTTTAATTACAGCCTTTGCATTAAAACCAGAATTACTATTATTAGATGAGCCAGTGAATGGATTGGATTTTCAAAGTACAGAGTTTTTATATCAGTTGATTTCGGATTATAGAGAATACGGAACGGTATTGTTTTCATCTCATATTTTAGAAAGTATTACGCTGACATCGGACAGGGTGCTTGTTTTGCAGGAAGGAAGCATTAGCAAGACCTTTGAACAAGATGCGATAGATGCAGTGAAGATTAGGGAGGTATTGAAGGTTGAGGAGCTTCATGAGAGTGTTCAGTAAAAAAATGCTTGGAGCAAACTACGAAAAGGCGAGAAAGAATATACTTGTTTGTCTGTTCGTGTTTTGTAGTTTGAAAATGGCAGAATTTCATATTGTGATTGCACCATTTGTTTTATATCTCATGTCATCTATGGTGACAGCGGGTGCAGCTTGGCAAGCATTTTCATCTACGAGCAACATGGAGGAAATGAGACATGTGTTGATGTTACCTACTTGTAACTGGAAGCTTTCCTTAAGCTATGCAATGTCAGTTGGAATCTATGCCATTGTAACAGTCAGTAGTCCTTTATTAGCCGTGGTTTTTGCTGTTGCTGATTGTAGAGGGATGGAAATTGTGACGAGTCTGTTCTGTGTTTTCAATGCGGTGTTTATGAGTGCGTGCATTTATGTCTATAGAAAGTATAGATGGCTTGGCGTTCTATGGATTGGTCTGTTGCTTATAGTTACCTATATTGGAAACCAATGGAATATGTTTTGGTTGGTTATCTTGGTAAATGCAGTAGTAGCTGTAGGTTTGTTGTCCGTTGCAAATGTCTATGATTTTATAGAAAAAGGGAATGAAAAAAGCGGTGTTAACCACGGAGGAAATCATCATTCTATCTGGCGATATATACTGCGTTATCTGATGTCTCACAAGAATTATATCGTAAATACCTTCGCTATGTGGGGCGTGGCAGTTTTGCTTCCAATGTTGTTAGGTGAACTGGGTAGTACCTTTGTATTGCCAATCGGGTTTGCAATATTAACGCTAAATACGCCGATATGTATTTTACTTTCCTGTGATCCTTCCTTGGAACAAGCAGTGAGAAGTATGCCGAGGCAAATGAGAAGATTTATTCTTCCGTATGGTTTCTTCATACTGCTCTGTAATAGTATAGCCGATTTGATTTTTTTAATAAGTTGGCGCGTTCAAATTGGAGCTGTGTCACCATTGCTTGTGGGAATTGCATTTGGTTTTGCCTTGCTTAGTGCTATTGGATCGGTGTTATTAGAGTGGTTTTGTCCGCTTAGAAATTGGAAAATCGAAAGTGATTTGTGGCATCATCCAAGAAAATATGTGGTGCCAGGAATTATGATGTTATTGGCAGGCGTTGTGGGAGTGTTGCTTTGTTAAGCAGCACTCCTTTTTTCTTGACAGTTTTTGTGAAAGTTGTCACAATAAAGTGGCATTGGCAATTATTCCAATGTTGCTATTTTTGCTTAGTGGAAGTACATTAAGACATATGCTGTTAATTATAATAGCGATTGTTTTCGGGGTAGGACATATCTATGTAACCTATGTAAATGCAAAATTGAGTGAAGAGTAATGATTGATTTAAGGTTCGATACAGATGAAAGGGAGAGAAACGTATGAAGACAAGAGTGGAAGAAACGATAACAAGACACAACAAGGGTTATAATTGCGCTCAGGCGGTTGCCTGTACATATTGTGACTTGGTGGGAGTAGATGAGGAAACTATGTTTAAAATGACAGAAGCCTTGGGTTTAGGTATGGGCGGTATGCAGGGAACCTGTGGTGCTGTGACGGGAGCTTGTGTGTTAGCTGGAATGAAGGCGAGCACTGGTAATTTGGAACAACCAAATAGTAAGATGAATTCCTATCAATTAGCAAGAGAGATTACAAATCGTTTTCAAGAAGAAAATGGTTCTTTAGTATGTAAGGAATTAAAGGGTGTGGAAACAGGAGAGATATTGCGTTCTTGTTCGAATTGTATCAAGGATGCAGCGGGACTTGTGGAACAAGTGCTATGCTCTGAAAGATAAAAAAGAAATCTAAAAGTCATGAGGGAAGTTTAGGACAAACAAAACCATAAAATGACAAGAATATTAAAATGACATCCACTATACTCATGTCATGAGGAAGGAGGAACGAAGATGGAATGGACAGAGAGCTTAAGAAGTGCAATTGATTACATGGAAAAGAATTTGCTAGAGGATATTCGCGCAGAGGATGTGGCGGAACAGGTGCACATTTCGTCCTTTTATCTGCAAAAGGTGTTTCGTATTATGACGGGATATTCCATTGGTGAATATATTAGGTTCCGTAGGTTGTATTTGGCTGCTTTAGAAGTGGTACAGGATGATGAGAAAATTATCGACATTGCATACAAGTATGGATACGAGACACCGGAAAGCTTTACGAAAGCATTTTCGCGTTTTCACGGTGTAACCCCGGCACGGATCAAGAAGAAACCAGACCATATCAAAATGTTCCTGCCTCTGAAAATTCGTATTGAAGTCAAAGGAGGAAATGACGTGGATGTAGTAGTAGAGAAGATGAATAGTTTTAAGGTGATTGGTTTTGATAAAGTGTTTGAAACAGAGACGGCACAGGAAGAGATACCGAAGTATTGGACAACGTTTCAAAAGCAATATATTATGCCCTTGCTTTGGATGGGAAAGAAACCAAAGACTGCTATAGAGGAAACAATTCTTCGGTGTGGAATAGCAGAGTTTGGTATCTGTATTGACGATATGGAAGAAAAGGGTAAGTTCCGCTATATGATAGCTGGGCGTTATGATGGCGGCGAGGTTCCGGAAGGAATGAAGGTCTACGAGTTTCAGGATATGGAATGGGCGAAGTTTAGATGTGTCGGACCGATGCCTGGAGCATTACATGCCTTGAATAATCAGATTTTTAAGGAATGGTTACCGGGAAATCCAGATTATGAGGTGGCACAATATGTGAATATTGAATGGTACACCAAAGGAGATATGTCTGCAGCGAATTATGAAAGTGGTGTGTGGATTCCGGTGAAGAGAAAAAAATAAAGTTAGCAAATAAAAAAGCAAGTATCATCTTTAAATGAAGATGCTTGCTTTTTTACGTAAAATTTATATTCATTTTACTTGCTGATATATTGTAGAATTGGTATCATAAGAGAAGATGGTAAAGTTAATGTACACGAGGGGGTGCTGATATGGAATACAGAACACAGATTGTTTCATTAGCAGTAGTAGTTACAATTATATTCAATTTCTTTCGTAATAAGCGAATGCCGTTTTTGTCTACAAAGTTGTTTGCGGCATTTTTGGCAAGTGCGGGGCTTAATATCGTATTTGAGCTATGTTCGCTTTATACATTGCTTCATATGGAGACAGTGATGCCTTGGTTGAACCGTGTTGCACATCAGTTATTTATTGGAACCTTAGATTTAACCATT
>JAGAQX010000255.1 GCA_017622535.1 Lachnospiraceae bacterium | reverse complement strand
TCTCCTTTGGAAAAAGAGCATTCAAATCATAATGCAAGCCTTGCATATTCATATATTATTTCCTCACAGACATATTCCATACTTCTATGATATGTCAGAAATAGTAGAATGTGCTTAACATTTCCAACGAAAGACAGTCTGTGTCCACCAGTACTTAACAAGTGAATGGCTAGCCATTCACGAGTTTAGTACTGCTGTACACGCGACGGAGCGGGAGCGCGTCTTTTGTGAAAAATGTTATTTCTCAAAAGAGCCATGCGTCCGCTTTGTTAAAACAAAAGCTCTTTATTCATCTCCAAAAGAAATACCTAATGCACGTGCATTCTGCACAATGCTATCCTCTGGTGAAACATATTTTAACTTTCCTGCTGATTCTGAAAGTGCAATATCTGTTACATCATTATCCTTTAATACAACAAGTCTTCCATACTTCTCTTCCTTAATCAACTGTGCTGCATAGGCACCAAATCTAGAAGAAAGTACACGGTCAAACGCATTTGGACTACCACCTCTTTGTGTATGACCAGGAACTGCAATTCTTACCTCACTGCCACAGTATTCCTTAATCTGATCTGCAATCTCATATGCCACAGAAGGATATGGACGATTAGCAATCTTCTCTTTTCTCTTCTTCTTTGGAAGAGCTGCATCTTCCTTAGAAATCGCACCCTCTGCAACTGCAATAATAGAAAATCCCTTGCCTGCTTTGCTTCTCTTCTCAAGGGCTTTACATACGCTCTTAATATCATATGGAATCTCAGGCAAAAGGATAATATCTGCACCACCTGCAATACCAGCATGCAATGTGATATGTCCAACCTTGTGTCCCATAATCTCTACTAAGAATACACGGTTATGAGAAGCTGCTGTTGTATGGATACAGTCAATTGCATTAGTAGCAATATCCACTGCAGACTGGAAACCAAAAGTCATATCAGTTCCCCAAAGGTCGTTATCAATAGTCTTTGGAAGACCTATTACATTTAATCCCTCTCCACTTAAGAGGTTTGCTGTCTTCTGAGAACCATTACCACCTAATACAACAAGACAGTCAAGCTTTAACTTCTTGTATGTCTCCTTCATAGCCTTAACTTTATCAATACCATCCTCAGTTGGTTCATTCATCAACTTAAATGGTGTACGCGAACTACCTAAAATGGTTCCACCCTTTGTAAGAATTCCTGAGAAATCTTCTGCCTTCAAAATCTTATAATTGTTACGGATTAATCCTTTGTAACCCTCTAAAAATCCGTAAATCTCCACATCCTTGTACATGTTGCAAAGTCCCTTTACAACACCTCTCATGGTAGCATTCAGTGCCTGGCAATCGCCTCCACTAGTTAACATTCCAATTCTCTTCATAAGCCCTACCTACCTTTCTTCTCCTATCGTTTAATTGAACTATATAGTTGCAAAACTCTTAGAAAACTGTTATTTAGCTGCGTTGGTTTGTTAAATACATGCAACTGACAAAATTTAAATTAGAGTTTTCAACTATTTAAAGGTCTACTCTACCCTCTAATGCACGAAGCAGAGTAACCTCATCAATACATTCCAAATCGCCTCCTACTGGAATACCGGAAGCAATTCGTGACACCTTAATCCCCGTCGGTTTTACCAGCTTGCTGATATACATAGCCGTAATCTCACCCTCTACACCAGAGTTAGTAGCTACAATTAACTCATCCACATCTCCTCGCAGTCGTACAATTAACTCCTTCAGCTTGATATCATCCTGACTCACTCCTAGCTTAGGTGAAATCGCACCATGCAACACATGATACACTCCCGTATATTTGCCTGTCCGCTCATAAGCAGCCAAATCTCTAGGAGTCTCCACCACCATAATCGTTTTTTTATCACGATTTTGAGAGGCACAAATTGGACAAACCTCTTTGTCTGTTAAGGTATAACATTCTTTGCAATATCTAACATTTTCTTTAGCAGTCATAATCGACTCGGATAATGACTTCACCTGGTCTGCTGGCATGTTAATAATATGATATGCCAAACGCTGCGCCGATTTAGAACCAATCCCAGGAAGTCTTCCCAACTCCTCTACTAATCGATTGACCTGTTCACTAAACAACTCCATTAGAATGGAAATCCTCCCATTCCGCCCATACCGCCTGTGATTTTAGCCATCTGGGTATTTTGATCTTCGTCTTGCATACGAAGTGCTTCATTAGTTGCCGCCATGATTAAATCCTCTAACATTTCGATATCATCTGGATCTACTACTTCTGGGTCTAAATGAATTTCTTGAATCTCCTTCTTACCAGAAACAACAACCTTAACAACTCCACCACCTGCAGTTGCCTCATAGGTTTTCTCCTCCAATGCCTTTGCCTGCTCCTCCATCTGCTTTTGCATTCTTTGAGCCTGCTTCATTAGATTATTCATATTCCCAGGCATACCTCCTGGAAATCCGCCTCCACGCTTTGCCATAATATAAAATCCTCCTAAATTATAATATATTCTAAACTAATAAATATTGGTTTCGCATTAATCCTCCAGCTTCACACCAATAGTCATTACCTTTGAAATCTTTGCTAAATTTACATTCGATACATCTGTCTCTGCCGCCAAATCCTTCGCCTGACACTCAATGGGAACATCCAAATCCGTCCGTTCAGCAATCATTTGCTTTAGAAGCTCTCTAGCCTCTGGCTGCTCAAATCTCTTACGGGCAATCACTGACCGATCATCCTTACCAAAAGCAAGAATCAAGGATCGGTGATCTGGACCAATATTAATGCGTGCCTGCTTGAACATATCCATAACAGAATGTCCCATTTGCTCAATGGCAGCCGGGTCTCTTTTGATATCATTTAGACAATCAACAATCTTGCCCATATCTTCGTATTCTGCAGGTGTCAGCTCTTTTTTCAGTATTGCCTCTCGGTCCACCTCCGGCTCTGTTTCCATCACGACTGTATTATTTCCGCCTTGCCTGGCAGACAAAGCTGCTAATTGTTCATCGGTCAAAGAAAATGAACCCTCTTCCACCTTCTTTTCCAGCACACGCAAGCGTTCTAAAATAGAATCCGTATTCACTTCCATCTGAGGTGTGGTCAATTTAATAACAGCTAATTCTAACACCACTCGTTTCTGGGTTGAGTAGCGAATTTCACTAGACAATTCTGAAAAAACTCGGATGTAGCGAGTAAGTGATTCAAAATTAACCTTATCTGCTATCACTTTCATACTTTCCAAACTATCAGCCGCAATATCTATTTGACTACTCATAGTATCCGCAGTCTGTAACAACAACAGATTTCGCATATACCAAGTAAAATCTGTGACAAACTGATTCAACTCTCTTCCCTGCCATATAATCTCATCAATCACACGCAAGGCCTCCATGGTATTATCGTCCGATACATGTGTCATCAACTCATTGAAAATCTCTACATCTACGGATCCCAGTACCTCTAACACCTTATCATACGTTAGTGTTTGCCCTAGATAATAGGAAATACACTGATCCATCAAACTAAGCGCATCACGCATGGAGCCATCTGCAACCTTTGCAACATAACGAATGGCCTTTTCCTCTGCCTCTAGCCCCTCTCGCTGTAACAAATCTGCTAATCTCTCATAGATTACCTCTAACCCAATTCTCCTAAAATCATACTTTTGACAACGAGAACGAATGGTAATTGGAATCTTATGAGACTCTGTCGTTGCCATAATAAAAATCACATAAGAAGGTGGTTCTTCCAAAGTTTTTAATAGCGCATTAAATGCACTGTCAGACAACATATGTGCCTCATCTATAATATATACTTTGTATTTGCAGCTTGTTGGCGAATATTGCACATTCTCGCGAATATCACGAATATTATCTACACCATTGTTGGATGCTGCATCCAACTCTATCACATCAAGCGCACTGCCTGTACTAATGGCTTTACAGGTTGCACACTCATTACAGGGACTACCATCCTCTAAGGGATGCTCACAGTTCACCGCTTTGGCAAACAGCTTTGCAACGGTGGTTTTACCAGTACCTCTTGTTCCACAAAACAGATACGCATGCCCAATTCGATCATGAATTATCTGATTCTTCAATGTGGTAACAACGTGCTCCTGGCCTTTTACCTCCTCAAACTCATCTGGCCTCCATTTACGATATAGAGCCATGTATGACATATCATTCACTTCCTAACCTAATCTTAATTGCTACTTCTCTTGATGCTATTATTCCATACAAATTCTTATCTATTAATCAGGAAAAATCAAAAATCGTATCTAACATTCGAATAGACTTGAAATTACCCTTCACGGAAATCTCTCCAACCATAAAGCCCTTCTGGAATGTAGTCTTTCCAGCAAAAATGTTCTCTAACACCTTTGTAGTTGTGCGAAGAATTACATCCGCTTCCTCTGTGGCAGCATAAAAACATTTCACTTGAGTAGCAGTTGCCTGTAAATGCAAAATGCGTTCCTGATCCGAAAGAATAATGGCATAGGATGCTGAAAAATCCAACTCTGGCTTATAAGCATTTACAAAGGTATTAATCAATGTATCTGTCTCCGCTACAAAGTTACTGGCCATTGTATCCACATACTCATCTGTGGTTGTATCATCTTGAGCATCCGATGCTTCTACTTGCTCTACCTCATCGCTGTTTGTCTCACGAAGCATCTGCTTAAACATTGCAGACAACTCTTCTATATCTTCCTTTTGTTGCTTTACATAGGTTTCATCACTAACAAACTTCGAAAGCTGTTCACTCTCCTGTGGTGTCAAATCGATGGTTCTTGTCTTCAAAAGGTTCGTCTTAACCGCCAAATTACTTGTAGGTAAGCTCTCCGTCTTTTGATTAATCGAACGATATAATGTCTCGGTTTTCTTCTCTATAATCGTGCTATATCCTTCATTCTGCTCGAATTCATCTAAGTTTTCCACGTA
>JAGAQX010000254.1 GCA_017622535.1 Lachnospiraceae bacterium | reverse complement strand
TAGTTCTTACAAGCCCAGATAAAGCCACCCTCAGCCTTCATAACACGAGCCACTGCATCGTCAATCAATGTATAGAAATATTCAATGCCTGCAGCTTTGAACTTCTCATCATACTCTGCATCATAGATTTCCTGGAAGATATCTTTAAATCTGTGGTCATACTTCTTAGAAATGGTATCCTTTGTTGCAAACCATACAGACTGCTTTGTATCTAATGCATAGTTAAAACATGCTCTTGCAAAGCTTGAGATTGACTCATCTAAGTTATGCATACCCTGAATGATACCAGGACCCTTGAACTCATGAATTGTCTCACGAATCTCTGTTCCATCCTCTGCTGTAAATACTAACTCAGCCTTACCTGCACCAGGAATCTGAATCTCTGAGTTCTTATATACATCACCGTAAGCATGTCTAGCAAGTGTAATTGGCTTTACCCAGTTCTTAACACATGGTTCAATTCCCTTTACAACGATTGGAGCACGGAATACTGTTCCATCTAATGCGGCACGAATTGTTCCATTTGGTGACTTCCACATTTCCTTCAAGTTGTACTCTGTCATACGGGCAGCGTTTGGTGTAATAGTAGCACATTTAACCGCTACACCATACTTCTTGGTTGCCTCTGCTGAATCGATTGTCACCTGGTCATTTGTCTCATTTCTATACTCAAGACCCAAATCATAATACTCTGTCTTTAAATCAATAAATGGCTCTAAAAGCTCATCCTTAATCATCTTCCAGAGAATTCTTGTCATCTCGTCTCCATCCATCTCAACCAAAGGGGTTGTCATCTTAATCTTATCCACTATACGTTCCTCCTAAAATATATTTTTCACATCGGAAACTCTCTAATTTCACAATGCTTTATGTTCGATTACTCTTCACAAACTCGTTCTACTCTACACCATAGATTAAGTCCAATAATAAGAACAAGCCATAGGTGTTCACTTATGGCTTATCCTCTAAGAATGTCATTTTCTGAACACCTCATATAGGATAACAGAAAATCCCAATTCTCGCAACTTTAACTATTCATTTTCCTTACAAATCGATGTTAACACTTTCACGTCTAACTTTTCGGCCTGTTCTTCCACTACTCTTTCCAACTCTTCATCCGTAATCGAAGTCACACGACCTTCATCGTACTCTTTATCTACCCATTCCTTCACTGCAGCAACAATTGGTTGACTCTTATCAATCTTATCCTCTACACGAAGCTTGTAATGAGTGTTAATCCAATGTGCAATTCCTGCAAGACCTGAAGTATTAGACACTGCAACCTGAACCGGACGATTTAAGAATTTATCTGTGTCAAAAATGTTATAAATCTCTTCGTTCTTCAAAAGACCATCTGCGTGGATACCTGCTCTTGTAATATTAAAGTTCTTTCCAACAAATGGCGTCTGGTCAGGAACATCAAAACCTAACTCTTTTTTGTAATACTCTGCAAGCTCTGTAATAACTGTGGTATCCGCACCATTCATGTTACCCTTTAACTGTGCATATTCGAAAATCATGGCCTCAAGCGGCGTATTACCAGTACGTTCCCCTATACCAAACAAGGAGCAGTTCACACCACAAGCACCATATAACCATGCTGTTGTAGAGTTTGTTACCGCTTTATAGAAATCATTGTGACCATGCCACTCTAATTGCTCACTTGGTACACCCGCATGCTTATTCAAGGCATAAATGATTCCCTGTACGGAACGCGGAATTACTGCACCCGCAAAATTCACACCATATCCCATAGTGTCACAGGCACGAATCTTAATTGGTATTTTATATTCCTCCATCAGCTTCATAAGCTCCGAACAAAATGGAACAACGAAACCATAGATATCTGCTCTTGTAATATCCTCCAAGTGACATCTTGGACTAATTCCAATTTCCAAACAATCACGGATTACGGATAAATACTGCTCTAATACCTGCTTTCTTGTTTTCTTCATTTTGTAGAAAATATGATAATCCGAACAGCTTACCAAAATACCAGTTTCCTTAAGACCAATATCCTTAACCAACTCAAAATCCTGCTTTGTAGCACGAATCCAGCTAGTTACCTCTGGAAAACGATAACCTCTCTCCAAACATTTGTATACCGCATCTCGATCTTTCTTACTATATAAGAAAAATTCGCTCTGACGAATCAAACCATTCGGTCCACCAAGTCTATGTAGATAATCATAGATTGTAACAATCTGCTCTGTGGTATATGGCTCTCTGGATTGCTGTCCATCGCGGAAGGTAGTATCTGTAATCCAGATATCCTTTGGCATATTATGAGGAACAATTCTCTCATTAAATGCAATCTTAGGAACCTCATCATATGGAAACAAATTACGGAATACATTCGGCTTATCCACATCCACCAAATGATACATATGCTCTTCTAATTCTAAAAGATTTGTCTTTTCATTATTGATTACTAAACGATTTTCCATTCTTTACCTCTCTTTCATTTCGCTTATTTTATGAGATTTTCCAATTTGTGTCAAACCCAAATCCGCTTTTCACTTCATTTTTTTCATTCAAAACAAAGTATTTCTAAAGTGAAAACACCATTCTACTAAATATTTTAAAGG
>JAGAQX010000253.1 GCA_017622535.1 Lachnospiraceae bacterium | reverse complement strand
ACAAGATTGTTTGGAGAGAATAGTGCATTTCGTTATGTGTTCACTTCTCTTGATGAAGAAGATGAAGGGAAAGAGATTACTTATCGTTTTTGGACAACCTCGAAGTATGCAGGCGCGACTCGTAAGGTATACATAGGAGATAAGTCCTCCATATGGGCGCATTTGGTGAAGGAATCTGCCTTTAAGATGGTGGTAGCAGTTTTGCTGATGGGTGTTTGTTTGTTCTGCGTCATTACTTGTTTTGTATTAAAGCGGATTTATAAGAAAAATCTATCGTTGAATTATTTGGCATGGTCCTTGTTTTATTGTTCTCTTTGGATGTTGTCAGAGATTGAATTTCGTCAGCTGATTTTCCGTAATGTTTCAGTGCTTACCAGTATGACTTACTGGAGTTTGATGTTAATTCCATTTCCATTCCTCATCTACATGGATGATATACAAGAGGGAAGATAT
Source organism: Lachnospiraceae bacterium (assembly GCA_017622535.1). Taxonomy (GTDB): domain Bacteria; phylum Bacillota; class Clostridia; order Lachnospirales; family Lachnospiraceae; genus CAG-590. Next base: position 4,103 of record JAGAQX010000253.1, on the reverse strand, counting down.
CGGAAAATCTATGCTGTTCCCTTTGTGTATTCTGTATTTGTAGTGATTGTAGGAACCGTGTTGCAGCTGTTTGATGTTGTGCAATTTGTGGAGCAGTTACCATTTATTCATGGTGGTATTGCGTTGGCAATGGCATGTATTATTGGAACGATTGCAGCGGATGTTTTTCGTAAGAAAATATCCAATTACTTCTTTGTTGGACTTGGAATCTACGGTATGCTGTTCTTTGCGATTTTGGAGATTATTTTATATTATATGAATTCGGTATATACCTTAGGTACGATGCTGATGACTGGTCTTTTGTTCTTATTAATTATGGCGATTATCAAAACAGGACAGGATTTATTTGATTCGGAACAGAAGAAGAATCAAGCCATTGTTGCATCGAAGGCGCAGGCACAATTTCTTGCTAGTATGTCTCATGAGATTCGTACCCCGATTAATGCGGTTATCGGTATGAACGAGATGATTATTCGAGAGAGTGATAATGATACAATACGCGAATATGCCCATAATATTAAGAGTTCTTCGAATATGTTGTTGGGCTTGGTAAATGATGTGTTAGATTTCTCGAAAATTGAGTCTGGTCAGTTGGAATTGGTTATGGAGAATTATAATTTGGCCAGCTTGATTCAGGATGAAATGGTACTGTTAAATGCGAGAGCAGCAGGAAAAGCAATCTCTACCCAGATGGAGGTATCGGATGATTTGCCGTCAAAGCTATATGGTGATGAGCTTCGTATCAAACAGATTATAACAAACCTATTGTCTAATGCGGTGAAGTATACAAAGGAAGGAACTGTAACTTTCCGGGTTTCATGTAAATGGAAGAGTGAGGAGCAGGTACTTTTGTCTTTTGAGGTGCAAGATACTGGTGTAGGTATTCGTCCAGAGGATGTGGAAAGCTTGTTTAGTAGTTTCAAGCGTCTGGAATTAGAGAAAAACCGCCACATCGAAGGTACGGGTCTAGGTCTTAATATTGCAAAAAGTTTGGTGGAACAGATGGAAGGTAGTATTTCTGTAGATAGTAAGTATGGCAAAGGTTCCACATTTACAGTACTAATTCCTCAAAAGGTAGTAGATAAAACACCAATTGAAAATGTTGAAGAAGCAGTTCGCAAGCTTCGTAACGAGAATATGAAGCCGGGACAGCGTTTTGTGGCTCCGCGAGCTAGGATTTTGGTTGTAGATGATAATAAGATGAATTTGACTGTAATAGGTGCACTGCTTAAGAGAACTAAGATGCAGATTGACTATGCAGATAGTGGACAGAAATGTTTGGATATGACAAAGAATCAGGCTTACGATATCATTTTGATGGATCATATGATGCCGGAGATGGACGGTATTGAAACATTGACAAAGCTTCGGGCAGAGGAGAGTAATCCAAATCAGAATACAGTTGCAGTGGCATTGACTGCAAACGCCATTGCTGGTTGCCGCGAGATGTATTTAGAACAAGGGTTTGATGATTACTGTTCGAAACCAGTGCGAGCTGAGGCATTGGATGCGTTATTGGTACAGCACTTGCAGCCAGAACTGGTACAGTTTGTGGAAGAAGCAAGTAAATAAAATCCGTTACCAGTGTCTTATTCATAACCACAATAAAAGGAACTTCATTTTGATATTAACCTTGCCTGTTTGACAAGGGGCATATCATCTTGAAGTTCCTTTTTGCATGCACATTATGTGTGCTCTATATTCACAATTGTGTGAAGGATTATCTGTTGTTGATAATCTTTGTTAACTCTACAGGGTCAACAATCTTGCCGTCCTTGTAAACACGCATGTTACCAGAAGCGATTTCGTCAATTAAGATAACTTCGTCGTTGTTGTAACCGAACTCGAACTTGATATCCCAAAGATCAAGACCAATTGACTTCAAGTCGTCAGCAACAATCTTAGTAATCTTAAGTGTCTGCTCCTTCATGCTCTCGAACATTGCAGGTGTCATAATACCTAATGCAGCAAGACCTTCACCAGTAACGAGAGGATCGCCCAAAGCATCATTCTTGAATGTACATTCAACATAGCCACCTTCTAAAACAGTACCATCTTCGATGTACTCACCGTATCTGCGGATGAAACTACCTGTAGCAACTAAACGGCAGATAACTTCAAGACCATGTCCAAATACAGTTGCAGGAAGAACTTCCATTGTAGCATCATCAAGATTTGCACTTACATAGTGAGTCTTGATACCAGCTTCCTTTAAAAGCTCAAAATAATGAATAGATGTCTCAAGGTTTGCCTTACCGATACCATCGATAGTTAAACCAACACTGTTCTCGCCTGGATCAAAAACACCATCTTTTCCAGTACAGTCATCCTTGAACTTCAACATTACATTGCCATTGTCAAGCTGATAAACATCTTTTGTCTTTCCTTCGTATACTTTTTTCATGATAAAGTCTCCTTTGCTATAAAAAGTCTTCATTGCAATTGGCATATTGCATTTTATATATGTAAATATGCAATGCGCACCGTGATTTCATGTTTACAAGTGTAGTATACAGTAACTTGCAAGGGAAATCACTATTGCATTTTAGCACATGTATTCAACATTTGAAAATACTATTTTTATTTTTTTGTATAATTTCGGTATTATGACGAATGGAGAGGTTATAAATGGTCATATTGTGGAAAATTGTACGAAATTTGATTTATCCAGAAAAAAATACTTTTACTTGAAAAAATTTTATACTATAATAGCAAAGTAATATTTTCCTGTGGCTGATTTACTTGGTGTATAGTTATCATTTAGACAAGCTGTAGTGAAGATTACGCACAAATTATTATAAAAAGGAGAAATCGACGATGAAACAGGATATGATTGTAATTCTGGACATGGGAAGTACAGAGAATACTGTACTTGCAAGACAAATTCGTGACTTGGGAGTGTACAGCGAGATTCACCCACATGACATTACACCAGAGGGCCTTAAAGCACTTAATAATGTAAAAGGTGTGATTTTAAATGGTGGTGAGAACCGTGTAGTTGATGGTGTTGCTGTAGATGTAGATCCTGCAATCTATGATTGTGGTTTTCCAGTTATTTCAGTGGATCACCCAACTGCAAAATGTTCAAAGCAGTATGCAGAGTTGCCAAGTGATGACGAGATGAAAAAGTTCTTATTTGATGTATGTCAGGCAGAGGCAAACTGGAATATGAAGAATTTTGTTGAGGACCAGATTGAGGCGGTTCGTCGTCAGGTTGGAGATAAAAAGGTATTGTTGGCATTGTCCGGCGGTGTAGATTCATCTGTTGTGGCAGCATTGCTTCTTAAGGCAATTGGCCAGCAGTTGGTATGTGTGCATGTTAACCATGGTTTGATGCGTAAGAACGAGTCTGAGGACGTAGTAGAAGTATTCAAGAACCAGTTAAATGCAAACCTTGTATATGTAGATGCAACAGACCGTTTCTTAGGAAAGCTTGAAAATGTAGCAGATCCTGAGGAGAAGAGAAAGATTATCGGTGGCGAGTTCATCCGTGTATTCGAGGAAGAGGCTAGAAAGTTAGAGGGTATCGACTTCTTAGGTCAGGGTACCATTTATCCAGATATTATTGAGAGTGGAACAAAGACAGCTAAGATGGTTAAGTCTCATCACAACGTTGGCGGTCTTCCAGAGGACATGCAGTTCGAATTGGTTGAGCCATTGTTACAGTTGTTCAAGGATGAGGTTCGTGAATGTGGTATTGAGCTTGGTCTTCCACCACACATGGTATACCGTCAGCCATTCCCAGGACCAGGACTTGGTGTTCGTTGCCTTGGTGCAATTACTCGTGACCGCCTTGAGGCAGTTCGTGAGTCAGATGCAATCCTTCGTGAGGAGTTCGCTAAGGCTGGCTTAGATAAGAAGGTATGGCAGTACTTCACAGTAGTACCTGATTTCAAGGCTGTTGGTGTTAGAAATCATGAGAGAAGCATGGGCTACATGGTAGTTATCCGTGCGGTAAACACCATCGATGCTATGACAGCAACCATCGAGAGAGTGGATTATGATATTTTAGAGAAGATTGCTGACAGAATCACAGCAGAGGTTCCAAGCGTTAACCGAGTATGCTTCGAGTTGACAAAGAAGCCTGTTGCGACGATTGAGTT
>JAGAQX010000252.1 GCA_017622535.1 Lachnospiraceae bacterium | reverse complement strand
TGGTAAGATTATGGGCGTTGATGCTGGTGATGCGGTACGGATGGTAGCTTATGTGAAATGTGCTGGAACCTGCGAAAAGGCAAAGGATAATTATGAGTATGTTGGTCCAGAGGATTGTAAGCTTGCTATGAATAATCCAGGTGGTGGTGCAAAAGCATGTACTTATGGTTGTTTGGGATTTGGTAATTGTAAGAAGGCTTGTCCTTTTGATGCAATTGAGATTATAGATGGAATTGCGGTTGTAGACTCAGATAAGTGTAAGGCTTGTGGTAAATGTGTAGCGGAGTGTCCGAGACATTTGATTGAATTGATGCCTGCAGATGCTACCTGTCATGTCAAGTGTAGTTCAAAGGATAAGGGTGTGGATGTGAAAAAAGCATGTCAGGTCGGATGTATTGGTTGTGGCTTGTGTGCTAGAAATTGTCCATCCGAAGCAATTGTTGTTGAGAATAATGTAGCTTATATTGACCAGAGTAAATGTACGCATTGTGGTATCTGCAAGGATAAGTGTCCAGTAAAGATAATCTTATAATGAAAAGACCTTTGTCTATTTTGAATCATTCCTATTGTTGGACGTATTAGTTCATAAGGGAAAGATATAGATAAAGGTCTTTTTGATTTTAATATTAATATTTATAATCCAAACACAAATTTTATAAAGTTAATTGTGTTTTCGTTATCAGTGTATTTTGTGCTAGGTATTAAAAGGTATACCTTTGAGTAGGATAAATCACATTCTTTTACAAATTCAGTATCGCTGATGTCGAGAGCAACATTATATGGCTTTCCTTCGTTTTTAATACCTTTCGGATCCGACATGGTAATTACATAGTCTTCGATTTGCTTGTATAAATCCGTATCCATACTAAGGTCAATGGCAGTGGTATCATCCGTTGATACAAATAGGTGTAATGCTGCTTCGTCGCATATAATTACATCTAACATGTCGTACATATTGTAGTATCCGATCGTTTGATAATTTGACATTGTCAAACCAACCTCTGTCGTATCTTCTGTAGCGGTGATGTCGTTGAGACTACCATATATTTCAATAAAATTTTTGTCATCTAACTCATAATATTCACGGTATGAATCGGTAATATATTTTGTTGGGTCGGTTTCGTTATAATTATTGACTATTGCAAGTTCTAATAATGTTGGCCATGTCATGCGGTAAATGACACGTCCTGCATAGGCTAAACATACGACCGCAAACAAACCAATAATGATATGCCATTTGTAGTAATTGAGAATATAAGAGCGTTTTTCCTTTGAATCCATTTTTGCAATGCGTTTTCGTTGAAGCTCTTTTTTATAATTCATTCTCTCTCTAAAGGTCATTGTGGCCATTTCTAAGGAGTCTTCTTTGTATTCGTCCTCTTCGCAATCCATAGCGTCTGTATCGCTAGTTGTCGTTGCTGTTTTTTTAGAGACCTTTGTTTCGTTTGTTTGTGTGTTTGTGCTCTTTTCCTTTATTTCTGCTGATTCTGTTGGTTCTGCATATTCTTTCATTTTGTGATACCTCATTTGTTTTATATGATGTTGTATTGTAACATAATTAATCATAACTGGAAAGTTTTTCACAAAATGTTTATAAATTGCTAGCTTTTTTGATTATTATCATGTATAATGCAAATGTAAACAGATTATGTAAAGCACAAGTTGTATGTCATATCCTTAATGTTTCGAGCATATCTTGTTATAAGAAGTCCTATGGAGTCTCTTATGACGTTTTTGGATCTGAAACAAAAAGAGGTTATCAATTGCAAAGATTGTAAGAGGATTGGTTGTGTTGCAGATGTGGAATTTGATCCCTGTACAGGTCAGATGTGTGCATTAATTGTTCCAATGCCAGTTAGCTTATTTTCTTGTTTTGGTAAGAGTGAGAAATATTATATTCGATTTTGTGATGTAGTACGGTTTGGACCAGACATTATTTTAGTCGATGTATGCTTAGAACATGCAACAATGAACGAGGAATAATTATATGATAAACATATGAGGAGGAAGATGATATGAAGTGTCCATTTTGTGGCGAGGATAGCACAAAGGTTATTGACTCAAGACCAGCAGATGATAATTGCTCTATTCGTAGACGAAGAGAATGTGAAGAATGTGGAAAACGTTTTACTACGTATGAGAAGGTTGAGACAATTCCGCTTATTATTATTAAAAAGGATAAGATTAGAGAGGCTTATGACCGTTCTAAGATTGAGTCAGGTGTGATAAAGTCTTGTCACAAACGTCCGATTTCTGTGGATGAGATTGAAAAGTGTATTGATCGAATCGAAACGAAAATTTTTAATCTTGAACAGAAGGAAGTTGAGAGCACAATTATCGGTGAGATTGTAATGGATGAGCTCAAGTCACTTGATCAGGTTGCATATGTTCGTTTTGCATCTGTGTATCGTGAGTTCAAGGATGTAAATATCTTTATGGATGAATTGAAGAAACTTTTGAATTAATGTTTAATAATTGCCCTGTTTTGTATTAATTGCAAGACAGGGTTTTATTTCGATTTTAAATAGAATAAAAATGCTTGCAAAACAAAATCTTCTATGTTATGTTTAGCTTGTTCGTGCTTGAGAGATGGAAAGGAAGTTTCCATGTATAGTAAAGTTCTAAGTGGCACACTGCATGGAGTAGATGGAAGACTCATCACAGTGGAGGCCGATGTAAGCGAGGGCTTGCCAGTATTTAATATGGTAGGTTTCTTAGCATCAGAGGTTCGAGAGGCGAGTGACCGTGTAAGGACTGCCTTGAGAAATTCGGGATTTCAAATTCCCCCCAAACGTATCACAATTAATTTATCACCAGCTGATGTCAGAAAAGAGGGTTCGGTATTTGATTTGCCAATTTGTGTCGCATTGATGGCAGCGTATGGGTACATACCATCTGAAGTTTTAGATGATGTATTGATAATTGGTGAGCTGTCTTTGAATGGAGATGTAAGAGGCGTACGTGGCATTTTACCGATTGTGGATTACGCAAGAAAAATGGATATTCAAAGAGTTATTTTACCCTATGGTAATCGAAAAGAAGCGGCAGTAATACCGAATATTGAAATTTTACCGGCAAAGCATTTGTCCCAGGTCATTGACCATTTATTGGGAACCAAGGAGATTGTTCCAGAACAAATGAAAGAAAGTGTATCAAAGGAAAGTACGTGTAATGTAGATTTTGCAGAAATAAGAGGTCAGAATACGATGAAGCGAGCAACGGAGATTGCTGTTGCTGGAATGCACAACATATTATATTTAGGACCTCCTGGTGCTGGAAAATCTATGATTGCAAAACGAATACCCTCAATTATGCCGGAATTATCCTATGAGGAGAGTATTGAACTTACAAAGATTTACAGTGTCAATGGTATGCTTGATTCAGAATCAGGTCTGATACAAAAACGACCATTCCGTTCACCACATCATTCAATAACAGCTAATGCATTGATTGGAGGTGGTCAAAACCCTAAACCGGGTGAAATTAGTCTGGCACATCATGGTGTGTTGTTTTTAGATGAGTTTTTAGAATTTCCCAAAAACATAATTGAAATGATGAGACAACCGCTTGAAGATAGGCAGGTAACAATATCCAGATTACAGGGAAGCTATACATTTCCTTGTAATATTATGCTTGTGGCGGCGATGAATCCATGTCCTTGCGGATATTATCCAGATATGTCGAAGTGTAAATGCACTAGTCCACAAATAGAGCGTTATTTGCGCAAGCTTTCAGAACCAATGTTAGACAGGATGGATATGAGCATTTCAGTGCCTAAACTAAAATATGATGAATTGTATGGTGAAACCAAAGAAGAATCCTCGGAGGATATTCGTAAGCGGATTGTGCTGGCTCACGCCGTTCAAAAACGGAGACTTCATCAATATGATGTATTATTTAATTCGCAGATACCGGTAAATATTTTGGATAAGGTATGTCAATTGGGTAATGAAGAGAAAGAGTTACGCAAAGAAGTGTTTCAAAAATATAATCTGACTGCTCGAGGTGCAGCAAAGATATTGCGAGTAGCGAGAACAATTGCAGATTTATCTCATAGTGAGAAGGTGAAATGCAATCATATCTGGGAAGCATTGTCTTATCGAATGTCAGACGTGTTTCACAAAGGAGGTGGTCTGTAATGAAAGAGGAGATATATTGGTTTTGGTTATGTTGTAGCGATGGTGTAGGAAGACAAACGAAGTGTAAAATGCTGGAATATTTTGAAACACCGAAAAATATATTTGATGCCAAAGAAGATGAATTGGTGGATTTTTTTCGAATAAAAGATAAGTTGATGACCTTTTTGCAATCCCGAGAGGAAGATATGCTTTTAAAGAAATATCAATCATTGTCAGAGCGTAACATTTCTTTTGTGCATTTAGAGTCATTAGATTATCCGGAAAAATTAAAGAAGATACCAGATAAGCCAATAGGATTATTTTATAAAGGAAGATTACCGTTAAAAAATAAAAAAAATGTTGCAATTATAGGAGCTCGGGATTGCACTAGATATGGAAGCGAGATGGCTCGTTTCTTTGGACGGGAATTAGCACGGGCTGGAGTTCAAATTGTGAGTGGTCTTGCACGTGGGATAGATGGTATGGCACATACTGGTGCATTGGAAACAGATGGTTATACCATTGGTGTGTTGGGATGTGGAATTGATATTGTTTATCCGGAAGAAAATTATGAGTTATTTATGAGGATGGAACAACAAGGTGGTATTTTGTCTGAAAGTCCTCCCGGAATTAAACCTTATGGTGGTTTGTTTCCACAACGGAATCGTCTGATATCTGGATTTTCAGATGGAATACTCGTAATAGAAGCAATGGAAAAAAGCGGAACATTTATTACAGTGGATCAGGGGTTGGAACAAGGAAAAGAGATATTTGCTTTGCCAGGTAAAGTGATTGATGTAAAAAGTAAAGGGTGTAATAACCTAATTAAAATGGGTGCACACATGGTGACAGAAGTGAGTGATATACTTGAAATACTTTATTTGGATAGTACAAAAGTAACGTGTATGAGTGACTTGATGGAGGGGGAACATTTTATTAACAAAAACTTGCTTGCGCCCAATGAGAAAATGGTGTATAGTTGTTTGCGAGTTGAACCACAATATTTAGATGAAATAATTAGCAAGGCACAAATAGCTCCACAAGAAGTATGTATGGCATTGAATCGTTTAATTGTAATGGGAGGGGCTGTTGAGACAACTAGGAACTATTATGCATTAAAATTGTAAAATATTAGTCGGAAGGAGCCTATTGTTATGGCAAAGAATCTTGTAATCGTTGAGTCGCCTGCAAAAGCGAAGACAATTAAGAAATTTTTGGGGAATAATTACGAAGTCATTGCTTCGAATGGACATGTAAGAGATTTACCAAAATCTAGTATGGGTATTGATGTTGATAATAATTTTGAACCCAAATATATTACAATTCGTGGCAAAGGAGATTTGTTAGCTACTCTTCGTAAAGCTGTAAAAAAGGCTGATAAAGTGTATCTTGCAACTGATCCGGATCGTGAGGGTGAGGCTATTTCTTGGCATTTATCGATTGCATTAAAATTAGAAGACAAGAAATTTAAACGTATAACATTTAATGAGATTACAAAGAATGCGGTGAAAGGCTCTTTGAAGGAAGCGCGCGATATTGATTTGAATTTAGTAGATGCGCAACAGGCTAGACGTGCATTAGATCGATTAGTCGGATATCAGATTAGTCCTGTTTTATGGGCGAAAGTAAAACGTGGATTGAGTGCTGGTAGAGTACAGTCTGTGGCTTTGCGTTTGATTTGTGATAGAGAAGAAGAAATTAACAACTTTATTCCAGAGGAATATTGGACGTTGGAAGCAGCTGTAAAGGCTGGTGATGCAAAGAAACCATTTATGGCTCGATTGCAGAAAACGCCTTCTGGCAAAGCTGAGATTCGTTCAGAAGAAGAGATGAAGGCAATTTTAAAGGAGTTAAAAGGTGAAACTTTAACAGTAGGAGATATCAAAACTACCACAAGAACAAAGAAATCACCACTTCCTTTTACAACATCAACCTTACAACAGGAGGCTGCAAAAAAGCTTAATTTTGCTACTGGTAAAACAATGAGAATTGCACAGCAGCTATATGAAGGTGTGGATATTAAAGGTTATGGAAGTATTGGTTTGATTTCCTATTTAAGAACGGATTCTGTACGTATCTCTGATGAGGCAAAGGCTTCGGCTGCAGAATATATTGAGAAGCAGTTTGGAAAGAATTATGTTTCAAGTGCTGCAAAGAATGCAAATACAGGCAAGAAAATCCAGGATGCTCATGAGGCGATTCGTCCTACTGATGTGACATTGACGCCAGTGAAGGTTAAGGATCAGTTGAGCAGAGATCAGTTCCGGTTATATCAGCTTGTGTATAATCGATTTCTTGCTAGTCAGATGGAAGCTGCACAATATGAGAGTAATACAATTAAATTATCCGCAAAAGGATATGATTTTGTAGCTACTTCTACAAAGCTTTTATTCGAAGGCTTTATGGCTGTTTATGCTGTTGAGGATGAGAATGATGATATGCGTAATTTATTCAGTAATATTGATGAAAGTACGAAGATTGTTGTTCAAGAATTTATTGACAAACAGCATTTTACACAACCTCCTGCACATTATACAGAAGGTTCGTTAGTAAAGAAATTAGAGGATCTTGGTATTGGAAGACCAAGTACCTATGCACCGACTATTTCAACGATATTGGCAAGAAGATATGTTGTAAAAGAGAATCGTAATCTTTATGTAACAGAGATTGGTGAAGCGGTTAATCAGATTATGATGAAGGGATTTCCTGTTATTGTTGATACAGAATTCACAGCAAATATAGAGATGTTATTAGACAATATCGAGGAAGGAACTGTTAATTGGAAAACGGTTATTTCTAATTTTTATCCAGATTTGCAGGAAGCGGTATCAGCTGCTAATGAAGAGTTGGAACGTGTTAAGATCGAAGATGAAGTAACGGAGGAAGTTTGTGATGAGTGTGGTCGTAATCTTGTTGTCAAATATGGACCACATGGAAAGTTTCTTGCATGTCCGGGATTTCCTGAATGTAGATTTACAAAACCGCATTATGAGAAAATTGGTGTTTCTTGCCCACATTGTGGAAAAGATGTAGTTTTGAAAAAAACGAAAAAGGGTAGAAAATATTTCGGATGTATCGATAATCCGGAATGTGATTTCATGACTTGGCAAAAACCTTCATCAACTAAATGCGAGAAATGTGGAACAATCATGTTAGAAAAAGGTAATAAGCTTGTTTGTAACAATGATAAATGCGGATTTGTATGTTCAAAACCGAAGAATAGTTAATTAATGTAAAATAACTCCTTCTATGTTTATAAAATTGTTGTTATTGTTTTAGAATTGTGTTAAAATTATACGTGATTGGAGGGAGTTTATGAGTGTACAGTTATTAGATAAAACAAGAAAAATTAATCAACTTTTGCATAATAACCGTTCTCATAAGGTTGTTTTTAATGACATTTGTAAGGTTTTAAGTGAAATCCTTGAGTCAGACATTCTCGTTATCAGCAAGAAGGGGAAGGTTTTAGGTATTCGTAATCGTTCAGATATAGATATGATTACCCAGATGATTGTCCCGGATGTAGGTGGTTTTATTGATAATATGTTGAATGAGCGTTTTTTGGGTGTTCTTTCCACGAAAGAGAATGTGAATCTAGCTACTCTTGGTTTCGAATTTGATAATTTAGAACGTTATCAAGCTATTATATCTCCAATTGAGATTGCAGGTGAACGTTTGGGTACTGTATTTATGTACAGAGAAGACAAATCGTATACTATAGATGATATTATATTAAGTGAATACGGAACTGCTGTTGTCGGCTTGGAAATGATGCGCAGTGTGAATGAAGAGAATGCAGAAGAGGATCGCAAATTAGCGATTGTTCATTCGGCGATTAGCACTTTATCTAATTCAGAGGAAGAAGCAATTATTCATGTTTTTAATGAATTAGATGGAATGGAAGGGATTTTAGTTGCGTCGAAGATTGCTGACCGAGTTGGAATTACACGTTCTGTAATTGTAAATGCGCTTCGTAAATTTGAAAGTGCTGGTGTGATTGAAACAAAATCCTCTGGCATGAAAGGAACGTATATCAAGGTTGTCAATGAGTTTGTATTTGACGAGTTAGAAAAATTACATAGATAATGGATGGATTTGATATAGCAAAAGGATTTGTGGGTTCACTCATGAGTCCTTTGCTATTGTTATTTTTAGGAATTTGCTTTGAATAATATCATGAATTTTTGAAGGAGGAAACATTATGATTAACACGAACATTTATAATTATATCAATGTGTTAGATAAAGCTGCGGATGCGGCGAATACAAGGAATGAGATATTAGCAAACAATATTGCTAATGTGGATACTCCTGATTACAAAAGAAAAGATGTTTCCTTTGAAAATTATTTGGAACATGCTTTGATTGGTGGAGAGATTTTGGATGAAAGAATTGCAGATGTGAATTCTCATCTATCAGATTTTGGTGGTATCATTTATACTGATAATTCATCTTTATCCTATCGATTAGATGGTAACAATGTGGATATTGATACCGAGAATGCATATTTGGCAGAGAACCAGATACGATACAATGCATTGGTTGAGCAAATAGGACAGGAATTTGCAAGATATAAGACAGTATTGACAGGAGTATAGGAGGTAATGATGTATGAGTAGTGGTATTTTTAATGCAATGAATGTGTCTGCATCAGGAATGACAGCACAACGTACAAGAATGGATATTATCTCTCAGAATATTGCAAATGTTAATACGACGAGAGATGAGAATGGTGAAGTGTACAAGAGAAAGACGGTTGTTTTTCAGGAGAATTCCAACGCACCTTTTGATCGTGTGTTGAGTAATCGCCTAGAAACATATAAAGCAAATGGTGTTAAAATTACAGCAATTGTTGAAGATACTAGAGAAGGCGCAATGGCGTATGATCCTTCTCATCCAGATGCAGATGAGAACGGATATGTAATGTTACCAAATGTAAATACAGTGACAGAGATGACAAACCTAATTGATGCCAGTCGTTCTTATGAGGCGAATGCAACTGCATTTAATGCAGCAAAGTCAATGGCAATGAAGGGATTGGAGTTGTTTCAATAATTAATATTATTGGATGACTTTGTGATAAATGTTATGTTTTAAGGAAAATGTATTTTTAGATGTGGAGTTACATAACTAATAGATTTTATGTGAAGCAATATAGAATCAAAAGTGAACATTCATGAAAGGAAGATGGTTATGTCAATTAATGCAATTAACGGCCTTGATTCGTATAATACCATATTTGACAATAATACGGCAGAGATTACCACTGATAATACAGCAGCATTTGATAATTTGTTTAATTCTGCCATAGAGATGTATAAGGAAACGGATTCACTTCAAAATGCAGCTGAACAAGCGGAAATAGATTTCTCGCTTGGTTATGCAACAAGTACGCATGATTTGGCAATTGCACAGCAAAAAGCGAATATTTCCTTGCAATACACAGTAAAAGTAACAAACAAATTTTTAGAGGCATACAAGGAGCTTATGAACATGCAGATATAGTACGAACTGCGTTCGTGCGAAAAGTAAGGCGCGGACAAGGAACAGTGAGCTGAATTTAAATATTTTTATACGGTAGGGATTAATATGTTAGACAGACTAAAGACAATTCAAACAAAGCTTGTTGAGTTTTGGAATCGTTTCACAAGTAAACAAAAGACTATGATTGTTTGCATATCGGCGGCGGTGATTTTTACACTGGTGGCGCTTATTTGGTTGCTAAATCGTACCACCTATGTTGAATTGGTGACTTTTGATGACACGAAACAAGCAGCAGAAGCGGAAAATATTCTAACTGAGGCTGGTATTAATTTTAAAGTTTCTGGCGATGGCAAGACTTTTACCGTTGCAGAAGAAAGCGAATCTCAGGCGAGACTTGCATTAGGTGAGAATAATATTGCTACGGATTATAATGATGATTTGGAATGGTTGTTTGACAATAGTATGTCTACCACAGATAGTGAGAGAAAGCTAAAAGAAAAGATTGTAAGACAGAATGATTTGGTTAAAGATTTAGAGAATATTACTGGTATTAAACAGGCTTCTGTACAGATTACAGTTCCAGACTCGTCGAATTCTTTGTTGTCAGAAGAGAAAGAATCATCTGCTAGTATTTTATTAATTACAACAGATGACTTTGATGTGAACAATGTGGAAGGAATTGCAAATCATGTTGCTACATCCCTTGGTAACAAGACTACCGATTCTATCCGTATTGTTAATCAGGCGGGTATGCTTTTGTTTGGTGGTGATAGTGAAGAAACATCAGTAATGGGTTCGGCTTCACAAACCGTAAAGATACGTAACCAGGTAACTGATAATATTCAGGATCAGGTTCGAAGTTTGTTTGTGAATTCTGGTGTATATAATGATGCAGAAGTAAAGGCAAATCTCGATATCAATCTTGATCAGACTAAGATTGAGGATGAATTGCATTACACGGAAGATGAGGAAGAAGATACAGGTCCATTGTTAGAGACTTATACATATAATGCAGAAAATGTTGATGGTGATGCTGGTATCCCTGGAACCGATTCTAATGACGATGAGATCAATGATTATGAACTTGTAGATGGTTATCTCGCAAACAGTAGTGCAAATGTTGTAAAGCAGGTGTACAGTGAGAGTGTTAAGAAAACTGTTACAGTTGAAGCAGTAGGTAAGGTTAATACAGCTAATTCATCAATTGCAGTTGTTTTGAGTAAGTATGTCATTTATGATGAACAACAGATGAAAAAAGCAGGTTTGTTAAAGGGTACTAATTTTGAAGCTTTTCAGGAAGAGAATGGTGAACGTAAGCTAATTGAAGTGGACGATGAAACTTATGCATTAGTTGAGAAAGCAACGGGCATTAGTGTTGATAATATTCAAATTCAGGCTTATGAGGTTCCGTTATTCTATCCGTATGAAGCAACGGCAATTGATACGGTAACAAATTATTTGCAGTTTGTTCTTGCAATCCTTATTGTTGCATTGTTGTGTTTTGTAGTATTTAAGGGAATGAAGCCGGTTGAAGTGACGGAATTAGAACCAGAATTATCGGTTGAAGCATTACTGGCAACAACAAAAGAGAATCAGACACTGGAAGATATTGAATTCAGTGAGAAGTCTGCAACAAGACAACAGATTGAACGTTTTGTTGAGGAGAATCCGGATGAAGTTGCTTTGTTGTTACGTAACTGGTTGAATGATGAATGGGATTAATGTTTGATTGTTATCAGATAAATTGGAGGAGTTGCTATGGCAATGTATGATGATGATCTTTCGGGAATCCAAAAGGCTGCAATCCTTTTGATTTCGTTAGGTCCGGAAAAATCAGCAAATATTTTTAAACATTTGAAAGAAGATGAGATAGAGACGCTAACACTAGAGATTGCCAATACAAGAAGTGTTCCCCCTGATTTGAAGGAACGTGTATTGGAAGAGTTTTATGAGGTTTGTCTTGCGCAGCAGTATATCGCAGAGGGCGGTATTGGTTACGCAAAAGAGTTGTTGGATAAAGCTCTTGGTGAAGAAAAGGCGAAAGACGTTATTGGTAGACTTACTGCGTCATTGCAGGTTCGACCTTTCGAGTTTGTACGTAAAGCAGATCCATCTCAGTTGTTGAACTTTATTCAGGATGAGCATCCACAGACAATCGCATTGATTTTAGCATATCTTCCGTCTGGTCAAGCGGCTGCTGTAGTTGGTGCACTACCACCTGAGAAACAGGCAGATGTTGCTAAACGTATTGCCTTGATGGACCGTACAAGTCCGGATGTTATTAAGGAAGTGGAAAAAGTCTTGGAAAAGAAATTGTCATCGCTTGTTAATCAGGATTACACCATTGTCGGTGGTGTTGATGCAATTGTTTCTATTTTGAATACAGTAGATAGAAGTACAGAAAAGCATATTATGGAAACACTTGAAATTGAAGAGCCAGAATTGGCAGATGAAATCAGACGTAAGATGTTTGTATTTGAGGATATTCTTACCCTGGACAACCGTGCAATTCAAACTGTCCTTCGAGAGGTGGACAACAACGAGCTTGCTATTGCTTTAAAAAATGCAAACGAGGATGTGCAGAATTGTATTTTCAACAACCTTTCAAGTCGTCTTGCAACCATGATTCGAGAGGATATGGAGTATATGGGTCCAGTTCGTCTGAAGGACGTAGAAGAAGCACAGCAAAAGATTGTAAATATTATTCGAAAACTGGAAGACACTGGCGAGATTGTTATTTCCCGTGGTGGAGGTGACGAGATAATTGTCTAATTTGATTAAATCAGGCTTTGTTGCATTTGCTCAAAATGATAAGCTTGTAATTAATGCAAACGAGAACAAAATAATTAAAGCAATTGATGCAGATGTAGAAGAAAAGAGAGTATCTGAACAAACATCTGTGGAGGAGGCTTTGGCGGAAGCGCTAATTCATGATGCAGAGTTGGATGGTGT
>JAGAQX010000251.1 GCA_017622535.1 Lachnospiraceae bacterium | reverse complement strand
ATGCTTCGCACCCTTGACAGAGCATTCATGCATGATAAAGGATAATTACGCAGCTAATGAATAAGACTGCCCATCAGGGCAGACGAATAACAAGATTTATTTATGTGATAGGAATCGTGCCAACGATTACTTGACAGAAACCTGGAGGATTAAAAATCAAGATTTTTTAAACAAAATATAGTATAATTGTACTATACGTGATTAAGATAAGGGACGTGTATAATCTTAATCCAAATTACATGATTGATATAATGTATTGAAGGAGGAGAAACATGAGCTTAGTTTTTACTAATGACAAGTGTACTGGTTGTAACAAGTGTGTAAGAACTTGTCCAGTGCTGACATCTAATATTGCAACGGAACCAGGTAAAGTGACAGTCAGTGAAACGGATTGTATTGCCTGTGGTGCATGTTTTGATTCTTGTGCACATAATGCGAGAGATTTTGTGGATGACACAGAGAGGTTTTTCGGGGACTTGAAGAAGGGTAAGAAGATATCTGTTATTATCGCACCGGCATTTATTGCGAATTATCCGAGAGAGTATAAGAAGGTGCTGGGATATCTGAAGGCTTTGGGAGTGAACCATTTGTACAGTGTATCCTTTGGTGCTGATATCACAACCTGGGGATATTTGAAGTACATAACCGAGAACAACTTCCTTGGTGGAATTTCACAGCCATGTCCAGCGATTGTGAATTATATTGAGAAGTATCAGCCAGAGTTAATTGAGCGTTTGGTGCCGATTCACAGTCCGATGATGTGTACAGCGGTTTATGTGAAGAAGTATTTGCATGTAAGTGATGACATCGCATTCTTAAGTCCTTGTATTGCTAAGAAGTTTGAGATTGAAGATAAGAATACCCATGGTTACATTTCATACAATGTAACCTATGATAAGATGATGGAGTACATTGGTGATGCATATCGTACAGCATCGGAGTACAATGATGAATTGGAATATGGTTTGGGTGCAATTTATCCAATGCCAGGTGGACTTCGTGAGAATGTGGAGCATTTCCTCGGTAGGGATTATGTGATTCGACAGGTAGAAGGCGAGCGAGAGGCATACCACTACTTGAAGGAGTACTCACAGCGAATTCGTGAACACAAAGAGTTGCCATTTATGGTGGATATTCTGAACTGTCAGAGAGGTTGTATATACGGTACAGCCACTGAGCCAGAGCGCAACACAGATGATGTGTTGATGACATTGTCTAAGATGCGTACCATCGGAAGTAAGGATGCGACAGTTTCTAAGAAAAAGAAGAAGTCTACCAGTCCTTGGGTGACAGAGGGCTTAACACCAGAAGAGAGACTTGCAAATTTGATGAAGAGTTTTGCAGATTTGAATTTGAATGACTTTATTCGTCATTATGAGAATAAGCAGATTAAGATTCAGGAACCATCTCATATGGAATTAGAGAGTATCTTTAATGACATGAACAAGCATACACCGGAAAGTCGTGAGATTAACTGTGGATGCTGTGGATATGAGACATGTACAGAGATGGCTAGTGCGATTTATAATAATGTGAATATGCGCGAGAACTGTATCCACTACATTAAGGATTTGGCTGATGAAGAGCGTGAAAGTATCCGTGCCATGGCTGAGCATGAGCAGGCAATGCAGGAAGCAAAGAACGAGAAGTTAGAAGTAGTATTTGATCAGTTTGGCACACTTCATGATACGGCGGTAGAGCTTAACATGGCAAATGAAGCATCTGCGAATGAGACAACGGATTTGGCAGGTGAGGTACAGAACATCTCTATGATTTGTGACGAGCTTACTGAGTCCTTGAAGTTGATTGCAGACTTTATTGAAGTTTATAAGCAGAGTAATTTGGAAATCTCAGGTATTGCGAACAAGACAAATCTTTTATCGTTGAATGCATCCATAGAAGCAGCCCGTGCTGGTGAACAGGGACGTGGTTTCGCGGTTGTTGCAGAAGAGATTCGTAATCTGTCTGATTCTACTAAGTCGCTGATTGATGCGAATAATCAGGAAGCACAGGATATTATTCCTAAGATTAATCGTAGTATGGAGGTTATTCATAACTTGATTGATAGTATTGAGGATATGACTGAGAAAGTGGCTACCATTGCAGCCAGCTCAGAGGAGATTTCTGCACAGACACAGTGCTTGCAGGATATGGCTGAGAGCTTGAAGCATATTGTAGAAGAAATGTAATATTTATGCACGATTGGACCGAATTCGGTATTGAGCTGGGTTCGGTCTTTTTTTTGTGACAATTCAAATAACGTATAAGATTTCTAGTGCATGACCAAACTATATAGTAGATCGCTGGAATGCGATACATATTGACTATATTTTGGAGGTACTGTTATGTGTACAGCGGTTTCCTATGTAACGGAAAATCATTATTTTGGACGTAATTTGGATTTGGAATACTCTTATCAAGAGAGTATTACAATTACACCTAGAAATTTTTCATTTCCCTTTCGCAAGGTAGATTATTTGAATAATCACTATGCAATAATCGGAATGGCTTATGTCCTGGATGATTATCCTCTTTATTATGACGCAATCAATGAAAAGGGACTTGCAATGGCTGGATTGAGCTTTGAAGGAAATGCATGCTATTACAAACAGGATTCAAACAAAGAAAATGTGACACCATTTGAGTTGATTCCATATCTATTGGGACAATGTACAAGTGTGGATGAAGTGGAAGAGATGTTAACCACAGTTAATGTTTTGGATGAAGCTTTTAACGAAGCATTACCATTGTCACCGTTACATTGGATGGTTTCTGATGGAAAAAGAAGTATTGTGGTGGAAACATTGCAAAGTGGTATGCGAATATATGAAAATCCAACGGGTGTGCTAACAAATAATCCCCCCTTTCGCTATCAGCTGTTTGGATTAAATAATTATATGAGTTTGTCGAAGGAGCAGCCGGTGAACTCTTTTGCGGAGAACCTACCACTGAAGATATATAGTAGAGGAATGGGAGCAATCGGATTGCCAGGCGATTTATCTTCTTCGTCTCGTTTTATACGAGCGGTGTTTACAAAAGAGAATTCGGTATGTGGCAATAGTGAACTGGAAAGTGTGGGGCAGTTTTTTCATATACTAAGTTCAGTGGAACAACAAAGGGGATTAGTGCAGCTTCAGAATGAAACAGACAAAACTCATTATGAAATCACGATATATTCTTCTTGCTGTAATGCAGATAAAGGCATTTATTATTATAAAACCTATGATAATAGCCAAATTACTGCAGTGGATATGTATAAAGAGAATTTGGATGGACAACGTTTGGTGTCGTATCCAATGTTAAAAGGCCAGCAGATCAAATGGCAGAACCGATAGAGGGAGGACGAATATAATAGATAACCCAAGCAGTGTTCCTGTAACATTTATAATAATAAAAGGAAAATTGTGTAAGGGATATGAATATAAATTTTGTTGGAAATAAAGGGTATTCATGGTAAAATAATAATATCTATCATGAAGAAAGTTGGGGGTTTTGTATGGGCAGATTTTTGGTGGTTTCCAAGTTAGATCGTTTGCAGGAATACAAAGCGATAGCGGATGAATATGCAGTTGGTTTTGAGATTAATGATTTCTATGAACCAAGAGTGCTGGATGATGAGAAGGAATGTAATCGCATGGTTGAGCTATATCTGAAAAATGGGGTTCCAGATGGCAGTACCATGCATGGTGCATTTTTAGATGTGGTTGTATTCAGCAATGACGATCAAATTGCAGAGATTTCAAAATTACGTATGAGACAAAGTGTTGAGATTGCTGTGAAATTAGGTGTGGTGGGAGTTGTTTTCCATACCAATTGCAATCCCATGCTAGCTGGAGAGTTATACGATAGCAATGTTGTGTCCAAGACAGTAGCATTTATGGAAGAGCTGTTGCAGGAATATCCAACAATACAGTTGTATTTAGAGAATATGTTTGATGATTCGCCAAGGATTTTGGAAGAGATTTCGAAGCATTTATGTAAGTATCAAAATTATGGAGTTTGTCTTGACTATGCTCATGCAAGTATATCCATGGTACCAATGAGTGATTGGGTGGAAACCTTAGCACCTTATTTGAAGCATATACATATTAATGACAATGATTTGAAAAAGGATATGCATTGGGCATTAGGAACTGGGCAGGTTGATTGGAATCAGTTTGCGAAATACTATCGTACTCATTTTGACCAGTGTAGTGTTCTTGTAGAAACTACGGAACCGGAGGCACAGATACAGTCGTTGAATTACTTGAAAGAGAATTTTGTGGGATTGTTTCGAGATTGATGTATTGGGTTGAGATATGTACTTGTGATTTGTAAAGCCTTGTTGTGAGGCATGAATATACAGGAGGGATAATATGGAAGGTAAGAAACCATTAGAGGCAGAATTGTTACTAGAGAAGATTTTCTATTATATGAACCAGTTGGTAAACGAGAAGGATTTTAAGAAGACATTATTATTGTTAACTGATATGGGAAGAACATTAGTGAATGCAGAACGTGCGTCCTTTTGGTATTGGGATAGAGAAAAGAAAGAGTATTGGACCTTGGTTGCGTCTGATAGCGAACAGTTGGTAGTGCCAGAAGGGTCTGGTATTGTTGGCGCATCGATTGAGAACAATGAGATTATTATGATTAATGATCCGTATAAGGATAGTCGTTTTAATTCTAAGGTGGATAAGGAAACGGGCTTTGTTACAAAATCTATTCTGTGTATGCCGGTGACTAATAACGCTGGTGAAGTGATTGGTGCATATCAGGCAATCAATAAACTAGATGAGAATGGGGAAAGTAATTTTGATGAGTTGGATGTGAAACGTTTAACGCTAGCTGCAGCATATTCCGGTAAGGCATTGGAGTCTCATTTATTGTATCTAGCTGCACATGTGGATGCATTGACAAAGCTTCGTAATCGTAGGGGCTTTTACGAATATTATAATATAGAGCTTGTGCCATATTTGAAACAAGGACAAGCTTCAGTTGTTATCTGTGATATTGATTTCTTTAAAAAGGTGAATGATACATATGGTCACAATGCAGGTGACGCGGTGCTACAAATGGTAGCAGCAACTTTACAGGAAAGTGTAGTGGGGGTAGCGGCTAATTT
>JAGAQX010000250.1 GCA_017622535.1 Lachnospiraceae bacterium | reverse complement strand
TATACAAGATTAGGAATTGATGGAGCCTTTTCAGAAGGTATTCAGGAAACGATGAAAGCTGCAGATATTTTTATGCTGAACAATGAATTCTGTTATACTACCTCCACCACACCGATTGGTGGAAAGACTTATACATTTAAGGCTGTTCCAGAATATGTTAGTCGCCTGGAAGAAATGGGAGTGGATATTGTATCCATTGCCAATAATCATGCGTATGACTATGGAGAACAGGGATTTATTGACACCATGAATACCTTGAAGGATGCAAAGATACCCTATGTGGGTGGAGGCGTTAATTTAGAAGATGCAAAGAAGAATATCGTGTATTTCATTATTAATGGAATGAAAATAGGATATATTGCAGCTACACAGGTGGAACGAGATTTACCAATTCTTACGCAACCAGCAACCGAAAATAGCGCAGGAGTTATTCGATGCTATGAGCCGGAATTAGTGTGTGAGATGATTAGTGAAGCTGAGGATAATTGTGATTTTGTGATTGTATACCCACATTGGGGCACTGAATTAGTGAAAGAAGCCCAAGCGGATCAACAGGCACTTGCTTATGCATTTATTGATGCGGGAGCAGATGCGATTGTTGGTGGACATCCGCACTGTCTACAAGGAGTGGAATATTATAAAGAAGTTCCGATTTTCTATTCGTTAAGTAACTTCAGCTTTAGCAGTAAAACAGTGGACAGCTGTATTTTGAATTTGGAAGTGACAATGGATGGAATACAAAAGGCGCGTTACATCCCTTGTCGAGAAAGCTCTGGGATGACTTATCAGTGCGATAAAGATGCTAGTGATTATAATCAGATTATCAACACGATTAACACCTATTCTGTTAATGCAAAGCTAGATGAGGATGGAAATGTTATGAAGGTGCAACCTGAGTGAGTATTTAGTTGATTAATATATAGGTTCCTATAAAAATGAGATAGTGTGTAATATTTGTGAAAAAGCATTTAAAAATCAACATGTTTATAGTATAATGATGATGTATTTTTGCTTGTTCACAAGATTCTATAGTAAAGAAGAATGCAAATAGGAGTTATGGTATTTGTATATATGCATATACCAATAGGGAGGAAATGAGATGTTAGAACGTACAATTGGCCCATGGGATTATCGCATGATGCCGAACAAGTTGTTAGAACTAATGAAGAATGTCGGTAATATGGAACAAGTAGGTACTGGATATTATGTGGATAGTGAATCGGAGATGCTGACAATTTTGGCGTATTTGAATTATGGTGAAACTACGAATATTACTGAGGGGATGATCGAACAGATTGACCAGGCAGTGAAAAGATTAGAGGAAAGACGTTTGCGTAAAGAAGGCGAATATGATGAAGGTGGGCCGAAGTTAGGTCAAGACGAATATGAAACAAATGATACATTAGACAAAGATAGTTTGAGATTAGGACGCAATTCCTTTGATTTAAACGGATTATAAAAGGATGAGGAAGTATGCAAACAGACATATTGAATGTGAGAGGTGTACATTTTGGCGCGGGTAAGCCAAAGATTTGTGTGCCTATTGTAGAAAGAAATAGAGAGACCATTTTATCCTTTGCAGAAAAGGCACTAGACAAGAAGCCGGATTTGTTAGAGCTACGGGTTGATTGGTTTGAGGGATTATATAATATAGAAGCAGTTATTTCTTTGTTAAAGGATTTACGGGAGATAATAGCAGATACAGTATTACTCTTCACGATAAGGACTAGCAATGAAGGTGGAGAGGCAGATATTAATGTGTCAGATTACAAGTTGATTTGTGAACGTGCTTGTGGAAGTGGATACATAGACCTGTTAGATGTGGAAGCATTTATGGAGGAAGGATTGTTAGATGACATTTGTGAAATGGCACACCAGAATAATGTCTATGTAGTTGCTAGCAATCATGATTTTGAGAAAACACCGGAGAAACAAGAAATTGTTCGCCGTTTACAATATATGGACGAGCATGGTGCGGATATACCAAAGATTGCTGTGATGCCGACCAAAGAGAGAGATGTACTCGCTTTGTTATCTGCGACGTTGCAATACAAAGAAGAATGTGGCATGAAACCAGTGATTACAATGTCTATGGGCAAGCTCGGCGTACTGAGTCGTATGTCTGGAGAGGTGTTTGGTTCTGCGGTAACATTTGCTACGGCGGGGCAGGCGTCAGCACCGGGACAGATTGGGATTGAAGAAATGAAAAATATTTTAGATGTATTACATTTGGATAGACAGTAGGAGGTTCTTACATGGGGAACACAGATGATAAGAAGGAAGTAGAGTTGAAACAGATTCCGAGAAACCCCAATATTCCGATTAAGGATGATGAGGTGGCGGAGTTGTTGAAAAAGGCAGCAGAACAGATATCAGACAAAAGTGAAGGTGCCAGTGTTCAGTCAGATGGAAAAGCTGTAAAAGAGAATAAGAATATAACCTCGGATGTGAATAAGAAGGACAGTGAAACTTCGAAAACAGATAAGACGGTTGCTCGTGAGAATATTGACTTGAAGGAAAAAGAAGATAAGAAATCTATGGGAACAACAGATGGTAAATTTTCTGGAAATCAATCGGATAAATCAATAGATAAGAAGGATGGCAAATCGGAGAAAGAGAAAAAACGCTCTCATGAAAAGAAGACAGTAGATAAAGATGATTCAGACAAGAAGAAAATATCAAACAGTAATAATTCTGGTGAATTGAAAAAGAAATCGGATTTGGCTCAGGGAGCAAAGAAATCCAGTGCAACAAAGGATAACCAATCTTCGAATGCTACGAAAAAGAGTATAGATAAAACCAATAAGGAAAAAGACTTCAAAATTGAAGATGATGTATATGTGACAAAGCAACCAGCCAAGAAAGAGGCGGTTTCTGAGAAATCATATAAGATGACAGTAGGCGATGTTATCGGTTCGGTTTTGGAAGGAATCTGGACTGGTATTAAGTTGATTGTCGTAATTACCATTGCAACAGCGATTGTTGGATTCTTTATGTCAAGAGACTTGATGATTCGTGGGCGTAGCGGAGAGCAAATTAGCAAACAGAATATGAATGTGGCACCGGCTACGCTTTCAACAAGATTAGAAGAGCGACAAGCGGGTAAAAGCTGGAATGAGACAGTTGAGAAAGAAAAGCTAACATTAGAAGCGGATGATGGCAAAATATTAGTAGCACAAAAGATTGTGATTAATAAGTCCAATGATAATTGGGTAGTGATTCTTCATGGTCAGAATGGTAGTGTAGAAGATATCTATGATATTGGGTTGCGTTATGCAACGGAAGGATACAATGTATTCATGCCGGACTTACGAGCTCACGGCGAAAGTGAAGGTTCCTATTATGGAATGGGTTGGTTGGATCGTTTAGATGTGATCAATTGGATAGATGTTATTTTGAAGGACAACCCTTCTGCAAATATAATTATTCATGGTGTGGATTTAGGTGCCGATACTGCATTGATGTTATCCGGTGAACCAATAAAGGAATCTATTAAATGTATTGTTGCAGAAGGTGCATATACTAGTGCATGGGATGCTGTGAAGACAGAGTATAAGGCGCGTCATCAGGATTGGCCGACATTTCCTATGATGCATATGTTGAACCCTGTGGCAAAGGTGTGGGGTGGCTACAGCCTTACAGAAGCAGATGCAGTGGAACA
Source organism: Lachnospiraceae bacterium (assembly GCA_017622535.1). GTDB lineage: Bacteria > Bacillota > Clostridia > Lachnospirales > Lachnospiraceae > CAG-590. The sequence continues at coordinate 925 of JAGAQX010000250.1, read as the reverse complement.
GGTTGCAAAGACTGATGTTCCGATATTACTGATCCGCGGACAGAATGATACTTATGTCACTGAGGATATGACAAAAGAATTAGATCAGGCGATTGCCTCAGAGCATGAGGTGCTGACAATCACTACTGGAACACATGATGATTGTCGATTTGCAGAACCGGATAATTACTATAACAAGGTATTTGAGTTTATTACTCGATATGTGAAGTAAAGATAATTTATAAGTAGCATAGCAGTGAAAATTTTTGATTGAAAATGGTGTACAAACTGTGCACCATTTTTTATAATGGAAACGAGGGTTATTTGATTGATAATTATACATTTGATTACGTGTAATTTATCGAAGAGAAAGGATTGGAACTCAAAAGATGGAAAAAAAGAGGTACTGTGATCTATCAACAGAATTAGAACAGAGAATTATAGATGATCGTGCGAATGGCAAGCTGAATCCGTATCGAACAAAGGATACAGAGGCAATTCGTAGAAAACAGGATTGGGATAAGAATAAGCTTCTTCGGCCAGCATATGTTCGTGATGTTGAGAAGATTATGCATACGCCGTATTACAATCGTTATGCAGATAAAACCCAGGTGTTTTCTTTTTATAAAAATGATGACATTACAAGACGTGCACTGCATGTACAGTTGGTTTCCCGTATTGCAAGGAATATAGGAAGCTTATTAGGTTTGAATGTGGATTTGATTGAAGCGATTGCTTTAGGACATGATATCGGTCATACTCCATTTGGGCATGCGGGAGAAAGATATTTGAGCGAGTGCTTGCAGGAGCACGCAGGACGATATTTCAATCATAATGTGCATAGTGTCCGGGTGTTAGATGAGATTATGAACCGGAATATTAGTCTTCAAACCTTAGACGGAATTCTTTGTCACAATGGTGAGTTTGCAATGCAGGAATATCGTCC
>JAGAQX010000249.1 GCA_017622535.1 Lachnospiraceae bacterium | reverse complement strand
GTTGTTATGTCTGCGGATTTCCTACATAAAAATGTTGAAATGGCATAAACTATCCTGTATAATCCTTGATAAGAGAGGTGATGTGCAATGGAACGTTATGCAATGAAAACATTGATTCAGTGGAAGAAGAGTGTGAATCGTAAGCCAATGATTATTCGTGGAGCACGACAGGTTGGGAAGACTTGGCTTATGAAAGAGTATGGAAAAACACATTTTGAAGACTATGCATATTTCAATTTTGATGAGAATCCGAGATTAGGAGATATCTTTAACGGAGATTTAAATGTAGAAAGAATCATTTTGGCATTAAGTGCAGAGAGCGGCAAATCAATAAAGCCGGAATCTACATTATTAATATTTGATGAGATTCAAGAGGTCCCGAGGGCGCTAACATCTCTTAAGTATTTTAATGAAAACGCACCAGAATATGTAATTGTTGCGGCTGGTTCTTTACTTGGGGTTGCAATGCATCAGGGGACATCATTTCCTGTTGGTAAAGTGAATTTTATGGACTTGTATCCGTTGAATTTTCGAGAGTTTTTGTCAGCATTGGGAGAAGAAAGGTATGCAGATATATTATTAGAAGCAGATAATGATTTGGTTCATACTTTTCGTGATAAGTATATAGAACGTATGAAACAATATTACTATGTTGGTGGCATGCCAGAGGTGGTTCAAAGCTTCGTAGTTGATAAGGATTATATTGAAGTACGAAGAATTCAAAAAGAGTTGTTAGACTATTATCAACAGGATTTTTCGAAGCATGCACCTACCTCATTGGTACCACGTTTGAATATGGTATGGCAGTCAATTCCTATGCAATTAGCAAAAGAAAATAAGAAATTTATATATGGTCAGTTGAGAGAAGGAGCAAGAGCAAAGGACTTTGAGCTTGCAATCCAGTGGCTGCAGGATTGTGGCTTGATTCATAAGATTAGCCGTATTAAGAAAGCAGGGATACCGATTATTGCGTATATGGATATGCAAGCCTTTAAGATATATTTGCATGATGTGGGTTTGTTAGCTGCTATGAGTGATTTGAGTTCTAGAACCATTGTGGATGGTAATCGCATTTTTACGGAATTTAAGGGTGCGTTGACAGAACAATATGTGCAACAGCAGTTAATATCGGATACGGAATTGAATCCTTATTACTATTCGGCTGAGAATGCAAGATGTGAGATTGATTTTGTGGTTTCTGATGGCGATGTCCTTTTTCCAATTGAGGTAAAAGCCGAGGAGAACTTAAAATCTAAAAGTCTGAGTGTTTTTTGTGAAAAATACGGAATTAAAAAAGGAATCAGAATATCTATGTCAGATTATAGGGAGCAGGATTGGATGGTGAATGTCCCGTTATACCAGATCGTGAAGTTAAAGCAATGGATGACGACAAATGAATAGTACAGAGAGGATAGAATATGAACGACAACAATACCCCTAACACAGAACACAAGCGCCGCGTGCGTTATAAAGGGACACACCCTAGAAAATTTAGTGAGAAATATAAAGAACACAATCCAGAGAAATATGCAGACACCATAGAGAAGGTAATCCAAAAGGGAAGCACCCCTGCAGGAATGCATATTTCCATTATGGTGCCAGAAATTTTAGAGTTTCTGCAGATTAAGCCAGGGCAACAGGGTTTGGATGCTACTCTTGGATATGGTGGACACACTAGAAAAATGTTGGAGTGTCTACAGGGACAAGGTCACATGTATGGACTGGATGTGGATCCAATTGAATCAGAAAAGACCAAAAAGCGTTTGGCAGAGGCTGGTTTTGGTGAGGATATTTTAACTGTAAAGCTTATGAATTTTGCAGATATTGATAAGTTGTTAGAAGAGACAGACGGTTTCGATTTCATTTTGGCAGACCTTGGTGTATCCTCTATGCAGATTGATAATCCAGAGAGAGGATTTTCTTATAAGGTGGATGGACCACTGGATTTGCGTTTGAATCCGGAAAAGGGAATATCCGCAGCCCAGCGTCTACAAAAGATATCTAAGGATGAGTTGATTGGTATGTTAGAAGAAAATGCGGACGAGCCATATGCAGAGGAGATTGCAGAAGTAGTGGTAAATGAAATTCGTAAGGGAAACAAGATTGATACCACAAGAAAGCTTGCGGAGTTAATAGAAAAAGCGCTTGTTTATGTGCCAAAGGTAGAGAGAAAGGATGCAGTTAAGAAATCCTGTGCCAGAACCTTTCAGGCGTTGCGTATTGACGTAAATAATGAGTTTGAAGTGCTGGATTCTTTCTTAGAGAAGCTTCCATCGGTGCTAAAACCAGGGGGAAGAGTGGCAATACTTACGTTCCATTCGGGAGAGGATCGCTTGGTTAAGAAATCATTTAAGTGGCATAAGCAGTTAGGGAATTACAGTGAGATTGCAAGAGATGTGGTGCGTCCTTCAAAAGAAGAGTGTATACGCAATAGTCGTGCCCATTCTACCAAGATGCGTTGGGCGATTAAGGCAGAATGATAGTGTCCATGCATTCATGTGATGAGATGAACAGATATTTGTAACATTCAATTAAAAGTAAAATGAATCCAGGATGGTTGGAGAAATGGAGCAGATATGCAGATGATGGTCCGGTTGTTTTATAGTGTTATTATATTTTTAGTGGCTAATTATGTGACTCTGTCAGAACGGATTTCAATGACGATTATATTACCAGTTAGCACAATATTCTTTTTGATTATGAATATTGTCCCTTCTGTGTCGAATCTTTCGCTAAATTCAAAGCGGTTGCGTATTTGTGCGAATGGATGTGAGTTACTGAAGCTTTTTCTGATATCCACCAGTCTATGCCTAATCTATTTATTGTTAGGGATATGTGGATGTTTGCCTCTTCCAAGTGTAACACAAAGTCCATACAAATGGCTTTTTAACGTATTTATTATAATTGTTATAGAAAATATTGTTTTTTGGAATGGAATCATACGAGTGTATATGACATCAGAGCAATTAGGGATTCGTTATAGAGTGCTTGGTATCTTGTGCGGAATGATACCGATTGCACATTTGTTAGCTCTCGGAAAGATTCTTCAGATTGTATCAAAGGAAGTAATCGTTGAAAATGAAAAGATCTTGCTGAATCAATCTAGAAAAAATGAGCGTATATGTGCTACAAAATATCCAATTTTAATGGTGCATGGTGTGTTTTTTCGTGATTTTCGATATTTTAATTATTGGGGAAGAATACCAAAGCAGTTAGAGGAAAATGGTGCAACTATTTTCTATGGAAATCAGCAATCAGCAGAGTCGGTAGAGACATGTGCAGCGGAATTGAAGAAGTGCATTTTGCAGATTATTCAGGAAACTGGTTGCGAAAAGGTTAATATAATTGCTCATTCAAAGGGTGGATTGGATAGCCGTTATGCGATATCAATGCTTGATGTGGCACCTTATGTTGCTTCGCTTACAACAATTAATACGCCACATTATGGTTGTGAATTTGCAGATTACCTGTTAAATAAAATGTCTGACAAGCAAAAGAATGCAATAGCAAAGACTTACAATGCGACATTATCTAAGCTTGGGGATCCTAATCCCGATTTTTTAAAAGCGGTGAGTGACTTAACTGCATCTGCATGTAGGAAACGTAATGAATACATAAAGGATGTGCCGGATGTTTATTACCAAAGCGTGGGATCCAAATTGAATATTGCATCTAGTGGAAGATTTCCTCTTAATTTCTCGCATCATTTGGTCAAAGCTTTTGATGGAGCGAATGATGGATTAGTGGGAGAGAAGTCATTTATTTGGGGAGAACATTTTGAAATGCTTACAGTACAAGGTATTCGAGGAATATCTCATGGGGACATGATTGATTTGAATCGGGAGAATTTTGATGGATTTGATGTCAGAGAATATTTTGTGCAGCTAGTGGCGGATTTAAAGAGACGTGGGTTTTGATTTGATGCAAAATATATATGAATATTGATTGGAAATAATATTGCAATTGTACTAAAAAAAAGACATGTTTTTAGAAGGTTTTTGTTGAAAATGGGTTGAGAAATTATCAAAAGGATATATAATAAAAGAAGATTGTATACAAAGTGTGAATGGAGGAATATATAATGCATGGTTTTGGGCAGATGATCGATATTTTGAAGAAGAATCCAAAAACGATCGTATTGACAGAGGGTACAGACGCTAGAGTTTTAGAGGCATCTTCACGCTTACTTGCTAGTAATTTCTTACATCCAATTTTGATTGGTGATCCAGATAAGATTTATGAAGCAGCTGAAGAGTGCGGTTTTAATATTAGAGGTTCTGAAATTATTAATCCAGCTACCTATGAGAAGATGGATGAGATGGTAGAATTATTCTGCGAGCTTCGCAAGAGCAAGGGTGTTACACCAGAACAGGCAAAGGAGTATTTGTTGCAGAATAACTATTTTGGAACCATGCTCGTAAAGATGGGGTATGCAGATTCACTTCTTGGTGGTGCAACCTATTCTACCGCTGATACAGTAAGACCTGCGTTACAATTAATCAAGACAAAGCCAGGTAATTCTATTGTATCTTCATGTTTTATTTTAGTTCGTCCATCAGCAACTGGTGGTAATGAAGTGTTAGCAATGGGTGATTGTGGTATCGTTATCAAACCTTCAGAAGATGAGTTGGTAGAGATTGCAGAAGAAACAATGCGTTGTGCAAAAATTTTCGGTGTGGATCCACGAGTAGCATTCCTTAGCTATTCCACAGATGGTTCCGGTAATGGTGAAGATGTAGATAGAATGCGTAATGCAGCTATGAAGACAAAAAAACGTAATCCAGATGTTCCAATTGGTGGTGAGTTGCAGTTTGATGCAGCGGTATCACCAAAGGTATCAAAGAAGAAATGTCCAGATTCAGAAATCGCTGGAGCTGCGAACACATTTATTTTCCCAGATATCAACGCTGGTAACATTGGATACAAGATTGCACAGAGAATGGGTAACTTTGAAGCTTATGGTCCAATTCTTTTAGGTTTGAACTCCCCAATTAACGATTTGTCTCGTGGTTGTACTGCGGCAGAGGTATACTCTATGGCGATTATTACTGCAGCGTTAGCAAATCAATAATCATTCTAGAATAGAAGATAATAAGAAAACCAGACGTATGAATGAAACGTCTGGTTTTTTGTATAATGTATATACGAACAATGATCAAGTTTGAATTATAAGAACTACCATTATTTATCAATTGTTGAAATAAATTTCTTGATTGCTTCAAAGCTTTCCTTGCTCATGGCGTGTTCCATCTTGCAGGCATCTTCAGAAGCAATTTTCTCATCTACGCCGAGACTAGTTAACCAAGTGCGGAACAATTCATGACGTTCATAGATCATCTCTGCAATTTCTCTACCGGTTTTCGTGAGAGAAATATAACCTGCATCGGATACGGTGATATGTTCTTTTTCACGAAGATTCTTCATAGCAATACTGACACTTGACTTCTTATATCCTAATTCTGTTGCCACATCTACAGAACGTACAACAGGTAGTGTTTTACTTAATACTAATATAGTTTCCAAATAGTTTTCTGCTGATTCGTTTGTACTCATAGTTTCCTCCCAATATATAACCTAACTCATAGTCCTTTTGATTGTAACACAGTTGCAACCAAATTTAAAGGAAGAAAACTTTTATTGATAAAAGTTATTGACTTCTAACGATAGTTAGTGTACACTAACACGTGTGAACGGCGACTACATGCTTATTTCAGTTACTGTTCGCATGATGAATATCGTTATGACAAGATGTCAGTAGCATAAGTTACTGACAAAGAAATTGAGGAGGTAGGAGCAAGATGGCACTAGATAAGAAAGAATCATGTTCAGATGGGTATGAGAGAACGCAGATGCAAAAAGATATGATTATCGAAAAGCTACGTGAACAGGGATGTCGTATTACAAAACAGAGATTAGTGCTTTTGGATATCATTTTAGGTGAAGAGTGTTCCTGCTGTAAGGAGATATATTATAAGGCGTCTAAGCTGGATGGTCGTATTGGTTCTGCAACGGTGTATAGAATGATTAATACATTGGAAGAGATTGGCGCAATTAGCAGGAAAAATATGTACAAGGTTGCCTGTAGTGAGCAATGTATGATGCAGAATGCATGTACAATTCAGCTTGATGATGGAACTGCAGTGGAGTTATCTGCAAAGGAGTGGCACAAGGTGATTCGTTCTGGTTTGATTACAAGTGGTTATATTAATCATCAGTCTATTAAAAGTGTGGTTACAACACCTTGTGATTGTGTATTGTAAAATGTGATGTGTTTGTGAATTTCATTGTAAGATACTTGTATTTTCATATAGATAGAGATAAAATGTTCGTTGCCGAAGGATTTGAAAATAAACTTATGGTAGCGGACTTTTTTTTGAGGTTGTAAAATAAATATAGGAAAGTATGAAATGAAGGAGTAACAGGATGATAAAGACATTAGGAAAACAACTATACGGATTTCGTAAGGATTCCATATTAACTCCATGCTTTATGATACTAGAGGTTGCCATGGAAATGATTATTCCACTTATGATGGCTTCTATTATCGACAATGGTGTGGAAGCAGGTAATATTAACCACATTTACCAAATGGGTATTTATATGGTAATTATCGCAGGTGTCGGTTTATTTGCAGGTCTTATGGGTGGTAAGTATGGTTCGAGAGCGTCGGCAGGTTTTGCAAGAAATCTTCGCCGTGCCATGTATGATAATATTCAGACCTTTTCCTTTGCGAACATTGATAAGTTCTCAACAGCAGGTCTTGTAACCCGAATGACAACAGATGTAACGAATATTCAAATGGCATACCAGATGATTCTTCGTATGTGTATTCGTTCTTTGATTAGCTTTGTGGTTGCAATGTGTATGGCGTTTTTAATTAGTCCAAGGCTTGCTAGTGTATATTTAGTTGCTGTGTTGGTGTTAGGTTGTATTTTGGGTATGCTGATTCCTAAAGCAATGAAGTATTTTAATAATGTTTTTCCGAAGTATGATGATTTAAATGAGAGTGTGCAGGAAAATGTGTCTGCTATTCGCGTTGTAAAAGCATTTGTACGTGAAGATTACGAAAGAGAACGTTTTTCAAAGGCAAGCAATGCCCTATATGGTATGTTTGTTAAGGCAGAGGCAATTGTGGCGTTAAATGGTCCTATTATGCAAACAACGGTGTATTCTTGCATTTTGTTAATCTCTTGGATTGGTGCAAAGATGGTTGTAAACTCGGAGCTTGCTACAGGTGAACTTATGAGTTTGTTTGCATATTGCATGAATATTTTAATGAGCTTAATGATGCTTTCTATGGTATTTGTGATGATTACCATAAGTATGGCAAGTGCAAAGCGTATTGTAGAAGTCTTAAATGAAAAGAGTAGTCTTACGAATCCGGATAATCCAGTGATGGAAGTTGTAGATGGAAGTATTTCTTTTGAACATGTGTATTTCAATTATCATGAAACAGCAGAAGAACCAGTGTTAAAGGATATTACTCTTAATATTCATTCTGGTGAGACCATTGGTATTATCGGTGGAACCGGTAGTTCGAAAACGACTTTAGCCAATATGATTAGCCGTATTTATGATGTATCAGAAGGAAGCGTTAAGGTTGGTGGCAGAGATGTTCGTGAATATGACTTAGAGACCTTGCGAAATCAGGTAGCAGTCGTATTGCAGAAAAATGTGTTGTTCTCTGGTACGATTTTGGAAAATCTTCGCTGGGGTGATATGAATGCCACAGAGGAAGAATGTATTCATGCCTGTGAGCTTGCCTGTGCAGATGAATTTATTCGAAGTTTTCCTGATGGGTATAATACATATATAGAACAGGGCGGAACTAATGTATCAGGAGGACAGAAACAGCGTATTTGCATTGCGAGAGCACTGCTTAAGAAACCAAAGATTTTAATTCTTGACGATTCTACCAGTGCGGTGGATACTGCCACGGATGCAAGAATTCGTAAAGCATTTAGGGAGGAGATTCCCAATACAACGAAGATTATTATTGCCCAAAGAATTTCCAGTGTGGAGCAGGCAGATCGTATTATTGTAATGGAGGATGGAGCTATTGATGGTTTTGGAACCCATGAGGAATTGCTTGCAAGTAATGAGATTTATAAAGATATTTATGAGTCGCAGACCGGAGGTAGCGGTGATTTCGATGAAGGAGGTGACAACTAATGGGACAGGACAGTAGTAAAGTGACACCACCAAGACCAGCAAAGAGTCCAGGTGGTAGAGTGCCAAGAGGAATGAAACCAGCAGTTGAGAATCCGGGAAAGATATTGAAACGACTATTTGGCTATGTGATGAAATATTATAAATTCCATGTCATTGTGGTTGTCATTTGCATTTTCTTAAGCGTACTTTGTAATGCACAGGGAACCATGTTCATGCAGAGCTTAATTGATGACCATATTACACCATTATTAGGTTCGAAAAATCCTGATTTTTCTGGACTTGCTGGTGCCATTGGAAGAGTGGCAGGATTTTATGCATTGGGAATTATTGCATCCTATCTACATGCGAGATTAATGGTAAATGTAACTCAGGGAACGCTACGCAATATCCGTAATGAAATGTTTGTGCATATGGAAGGATTACCAATCAAGTATTTTGATACCCATTCCCATGGTGATATTATGTCATTATACACGAATGATATTGATACATTACGACAGGTGGTTTCCCAGAGTGCACCTCAGCTTTTAAACAGCGCGATTACAATTGTTACAGTATTGATTTGTATGATACGTTTAAGTGTACCACTTACCATTACAACCTTACTTATGGTGGTAGTTATGATGTTTATCACTGCGAAGGTTGGTAGTCAGTCTGGAAAGTATTTTATGCAACAGCAAAAGGATATCGGTGCAGTCAATGGTTATATAGAGGAAATGATGTCGGGACAGAAGGTTGTCAAGGTGTTCTGTCATGAAGAAGTGTGTAAAAAGGATTTTAACAAATTAAATGACCAACTGTTTGACAGTGCATACCAGGCAAACAAGTTTGCCAATATGTTAGGTCCAATCAATGCACAGCTTGGCAATATGAGTTATGTTGTATGTGTTATAGTAGGTGGTCTTTTGGCAATCAATGGAATTGGCACATTAACTCTTGGTAAGCTTGCAAGCTTCCTTACATTTAATAAGAGCTTCAATATGCCAATCAACCAGATTAGTATGCAGTTTAATGCCATTATTATGGCAATGGCTGGTGCAGATAGAGTATTTAAATTACTAGACGAAGAACCAGAGGTGGATGATGGTTATGTGAAGCTTGTGGTTGCTGAAGAGAAGAATGGTGAGTTAGTGGAAAGTGACAAAAAGTATACTGGTCACTGGGCATGGAAACATGAGCATCAGGCAGACGGCAGTGTGACATACGAGCCTTTGCAGGGTGGGGTTGTCTTTGATAAAGTGGACTTTGGCTATACCGATGAGAAAATGGTTTTGCATGATATCGAGTTGTATGCAAAGCCAGGTCAAAAGATAGCCTTTGTCGGTTCTACCGGTGCAGGTAAAACAACCATTACGAATTTGATTAACCGTTTTTATGATATTCAGGATGGTAAAATTCGATATGATGGTATTAATGTAAATAAGATTAAGAAAGCAGACCTTCGTCAATCTCTTGGTATTGTATTGCAGGATACCCATTTGTTTACAGCAACGGTAAGGGAGAATATCCGTTATGGTAACTTAGATGCTACTGATGAAGAGGTAGAGGCAGCAGCAAAGCTTGCTAATGCTCATAGCTTCATTAAGCATTTACCACAGGGTTATGATACAGTGCTGACTGGAGATGGTGCAAATCTAAGTCAGGGACAGAGACAGTTATTAGCCATTGCAAGAGCTGCTATTGC
>JAGAQX010000248.1 GCA_017622535.1 Lachnospiraceae bacterium | reverse complement strand
CAGGAAGAAAAGAAGCATCTCTATGCTCCGAATGCGTCTGTGTTAGTTGTGGATGATAATAAGATGAATTTGACTGTTGTGAAAGCGTTGCTAAAGCGTTCAGCAATCCAGTTGGATTTTGCAATGGGAGGAGAAGAATGTCTGGAGTTTACTAGAAATAAAAAGTATGATTTGATTTTGATGGATCATATGATGCCAGAACCAGACGGTGTGCAGACGCTACATATGTTGAGGGAAGAAAAAGACAATGTGAATCAGAATACAACTGTGATTGTGTTGACAGCCAATGCCATTGCAGGTGCTGCAGAGCAATACCTCCAGGAAGGATTTGCGGATTATCTGGCAAAGCCGGTTGTGGGAGAGAAGTTAGAAGAAGTACTAGCTAAGTATCTTGATAGTGAAGAATAAGAAGGGAGATCAGAAGAAATGGATTATGTAATGGTATCAAAAGATGAGGATTGCATTGATATATGTTTTTATATCGAGCAAGAGAAGCCTTTTAGAATTGGAGAAAAAATGAATGAGATTCATGAAGATGCCTATATGAATGGATATAATTGGGAGATGTTTTTGAACTATTATTTAGAAAACAATGCTCCGGAGGTATTAGAAGGATTAGACACAGACCCAGAAGCTGGATTGTATGCGGCATATTATGATGTGTCTGATGAAAATGAAAAGAAGGCAGAAAAATTAGCGGAGATTATTCGTTTCTTGATTGAAAATGAAGATGAATTATATCGTATTATTCGTGAAGAAGGAAATCAGATCGATTGGGAATAATATTACTTATAAAAGCTTATTTACTATGATTTAGTAGATAAGCTTTTTATTTTTTACGAATAAGAACACATGGTGAATTGTCTGTGCAAATAATGAGAATATTCTTGAATATTCTGACAATTTGGAGTAAAATTAAGTTTAGGTGAATGTTAATGGGGAGTCAGACATAAGGTTTGATAAGTAGTTCACAAAATTGAATGTATGGGAGGTAGCTGCGATGAATGTTTACACAACTGACAAGATTCGAAATGTAGTTTTACTAGGACATAGTGGGGCAGGGAAAACCAGTCTCGTAGAGTCCATGGCGTATCTATCTGGCATTACCACTAGAATGGGGAAGGTGGATGATGGGAATACGCTAAGTGATTACGGAAAAGAAGAGCAGAAACGTAAGATATCCATTAGTACCACGGTGATTCCAATTGAGTGGGAAGGTGTGAAAATCAACATTTTAGATACACCTGGTTACTTTGACTTTATCGGAGAAGTGGAAGAGGCAATCAGTGCAGCGGACGCAGCCATTATTGTTGTGTCTGGTAAGGCTGGTGTGGAAGCGGGTACCGAACGTGCATGGGAGCTTTGTGAGAAATATAAGATTCCTAGAATGGTGTATGTAACCGGAATGGATGCAGATAATGCTTCCTTTAAGACGGTTGTAGAAACCATGACAGAGATGTATGGTAAGAGAATTGCACCATTCCATTTTCCAATTCGTGAAAATGAGAAGTTTGTGGGCTATGTGAATGTCATTAGTGAGAATGGTAATCGCTGGAAGGACAAAGAGGTTGTAGAATGTGAGGTTCCGGATTACAGTAAAGAAAATCTGGCACTTTATAGAGATACATTGATGGAGGCTGTGGCAGAGACCAGTGAAGATTTTATGGAGCGCTATTTCAGTGGAGATACGTTTTCGGAGATGGAGATTCGTTCCGCTCTGCGAGTGAATATCAATGATGGCTCCATTGTTCCAATCAGTATGGGTTCCAATACGCTATGTCAGGGTACCTATGCATTACTAGATGATATTGTAAAATATTTGCCTAGTCCGGAAGGCAAGGAAATTGCTGGTTTCAACATGAAGAGTAATGAAGTCTTTGAGGCCAATTATGATTTCTCAAAGCCGAAGTCTGCTTATGTATTTAAGACCATTGTGGATCCATTTATTGGTAAGTATTCGCTGATTAAGGTTTGCTCTGGTGTATTCAAAGCAGATGATGTCATTTATAACAAGGATAAGGACATTGATGAGAAGGTAAGTAAGCTGTATGTGCTACGAGGCAATAAGCCGATTCCGGTTACTGAGCTACATGCAGGTGACATTGGAGCGATTCCAAAGCTAACAGCAGCAAGAACTGGTAATACATTATCTACCAAGGCCAATATTATTGAGTATGGTAAATTTGAGATATCTACACCATATACCTTTATGCGATACAAGGTTCCAAACAAGAGTAACATCGACAAGGTAGCACAGGCATTACAGAAGCTGACTCATGAGGACCAGACACTGAAGGTGGTCAGCGATACAGAGAATAGCCAGACTTTGTTATATGGTATTGGAGAGATGCAGTTAGAGATTATTCAAAGTAGATTGCTCAATGAGTATAAATGCGAGATTACCTTAAGCAAACCTAAGATTGCATTTCGAGAGACCATTAAGAAAAATGCAGATGTGGAATATAAGTATAAGAAACAGTCTGGTGGACATGGACAGTATGGACATGTAAAAATGCGTTTTTCACCACTTGGCGATACGACGATTCCGTTTGAATTCTCTCAGGAAGTTGTTGGCGGAGCAGTGCCAAAGAATTACTTCCCGGCAGTGGAAAAGGGTATGCAGGAATCTGTAGAAAAAGGTCCACTTGCTGCTTATCCGGTTGTAGGTGTCAAAGGTGTACTGTATGACGGCTCATACCATGATGTAGATTCTTCTGAAATGGCATTTAAGAAAGCCACCATTCAGGCGTTTAAGAAGGGCTTTATGAGTGCAGGTCCTGTGCTATTAGAACCGATTATGAGCTTGAAAGTGATTGTTCCGGATGATTATACTGGTGATGTTATGGGAGACCTTAACAAGCGCCGTGGAAGAGTGCTTGGCATGAATGTAGCAGGCAAGGGCAAGCAGGCTATTGAGGCAGAGGTTCCAATGATGGAATTGCTTGGTTATAGTACCGTGCTTCGTTCTATGACAGGTGGACGTGGTGACTATTCTTATACCTTTGCACGATATGAGCAGACGCCAAATGATATCCAAGAGGCAGAGGTGAAGGCAAGAGCAAGTAAGGTTGCGGAGAATGAAGAAGACTAATGTGTCGTGTTTAGAATGGGATATGTGAAAAATAAATATGCAATAACATGATATGTTTTATGATTTGAAAGGAGATCAGTCAATGTGACTGGTCTCTTTTTTTGGACAAAATAAAAAATCTTTGTTACGAAATAGAAACTTATGCGTCTTATGTGAGAAAAGGAGGTAGCACAATGAGACAAGTGATGAGAGTGCAGTGGTTTCAAATGAGAAAGGATACCATTTATAAGATTTTACTGTTAGCAGGTGTAGTTGCTGTATTGTCCATGATGTATGAGGTAATAAAGGCAGACTACATAGAACCAATGGATGCAGAGGGTGTGTTGGAGTTTTTTCGGCTGGGGATGTTTGTTCAGGTGTTTGTAATGGATTTGGTTTTAAATCTAGATGAGAGACATCATGTAGTGAACCAGGATTTGATGGCGGGGATTCCACGTAGCCGGCTACTTTTTGGAAAGGTAATATTGAGCAATATAGTAGGTCTTTCTTTAGCGGTTGTATATACGCTTTTTGCAACGGTTTTAATTGGGGTGTGTCATGGCATTGCGTTAGAGCATATCGGAAGTATTTTGATTCGATTTTTACTATTGTTACTGTTGCATTTTCGTATTGCAGGGGAGGTGACATTCGTTTCCGTGTTAATTAGAAAACCTTTTGTGGCATCTGTGGGATATGTGATCGCTTTTCTGATTGGAAGAACTTATGAAACGGAGCTGGCAGGAAACTGGATATCCAGTATAGCGATACATCCTTTATTGGATTGCATTAGTTACTACCGTATCAACACAGTATATGCGGCGGAGGGCGGAATTGTAGATGTTATACAGTACCTGCCTACTACCAAGGAAATCTGTATGGCGTCTATAGGCTCCGTTCTGATTGGGGCAATTTGTCTGTGGATTGCAGACAAAAAGTATAGAAAGAGAGAATTTTGAGAGGAGATAGTTTATGGAAAAAGTAGTAATAAAGGTAGAAGGATTAACAAAGCAGTATGGTAAGGATGTGGTAGTTGACCATGTTGATTTCCAGATAGAGAAGGGAAAGATATATGGACTAGTGGGGCCAAATGGTGCCGGGAAAAGTACCGTGATGAAAATGTTAGGAGGACTTACCTTCCCAACAGATGGTGAAATCTATTTCTATGGAGAAGCTTCGCAACAGGCCTTGAATAGTGGGAGAGCTAGAATGAGCTTTATGATAGAAGAACCAAAGCTGAATCTAGATTGGAACGGAAGAGATAATCTGAAGAGGGAACAGATATTAAGGGGTGTCACAGATGATGCATATGTAGATGAATTACTTAAGTTAGTAGATTTAGATCAAGTTTCTTCTAGGAAAAAAGTAAAAAGTTATTCCCTTGGTATGAAGCAGCGTTTGGGGATTGTGATGGCATTACTTTCTAAGCCGGATGTGTTGGTTTTAGATGAACCAGTCAATGGATTAGACCCGAGAGGTGTGTATGAAATCCGAATGCTGCTGCAATATATCAACAAAGAATTCGGAACTACAATTATTTTGTCTTCCCACATTCTGTCGGAATTAGAGTATTTGTGTACCGATTTGATTTTCCTGTTACAGGGCAAGGTAATTAAGACAGTTGCTATGACGGATATGGAGGAAAGCCTAGAAAACTTTTATTTGAATCACGTAGATTGCAGGGAAGAAAAGAAGATGGAAGTACTTTCTACATTTGCGGAAATATAAAGGAGCGAATATATATGGAACAAATAAATATGGAACGAATGAATAAGGAATGTATGAATATGAAACGTGTTATGAAATTACAGTGGCTACAGCTTATGAGAAACCGATTGTTCTATATTGTTTTCTTGGTTTTTACTATGGTGTCGGTGATGTTTTCGAAGCTTATTTTCATGCCTCAAATGCAAGACTGTAGTGGTGGTGTGATTGCTGTACAAAGTGCTCCCTTGATGTGTGATATGGTAGCGTTGTATGTCATTGTGAACACTGCAGTATTGCTGAATCAGGATTATGAGAATGGCAGTATGTATCTCATGCTAACAGCAGGGTATTCCAGAATCCCCTTATATTTTACAAAAATGATATTTATTATGATGATAAATGCTATTATGGGCATTCTCTTGCTGGTAACGCCTGTGCTATTTCACACAATGAAGTATGGATGGGGCGATACCATTGGTATCGGAGGATATGCGCTTCGCCTATTATTGGTGGAATGTTTTTTGTGCCGTATATCTGCACTTATGACCTTGTTATCAATTCTTGTAAAACGATATTACTTAACGATTGGTGGAGGGCTTGGCCTTCTTGCAGCAGAATGGTGGTTAGTAGCAAATTACGAGATTCGCAATGCTTGTGTTCCGATAATTACTGCATTTAATAAAATATTTGATTATGATACGCAGTATAAAAGTCATTTTACAAGCGGATATGTATCGTTTCAAATCACAGATTGCCTGAATGTAGAGCAGCAAGGGAAAATGCTACTCATTTCGTTTTTGATGATTCTTGTTAGTGCAATTGTGGGTTGCATCTATTTCCGTATGGATGATGTGCAGTAGAAGGAGGAAGGATATGAAGAAGTGGATGAAAACTAGAATCTTATATAGAGTTAGCATTGTCATGGCGCTGGCATTATTTACTCTATGGATTCCCCTAGGGTTTACCAATCATAATATCAATTATGATTTTGTGGAATCCTTTGATGTGTTATTTGATCAATTAAAAGAACATTATGTATTAGGAGAGTATCGAGAGACGGATTGGGATGGGTTATATGAAACCTATATGCATGGAATGAAAATGGCGGAAGAAGAACGAGATTCCTATCAGGCATATAAGTTGCTAAGACAATTTGCAGATTCGTTCTATGATGGACACGTAAGTGCTAGTTTTGAATCAAAGGATGAAGAGTATAGGCAACGATATAAAGAGGAATGTGCAGGTATGGATTATGGTTTTTCCATTGTAAGACACGCGGATGGACGTTATGTCGTTGTAAATGTAGATCAAGAGCTTCCTGTATATGAGTTAGGTGTAAGAGATGGAATGGAGATTGTGTCGCTTAATGGAACACCAGTGGAGCAACTAGTAAATGAAGCAAGTCCTTGGTTTTTTTCCTTTCCAATAGAGGAGGATGAAGCATTTTTCAAAGGTCTGGCAGTGATGTCTAAGCTAACCGGAACATTACAGCTGACATATAAAGATGCGAATAAGGCAGAGCATACCATTTCCTTGGAAGAACAGGGGAACTATGTTGGAAGATTTGATCAGACCTATGAAATCATGATGCATAATAATCAAAATGGAAATCTTACGTATAAAATGTTAGATGAAGATACAGCGTATTTTTCTTTGACGGACATGCTGATTGACGAGTCTATTGGAAGAGAATCGTCAGAACGCGAGGTAGAACAAGATAGAAGCTATGAAGAGCTTCATGCACAGACGAAATATCTGCTCGATAGGATGAAGGAACAGGGGGCAAAGAATCTCATTATTGATATGCGAGGGAATGGTGGTGGCTATGCGGAAGTGAGTATGGCTGTAGCATCTTGTTTTCTAGACCAATCCGTTGTGTTCAAGGAAGGAATCTATGAGGCCGGTAAAAAGGAATATGATGTATATGAAGAAATTGTATGTCCGGCAGAGAACGAATGGGGAAATGGCCAAGTTGTTATTTTGATCAATCACAATACAGTGAGTGCAGCGGAAATTTTTCTGTATTTCATGAGACATCAGGAAAATGTGACAGTTATGGGATTTACTAACAGCTGTGGAGCTGCTATGAGCGTGGAGGGTGCAAATGCACCTTTGTTTTACATGTCTTATTCTGGAATGCTTACACTGGATGAAAATGATGAAATTCTGGTAGATCCGGGAATGGACCGTCAGTGTAAAATTCCGGTGGATATACGGATTCCATTGGATGATAAGGCGATTCAAAATCTATTTGTAGAGAAGAATGACTATGTGCTACAATATGCTTTAGATTATCTACAATAAAGATGAATGTTGAGGGAAGTTTGTTTTGTTTGAGAAGCTGTATGAGGAATACTATCATGATGTATACATATTTTTGTTAGGCTTAACCGGCAATGAATCCATTGCGGAGGAGGTCACACAGGAAACATTTTTCAAGGCCATGAAAAAGATTGATGGCTTTGAGGGGAAATGTGATATTCGGGTATGGCTTTGTCAAATTGCAAAGAACACATTCTATTCCTATTGTAGAAAGCAGAAAAGAATTCTTCCAGAAGAACAACTGCAAAATGTACCAGCAAGTGATTGCTCTTTTGTGGAACAGCTAGAAGATGAAGAGCAGATGATGAAGATACATAAGGTGCTGCACAATATGTCGGAACCCTATAAGGAAGTGTTTTCTCTTCGGGTATTTGGAGAGTTGAGTTTTCGGCAGATTGGAATCATTTATGGTAAAACAGAAAGCTGGGCTAGGGTGACTTATCACCGGGCAAAGCAAATGATAGTGAAACAGATGGAGGAAGAATAAATGAAGAATACATGTAATGTTGTGAGAGATTTGATGCCGCTATATGTGGATGATATGTTAAGTGAAGAGAGTAAGCAACTGGTGGAAGAGCATATAGAGCAATGCGAGGCTTGCAAGGAGGAATACCGTACTATGTCTGCCGAAGT
>JAGAQX010000247.1 GCA_017622535.1 Lachnospiraceae bacterium | reverse complement strand
GACAGGTTGTACTATCCTGTCCACCACTAAATACAACTACCGCTTCTTTTTTATTTCTAGTATTCATGTTCATAATGTATATTCCTTTCTCCGATATTATGTCAACCGCTTTAATTTCTATATTAATCAGTCTAGTCCGAGAATATGGCTCTTATGGTTTACATAACATTTGTCATATATTATTTCATCATCATAAATAGCTTATTCTGTAACGTGGCATCCGTTTCGAATCTACCGCGCAAGGTTGTAGTCACTGTCTTGGCAGAAGGCTTTTTAATTCCCCTCGCTGTCATACAGCTATGATTTCCTTCAATATAAACAGCCACATCTTCGGAGCCAGTTGCCATTGTAATGACCTCTGCTATATCTGTACCGATTCTTTCCTGTAACTGCAAACGCTTTGCCACCATATCTGCAATTCGCGCAATTTTACTTAAACCAATGACACGTCCCTTTGGAATATAAGCCACCGTCACCTTCATATCATACATCAACGCTAAATGATGCTCACAGTAGGAAAACACCTCAATATCCTTTACAACAACCATATCTTCTTCACTCTTTGATGGAACCTCAAAGCTCTTTGAAAACATGTCTGCAATTTCCTTATTCGTGTAATTCATTCCCTCAAACACTTCCGCATACATTCTTGCAACACGTTGCGGTGTCTCTTTGATACCCTCTCGCTCCGGGTCATCCCCTAACGCAATCAGAATACCCCTAATATGTTCTTCTATCGCCTTTTGGTCAATTGCCATATTATCCTCCTATCTTTCATATACCAAACATTACGTTCCAGTATACTTTGTTTGTCATACATCTCCATATATCAAATATTACATTCTAATATACTTTGCTCATCAAGCAATCTCTGCGTATAAATATTATCATTCGAATCACTCGGAAACATTATACTCCACGCTGTTCTGGATCCCATATGAATTTGTGTAACTGTAGCTGCACATTCACATCATTTAATCGATTCTCCACTAGAAACTCTACCATATCTGCCGGCTCTATCTTGCCAAAGCATGGACTTAAGTATATTCCACAGCCCTTCTCTACCAAATGATATTTCTCGATAATTTGCTTTGCCTTCTGTAAATCTTCCACGCTTCCTACAACAAATTTTACAGTGTCCTGACAGCGAAGGTTTACATAATTCTTCATACACATCTGATGTTCCATACCACTGACAGCAGTTTTGTAATCCAATGTAAATGATACATTGTCAGACAACACATCATGTTCTGCTTCTGTTTGCATATTACTAGACTTCGCCTTTGGCAAAAAAGTGTAAATATCCACGCTGCCATTCGTTTCAATCTCAATACGAAGCTGTTTATCTTCGCGAAGCTTATTCAATAAACTATTCATATTGGGTTGTATCAATGGTTCCCCACCAGTCAAGGTGACATTTTTCACCTTAGAATTCTTTATCATCTGATAAAGCTGTTCTACCGTATATTCTTCATAGGAAACCTCTGCTTCATTTGCCCATTTGGTATCGCAGTATTCGCAATTTAGATTGCAGCCAGCAAAACGGATAAACAACGCAAGCTGACCAGCTCTACGCCCTTCACCATTAATACTGACAAACTGCTCAACCACACGAAAAGTGACTTTCTCTTCACTCATATCTGTTCCTCTATCATTCATAATATATTCTTTAGCAAAAGTAAGTTTACATAATCTTAATCATCATACATTATTTAATGTATGGGTTTACATAATCTCATCTACTGTATCCCGCACAATTATTCGGTGTCTCATACACCTTCACTAACACTACTTGGTAATCCTTGTCTTCCATCTCATCGAAGAAATACTCTGCCAAATTCTCTGCTGTCGGACGAAATGGTAGCTCTACAATACGAAATTCCTCTTCTAACAAAGCTTCCTTTGTCTTTTCCTTCAAGCTTCCCTTTTCTATTACTAAGCAATGATCCAATTCATCTGCTAATTCCTTTAAATCTTCTTTCAAGGTTCTGAAATCTACAACCATACCACGAATCTGACCTTCCTCAGCCACATCCTCTGATGCAACCGTCACCTCCACCGTCCAACGATGTCCGTGGATGTTACTGCATTTACCCTCATATCCCTTCAAAAAATGTGCACTGTCAAAACTCGCACTTGTCTGTAATGTATACATTGGTTTCCTCCATATTATAATCTCGTAATTATTCTATTCCTTTAATATGATAATTTATCAATCCTATATTAAAAATACAAAACACCTATATTCTAGTACTGAACATAGGTGTTTGTATTCGTTGTGGTAATCCAATCCATCCACACAATATACATTTCTTATTCAGCCCTAGTTTTATTTATAGACAGGATGGTACTAATGAACTGTCTTGTTTTCTATAATATTATTCAAAAGCCAAGGGAAAATCCCCTGCTTTGAAGCTCTATCATTTATAAACCTAAAATACTGCGAACTGTTGCTTCCATCTCGCTCTTGTCACAAACGGTATCATGAAGTACTGCAGCACTTCTAATATCTTCAATCGCCTGTGGCACTGTCACACCTGAAAGCTTGTTGAGCTCGTCAACCAACTCAAAATCTGACTGTGAAGCATATGCTGCATCAATTGCCTCCATAACACTTCTTGTGAACTTATATGGACTTGCTGTTGAAGCAATTACAGTTGGAGTCTGATCTCCTGTTGCTGCAACATATTTGTCATAAACACATGCTGCAACTGCGGTATGTGTATCCATAATATAATTATCAGAATCATATACCTTCTTAATTGTTGCTGCAGTTTCTGCCTCGCTAGCATAATTACCATAGAACTCTGAAAGGTTCTTCTTCATATCTTCTGTAATCTCATACTTACCATCGGATGTAAGAGCCTTCATAAGATCTGCATTCTTTTGTGCATCATCACCAGCAATACGATAAATCAATCGCTCTAAGTTACTTGAAATCAAGATATCCATAGATGGAGATGTAGTTAAAATGAACTCTCTGTTTCTATCATATACACCAGTCTCAAAGAAATCATACAACACCTTGTTATCGTTTGATGCACAGATAAACTTCGCAATAGGAAGTCCCATTTCCTTTGCATAGTAAGCAGCTAAAATGTTACCAAAGTTACCAGTTGGAACAACCACATTAATCTTGTCACCTGCCTGAATCTCTCCATTCGCTACTAAGCGTGTATAAGCATATACATAGTAAACCATCTGTGGAACCAAACGTCCGATATTAATTGAGTTTGCAGATGAGAACTGGAATCCCTTCTCATCCATCACCTTAGCAAGCTCCTTGTCGTTGAACATATTCTTAACACCTGTCTGAGCATCATCAAAGTTACCGATAATACCAACTACAGATGTATTGTCACCCTTCTGGGTAACCATCTGCTTCTCCTGAATTGGACTTACACCATTCTTAGGATAGAACACGATAATCTTTGTTCCCGGAACATCTGCAAACCCTGCAAGAGCAGCCTTACCAGTATCACCAGATGTTGCTGTAAGAATTACAATATCATTATTCACATTATTCTTCTTAGCTGATGTAACAAGTAAATATGGCAAAATAGAAAGTGCCATATCCTTAAATGCAATCGTAGAACCATGGAACAACTCAAGATAATGTGCACCTGCCTTCTTAACAAGTGGTGCAATCTCTGGTGTATCAAACTTCTTATCATAAGCACTATTGATACAATGCTTTAATTCATCCTCTGTAAAATCAGTAAGCATTCTACTCATTACTTCGTATGCTACTTCCTGATAGCTCATCTTAGCCAAATCATTCAAATCTACATCCAATGCAGGAATAGAATCCGGTACAAACAAACCACCATTCTCTGCTAACCCCTTAAGAATTGCTTCTGAAGCGGTTGCTGTCTCGTTGCTGTTACGTGTGCTCTTGTAAGTTACTGCCATTGTTTCATCCTCTTTTCATTATGATTATGTAACTATTCAATATTTTCTCAATTCAATTTCTCCTTAATTCGATGTCTGCATAATTCGACATCTTTTTAATTTGATATGTACTTAATTTGATATCTTCATAGTTACAATTATTAAACTAACTCTTGACTTATAATTAGGTTACTTTCGTCATTCTCATATATCTTTATCACAGAAACTTGTTCTGCGCAAGTATATAATTCATTAATCGGCAAGATATACCGTCATAGTTCTTCTTCCCCAGCGAAGCGCTTCCTTATGCGTCATAAAGAACATATCGATACGTTTACCTTTAATAGCACCACCTCGGTCCTCTGCTACATAAACCTGACCATTGATAACCACCTTTGT
>JAGAQX010000246.1 GCA_017622535.1 Lachnospiraceae bacterium | reverse complement strand
GAGTGTAAGGACTTTTGCATTGAAGCTGGACAAGATTTGTTGATTGAAGAATTATTGATGGTGTCCGATGTTTGTATCACGGACTATTCCTCCATCATATTTGAATATTCATTACTGAATAAACCAATGTTTTTCTTTGCGTATGATTTAGAAGAGTATTATGATGAGAGAGGATTTTATTATCCTTACGAGGAATTTGTTCCAGGACCAATTGTGAAAACTACAAAGGAATTAATACAGCAGCTTCACTGTATCGAAGAGTATGATATTTCAAAGATAGAGGCATTTTGTAAGCAATATATGAGTGCATGTGATGGACATTCCACAAAACGAATCTTGGATTATGCAATATCGAATGAATAATGAATGGATAATGAAAATCAACTGTAATATGTTAGCTGTATAAAGGTTGAAAGATAATGTTAAGAGACCGATAAATTTGGGTTTGAATATAGGAGGACATAGGAATGAGTAAAGTATATGGCGTAATTCTAGCGGGTGGCGTAGGAACTCGTATGGGTAATGTAGAAAAGCCAAAGCAGTTTATGGAGCTTGGTGGTAAGCCAATTATTGTGCATACGATTGAGAAGTTTATCATGAATACAGAGTTTAATGGTATTTTGGTATTAACTCCAAAGCAGTGGATTAAACATACAGAGGATTTGATTCGCAAGTATGCGTCTATGGATGCGAGAGTGACTGTAATTGAAGGTGGTACAACCCGTAATGAAACCATTATGAATGCGATTGCCTACATCGAAAAGCTAGGAGACTTAGATGAGGATACAATTATCGTGACTCATGATTCTGTAAGACCATTTTTGACCCATAGAATTATTGATGAGAATATTCGTTATGCGAAGGAATATGGTGCATGTGACACTGTGATTCCGGCAACGGATACTATTGTTGAAAGTAAGAATCATCAGCTTATCAGTAATATACCAGACCGCTCTATGATGTATCAGGGTCAGACACCACAGTCCTTTAAGGCCAAACATTTGAAGGATATTTATGAGTCTCTCACAAATGAAGAAAAAGAAATTCTTACCGATGCATGTAAGATATTAGTGATAAAAGGAGAACACGTTCATCTTGTGGAAGGAGAGGAATCGAATATTAAGATTACCTATCCTTATGACTTAAGAGTTGCAGAAGCTCTTTTAGGAGGATGTTAAAATGCTAAATGCAGTATATCAGTTAAAGAAACCAAGACAATTTGAATTGGTTTTTAAAGATATTACCTTTGATCAAGAGCATGTGATTGTCAGACCGACCCATTTGTCTATCTGTAATGCGGATCAGAGATATTATCAGGGAAATCGACCAGATGAGATATTAAATCAGAAGCTTCCTATGGCATTGATTCATGAGGCAATTGGAAAGGTTGTATATGATCCAACAGGTCAATTTCAGGTAGGAGACCGAGTGGTTATGATTCCAAATCTTCCTTGTGAAGAGGATGAAGTGATAGCCGAGAATTATCTTAGAAGCTCTAAGTTTCGTGCTAGTGGAACAGATGGATTCATGCAGGAATATGTGCAGACGGTGCCAGATCGCTTGGTGAAGCTACCAGACAACATAAACCTAACTGTGGCAGCTTTTACAGAGATTGTCAGTGTTAGTTATCATGCGATTGACCGTTTTATGAAGACGGCCCATGAAAGACGCCATAGCATTGGTGTTTGGGGTGATGGTAACCTTGGATATATTACGTCGTTATTATTGAAGAGTATGTATCCAGAGATTGAGGTACATGTTTTTGGATTGGACAAATCCAAATTAAATGATTTTACTTTTGCGGATGGTATCTATTTAGTGAATGATATTCCGAAGGACTTCCAAATTGACCACGCATTTGAATGTGTGGGTGGTAACGGAGCACCAAGAGCGATTAACCAGATTATAGATTATATACGCCCGGAAGGAACCATAGGAATTCTAGGTGTGACAGAGGATCTTGCACCAATTAACACAAGAATGATATTAGAGAAAGGTCTTCGAATGATTGGTAGCAGTCGAAGTGGAAGAGAAGACTTTGTCAATCTAGTGGAGTTATACAGAAATAAGCCAGAGGTCGTTGAATATTTGGAAAATATCGTAGGCGAGCAGGTTGTGATTCGTGAGATGCGTGATATTTCCAGAGCTTTTGAGAAGGATATTCATAAGCTCATAGGTAAGACGATTATGGTGTGGGATAAGTAGAGTAGATAAATGGAGGATGAATTATGAAGATTGCAGTAGCAGGAACAGGTTATGTAGGTTTATCAAATTCAATTTTGTTATCACAGAATAACGAGGTATATGCAGTAGATATTATTCCGGAAAAGGTGGAGATGATTAATAATCGCAAATCACCATTGGTAGATGCAGAGATTGAAGATTATCTTGCAAATAAGGAGTTGAATCTTACGGCTACAACTGATGCAGAGATGGCATATAAGGAGGCAGAGTTTGTTATTATCTCTACACCAACGAACTATGACCCTCAGAAGAATTATTTCGATACATCATCGGTGGAGAGTGTTATTGAGAAGGTTATGGAGATTAATCCGAATGCAATTATGGTAGTGAAGTCTACAGTTCCAGTTGGATATACCATGTCTGTAAGAGAAAAATATAACTGTGACAATATCATTTTCTCACCAGAGTTTTTAAGAGAGGGTAGAGCGTTGTATGACAATCTATATCCTTCTAGAATTATTGTTGGTGCACCACTAGAGGATGAAAGACTTGCTAAGGCAGCTCATACATTTGCAGGTTTACTAGCAGAGGGTGCAATCAAAGAGGATATTGATATTCTTTACACAAATCCAACAGAGGCAGAGGCAGTGAAGTTGTTTGCTAACACCTATCTTGCTCTTCGAGTATCCTTCTTCAATGAGTTGGATACCTATGCAGAGGTGAGAGGCTTGGATTCAAAGCAGATTATCGAGGGTATTGGTTTGGACCCACGTATTGGTTCTCACTACAACAATCCTTCCTTTGGATATGGTGGATATTGTTTGCCAAAGGATACAAAGCAGTTGTTAGCAAATTACAAGGATGTGCCTAATAATATTATTGCAGCCATTGTAGATGCAAATAGCACTAGAAAGGACTTTATCGCAGAACAGATTCTTCGTGCTGCAGGTTATCCAGAAAAGAAGAATCCGGTAGTTGGTATTTATCGTCTTACAATGAAGGCAAATTCCGATAACTTCAGACAGTCTTCTATTCAAGGTGTTATGAAGAGAATTAAGGCAAAGGGTGTAGAGGTTGTTATTTTCGAACCAACCCTTAAAGACGAGTCATTCTTTAACAGTAAGGTAATTGCTGATTTTGAAGAGTTTAAGAAAATGTCAGACGTTATCGTTGCAAATCGTAAGAGTGACGACTTAGCGGATGTTGAGGATAAGGTGTATACAAGAGATTTGTATGCGAGGGATTAGT
>JAGAQX010000035.1 GCA_017622535.1 Lachnospiraceae bacterium | reverse complement strand
TATGTAAGTTCTTAAATGATTCCAATTTATATGGAGCATTGTATAATTTTAAACAGATGTATGGTTTGTTATAAATGGAAAGGAGATTAGTATGTTATTATCCAATATTAAGAAATTACCAGAAGATTTTTTATGGGGTGCTTCTACCAGTGCGTATCAGGTGGAAGGAGCGAATTTAAGTTATGGTAAAGGTCCAAGTGTACAAGATATCAAGAAAGTACCAGAAGGAACAAGTGAATTAGATGTATGTGCAGATTTTTACCATCGTTACAAAGAAGATATTGCTTTAATGGCAGAGATGGGATTTAAAACCTTTCGTTTTTCAGTGGCTTGGTCTCGTATTCTTCCAGATGGTGTAGGTAAGGTGAATCAGGAAGGTATCGATTTTTATAGCAATGTGATTGATGAATGCTTGAAATATGGAATTGAACCGCTGGTTACTATGTTTCACTTTGATTTACCAGCTGCATTAGAAAAAAAAGGTGGTTGGTTAAGAAGAGAAAGTGTAGATGAATTTGTTGAGTTTGCCAGAATTTTATATGAAAATTATGGTGATAGAGTAAAGTACTGGCTTACAATCAACGAACAAAATATGTTGACATTAGTAGGTGAAGTGATTGGAACTTCTGATTTGTCTGGCGTAACAAATAAGTATAAGAAGGTGTATCAGGAAAATCATCATATGTTATTAGCTCAGGCGAAGGCGATGAAGCTGTGTCATGATATGCTTCCTGGTGCAAAGATTGGTCCAGCACCGAATATTTCATTGGTATATCCAGCTAGCTGTAAACCGAAGGATGTGTTGGCTGCACAGAATTATAATGCTATCCGAAACTGGTTGTATCTTGATATGGCTGTATATGGTAGATATGATAATTTAGTATGGGCTTACCTTGAGGAACATGATGCAATTCCGGATATGGAGCCGGGAGATATGGATATTATGGCGAGCGGTCATCCAGATTTTATCGGTTTCAACTATTATAATACTGCCACAGTAGAATGGGCCCAAGAAGGTGGCGAAGCAAAAATGGGAGACCAGCAATCAGGAGCCAATGAACCTGGTGTATATAAGACATTTAAGAATCCGAATTTGCTTCGAACTGAATTTGGTTGGGAGATTGACCCGGAAGGTTTTCGTGCGACTATGCGAGAGATGTATAGCCGATATCATTTGCCGTTAATCGTAACGGAGAATGGCCTAGGGGCATATGATAAATTAACTGATGACGGAAAAATACATGATAATTATCGTATCGAGTACCTTCGTAAGCATATTGAACAGATTAAACTAGCTGCTAGCGAAGGCGTTGAAATGATGGGATATTGCCCATGGTCAGCAATTGATTTGGTATCTACTCATGAAGGTGTAGTAAAACGCTATGGTTTTATCTATGTGAACCGCGATGAGTTTGATTTAAAGGATTTGGCACGTTATCGTAAAGATTCATTTTATTGGTACAAAAAGGTGATTGCTACCAATGGAGAGGATTTGACTGATTGATCTTGGATTCAATAAAAAAATAGCAAAAAATGGTTAAAATACTGAAAATAATTATTGACTTTTAATTATTCAAATGCTATATTAATCAAGTGTGCCGCACAAGGAGGTCGAAGTGTGTCCATTTGACACCACCGTACTTGGCGAGTAATGATAATAGGAGGTAACCGTATGTACGCAATTATTGCAACAGGTGGTAAGCAGTACAAGGTAGCTGAGGGTGATATCATTAAAGTAGAAAAGCTTAATGCAGAAGCTGGTTCAGAAGTGAAATTTGATGTTATTGCTATTAACAACGACAAAGACATGTTATGTGGCGATGCAGTTGCTAACTCAAGCGTTACAGCTAACGTAATTGAGAACGGCAAGGGCAAGAAGGTTGTTGTTTACAAGTATAAGAGAAAAACCGGCTATCACAAGAAGAATGGTCATAGACAGCCATTTACTAAGGTTGAGATCAAAGCAATCAACGCTTAATTGGAACTATGATTACTGTAACTGTTTTTAACAAACAAGAAAAGATAGTTGGTGTCCAGTTAGAAGGACATGCCGAATTCGGCAAGAAGGGAAGAGATATCGTTTGTAGTGCGGTATCCATATTGTACATTAATTTGGTGAATTCCCTGGAAAGCTTTACAGATGATGAGAAAGAATTGAATGGTTCGACCAAGATTAATTTCCAGAATGTCATCCTGAAGCGTTTGCCAAGTGAGAGAGCGGAATTGTTATTTCAATCATTTATGCTTGGTATCACTACAATTGAACAAAAGTATGGTAAAAAGTACATTGTAATTTTGAATCAGGAGGTGTAAAACATGTTTAAGCTTAACCTTCAGTTATTCGCTCATAAAAAAGGTATGGGTTCTACAAAGAACGGTAGAGACTCAGAATCTAAGAGACTTGGTGCGAAGAGAGCAGATGGTCAGTTCGTTAAGGCTGGTAATATTTTATATAGACAGCGTGGAACAAAGATCCATCCAGGTACTAACGTAGGTAGAGGTAAGGATGATACTTTATTTGCATTAGTTGATGGTGTTGTTCGCTATGAGAGAAAGGGAAGAGATAAGAAGCAGGTTTCTATCTATCCAGTTTCTGTTAACGAATAAGATACATGTAATTTGAGGCTGGAGTTTTGCTCCAGCCTTTATTTGTGTAAACAATGAGCCAAGTAGACAAGCATGCTTGCATGCAGTTGTCTATTTGGCGAATGTACATCATCGAGTAGGAGTCAGCCTACTCGATTGTTAACAATGAGCCAAATGGATTTATAGAAGTCAGTCTACTCAAGTATAATAAGGTTTAAGAGCTGCGGTTAATTAATTGTTTGTTTAATGAATGATGTTTCAAATGGAAATAATATAGTATATTGTGTTGTTTTTGTGAGATAAGGATTTGTATAATTTGATTAACAATAGCTCTAAGAACTTATTATATAGAAAACAAATGTAGACATATTAGGTGTGAAATCGATATGGATGTTATCTTATTAAATTGAAGAAATGAGGTGTGAAATAAATGTTTGCAGATAGAGCGAAAATCTTCATTCGTGCAGGTAAAGGTGGCGATGGTCATGTTAGCTTCCGTCGTGAATTGTATGTACCAGCTGGTGGACCAGATGGTGGTGACGGAGGTAAAGGTGGCGATGTTATCTTTGTTGTGGACGAAGGATTGAATACTTTAAATGATTTCCGTCATGTGCGTAAATACTGTGCTCAGGATGGTGAGGAAGGTAAGAAGAAAAAACAGCATGGTGCCAATGGTGCAGATATTATTTGTAAAGTACCACCGGGAACGGTAATCAAGGATTTTGAAACTGGTCAGGTGATTATGGATATGTCCAATAAGACAGAACCAGTTGTGATTTTGACTGGTGGTAAGGGTGGTAATGGCAATATGCATTATGCCACATCTACTATGCAGGCACCAAAGTATGCACAGCCTGGAGAACCAGCAAAGGAAATGTATGTAACACTTGAGTTAAAGGTGATTGCAGATGTTGGTTTAGTTGGATTTCCGAATGTAGGAAAATCCACATTTTTATCAAGAGTAACTAATGCAAAACCAAAGATTGCGAACTATCATTTTACGACATTGAATCCGAATCTAGGTGTAGTAAATATTGATGATACTGGTGCTGGTTTTGTAATTGCAGATATTCCTGGAATTATTGAAGGTGCTAGCGAAGGAG
>JAGAQX010000034.1 GCA_017622535.1 Lachnospiraceae bacterium | reverse complement strand
GGTGCTCCAGAGCGTGAACAGTATATTGAGAACTATATCGAAACCTTGAGAAATCTTGGTGAGGAAGATATTCATTTAGTGTGTTATAACTTTATGCCAGTGTTTGACTGGACACGTACAGAGCTTGCGAGAGTGCGTGAGGATGGTTCAACAGTGCTTGCTTACACACAGGAAGCAGTAGATGCTTTGGATCCAGAGAAGATGTTTGAGTCTATTGCAGGGGATATGAATGGAACAATTATGCCAGGCTGGGAACCAGAGCGTATGGCGAAGGTAAAGGAATTATTTGAGATGTACAAGGATATCGATGATGACAAATTGTTTGAGAACTTGAAATATTTCCTTGAGAAGATTATGCCAGTATGTAACGAGTACGACATAAAGATGGCAATTCATCCAGATGATCCTGCATGGAGTGTATTTGGTCTTCCACGTATTATTATTAACAAGAAGAATATTCTTCGTATGATGGATATGGTAGATGATGTGCACAATGGTGTAACATTCTGTTCTGGTTCTTACGGTACAAATTTGGACAACGATTTGCCAGATATGATTCGTTCTTTGAAGGGTAGAATTCATTTTGCTCATGTAAGAAATTTGAAGTTTATTACTCCAACCAACTTCGAAGAGGCTGCACACCTTTCATCAGATGGAACCTTTGATATGTATGAGATTATGAAAGCTCTTTATGATATTGGCTTTGACGGTCCGATTCGTCCAGACCATGGTCGTATGATTTGGGATGAGGTGGCTATGCCAGGTTACGGTTTGTATGACAGAGCACTTGGAGCAACTTATTTGAACGGTCTTTGGGAGGCCATTGAGAAGGGAGCTAGATAGGCGATGGAATTAAGCAAAGCTGGATTACAGAACAAAGAACAGTGGGAAGCAAAGGGATATAAGCTTCCACAGTATGATAGAGAGGCTGTGACAACAGCTACGAAAGAGAACCCGTTTTGGATTCATTTTGGCGCAGGTAACATTTTCCGTGCCTTTCAGGCAAATGTGGTACAGAACCTTTTAAATGCAGGCGAGCTTGACAGAGGCTTGGTTGTGGCAGAAGGCTTCGACTATGAGATTATTGAGAAAATGAACCGTCCACATGACGATTATACCTTACTTGTAACCTTGAAGGCAGATGGTAGTGTGGAAAAGACAGTAGTTGGTTCTGTAGTGGAATCTTGTATTTTAGATTCAGAAAATGATACTGAATATGGAAGACTTCAGGAGATTTTTGAGAAGGATTCTTTGCAGATGGCAAGCTTTACAATTACAGAGAAGGGCTACAGCCTTGTGAATGGTAAGGGTGAGCTGCTTCCGGCAGTAGAGGCTGATTTTGTAGCGGGACCAGAAAAGCCAGCAAGTTATATTGGTAAAGTGGTATCTTTATTATATACACGTTACAAAGCAGGAGAGAAGCCAATTGCGATGGTGAGTATGGACAACTGTTCTCACAATGGTGATAAGCTTTATGATGCAGTAAATGCTTTTGCTAAAAAGTGGAATGAGAACGGATTGGTAGAGGATGGATTTGTTGCTTATATTGATGACAAGTCTAAGGTTTCTTTCCCATGGTCTATGATTGATAAGATTACACCGCGTCCGGATGCTTCTGTAGAGGCCATTTTGAAGGAAGATGGTTTTGCTGGATTAGAACCAGTTATCACGTCAAAGAACACGTATGTTGCACCGTTTGTAAATGCAGAAGAGTGTGAATATCTAGTAATTGAAGATGCGTTTCCAAATGGACGCCCACAGCTTGAAAAGGGTGGCTTGATGTTCACGCAGCGCGAGACTGTCGATAAGGTAGAGAAGATGAAGGTTTGTACTTGCCTGAATCCACTGCACACGGTACTTGCAATCTACGGTTGTCTTCTTGGATACGAGAAGATTTCAGATGAGATGAAAGATACAGAGCTTCGTAAATTTGTAGAGGTGGTAGGTTATCAGGAAGGACTTCCGGTTGTGGTGAATCCAGGGATTTTGGATCCAAAGGCATTCATCGACACCGTGTTAAATGTCCGTATTCCGAATCCATTTATGCCAGATACACCACAAAGAATAGCAACCGACACTTCACAGAAGTTGGCAATCCGTTTTGGCGAGACAATTAAGGCTTACCATGCTTCAAATGAATTAGATGTACAGGATTTGAAATTAATTCCGCTGGTGTTCGCAGGATGGTTGCGTTATCTCATGGCGATTGATGATGAGGGTAATTCCTTTGAACTTAGTCCAGACCCATTGTTAGAGACTGTTTGTCCGTATGTTGCAGACGTAGAGCTTGGTGCTGACATTGACGTCGAAGCAAAACTTTCAAAGGTGCTACAGGACAAGTCAATTTTCGGTGTGGATTTGTATGAGGTTGGACTTGCAGATCAGGTATGTCAGTACTTTAAGGAATTAACAGCCGGGGTAGGAGCTGTGAGAGAAACCTTGAAGAAGTATTTGTAGAGGTTACAATACAAAATATTAAACATTGCATTATAAATATAGGGGTATATATAAAAAAAACCTGATAACAGACAAGACAGCTATATGATAAGTGTCTATGTTATCAGGTTTTTGTAATTTAACCGCAGATGATTTTGTGGGTTCCATTATAGTTCTGAACTAATATGTTATATTTATTAGAAATCGATTCATAATCCTGTTGAAACAGGGGTATCTTATTAATGCTTGCTTATCATTTCACGGTATTCCTTTGGTGTTTTACCGACTATTTTCTTAAAGGTTTTTGTAAAATAATTGACGTCGGGAATGCCACAGTATTGTGCCACAACCTGAATTTGCATATCAGTAGAATTGAGAAGCAGGATTGCATGCTCAATTCGTTTGCGGTTTACAAATTCAGTTAAGGTCTGTCCAGTTTCTTTTTTAAACAATGTGGATAGGTAGCTAGGGTTTACGTTTAATTCCTTTGCTTGTACTTTCAAACTTAAATCTGCAGTTAGATCATAAATGATATTGGTAATGACCTTACGTACCAACATGGAATAACCCTTAAGGGAATGATTCTTTACCAGTAAGCAGTATTTGCGGACCATTTCCTTTACCAGGGATAAAAATGCTGCCTGTGATGTGATTAACTCAATTTTTCTAGCATACTGGGACGAAATTGCATGTATATGAGTTGGATGAACCGCTGCAGCTTCTACGGCTTTGCGAAGCAATGTGTTCATAATAATTGCATAATTCTTGTAATCCCGTAGCGGATTGTCGGAACGTCGTTCGTATTGCTGAGACGACATTTGGGACAAATATAATTCTGCTTTGTGAAGCTGACCATTAGTGACCGCTTGGATTAGCTTTTGTTCAATCTCGTAGCGCTGTTCTAATATCTGAATAGTGAGCAAGGCTTCCTCAGGAGATTCTACATCCGGAATTGGAAGAATTGTCTCTGGAATATAGGCAGGCATTTCAAAATCCTCCCGCACGGTAAAGTGATCTGCGTCACCCCATAAATATTCGCCTAAGGTATAAAGCAAGTTTAGTAAAGTGTTTTCATCTGAAAGCAGTGGCAAATCCATGAAATACTGTTCTAACTGTGATAAATGGCCGGGAGCAACGTGGTACTGCTCTGCCAGATTATATATATCCTGCTGTGCAATTGGTGTAAGGGTATAAGGTCCAATATATGCGTAGGTAGGTTCTTCTGTATCTGGCAGTCGAAACAAAAAGAAATTACTAAGCAATGGTGTCTTGATACGATAGAATGTGTTTGGGTGACACTGTTTTTTTACCAAATCAAAAAGAGTGTCGTTGTCAAAATTATAATTCAATATATTTTGAAGTCCCATGTTGCGTGTAGCGGAAGAATTCTTGGTGGATTCTTCAGTGATGTAACGCATGTTTAGTCGGAAATTATGCAATATTTTTTCAGTAAATTGTAGTTCCTTTTGATATTCCATAAGTCACCTCGCTTCAAATAGTATTATTTTCCATTATTATCGTATAATTTTTAGTGCATTTCAAGTATGTATAAAAATTATACGATAAAAAACAATTATTATACTAATGAGATGGGGCGAATTATGTTAAAATTTCATTAATACATTAATAAGGAGGGTTACTCTATGGGAAATAATTCAAAGCCTTTTGGTATGAAGGACAAGATGGGTTACATGTTTGGTGATTTCGGTAATGATTTCACATTTATCTTGTCTACTATGATTTTAACAAAGTTTTATACGGATGTAATGGGTGTTTCAGCAGCAATTGTTGGAACGATTATGATGCTAGCACGTTTTGTAGATGCATTTACAGATGTAACAATGGGACGTATCTGTGACCGAAGCAAGGTTACACCAGCAGGTAAGTTCAAACCATGGATTTTGCGTATGTGTATTCCGGTTGCGGTTGCGTCATTCTTGATGTACCAGAGTGGGTTTGCTGGATTACCTACCAATGCTAAGGTTGCATACCTGGCGGTAACATATTTGTTGTGGGGTTCATTCTGTTACACAGGTATCAATATTCCATATGGTTCCATGGCATCAGCAATCTCTGCTAATCCAGATGATCGCCAGTCCCTTTCTACATTCCGAACAATGGGTGGTATGCTTGCTGGTATGGTAATCGGTATCTTACTTCCACTTCTCGCATATGAGAAGGTTACATTGTCAGATGGCAGCGTGAAGGAGACCTTGATTGGTTCTAAGGTTACTGTTGCAGCAGGTGTATTCTCAATCTTAGCAATTGTTTGTTACTTGCTCTGCTACAAGATGGTTACTGAGCGTGTGGTTGTTCAGCCTAGTGAGGATCAGAAGGGACCATCTGTTGGTGAGATGTTAAAGAGTGCATTTACAAACAGAGCATTAATTTCAATTATTGTTGCTTCTATCGTTATGTTGCTTGCACAGCTTACAATGCAGAATATGGCTGCATACATTTATCCAGATTACTACAACAGTGCATCTGCACAGTCATTATCTACAATGCTTATGATGGTTGGTATGATTGTAGCTGCTATCATTGCAAAACCATTGGCTAAGAAATTTGGTAAGGCAGAGGTTTCTGTGGTATCTAACTTCTTCGCAGCAGGTGTTATGATTGTTCTTTGGTTGATCCGTCCAGAAAGCGTTTGGGTATATTGTGGATTGCAGATGATTTGTTGGTTAGGTCTTGGAGTATTCTCAATGGTATCATGGGCATTGATTACAGACGTTATCGACTACTCAGAGCTTAAGAATGGTATCCGCGAGGATGGTTCAGTGTATGCACTTTACTCATTTGCACGTAAGCTTGGTCAGGCATTGGCAGCAGGTTTATCTGGTTGGTTACTTACCGGTATCGGTTATGATTCGGCAGCAGCAGCTTCAGGAGCAGTACAGACACCAGAGGTACTTTCAGGAATTTATAACATTTCTACATTACTTCCAGCACTTGGATTTATCTTGTTAGCACTTGTTCTTTGGTTATGGTATCCATTGCACAAGAAGGAAGTAGATGCCAACGTAATCGCATTGAAGGAAAAGCACGGTAGAACAGAATAATAGATGCAAAGCCAGATTTTGATTGACAGCTAAACGAAGGAATATTTCAAGAGCAAATATAGATTGTTTGATAGAATTCGAGTTACAAATAAATTGATATAGCAGGACGAGGTAAGAAATGAGCACGTATTTAAATGATTTTCAAAAAAGAAAAGATTATTTAATCTGTGTTGATTCCGATGGATGTGCAATGGACACCATGGATATTAAGCACATTCGATGTTTCGGTCCTTGCATGGTAGAGGAATGGGAGCTTTCTGAATGGGAAGCTCCTATTTTAGAAAGATGGAATGT
This sequence comes from Lachnospiraceae bacterium, assembly GCA_017622535.1. Taxonomy (GTDB): domain Bacteria; phylum Bacillota; class Clostridia; order Lachnospirales; family Lachnospiraceae; genus CAG-590. The sequence goes on along the minus strand of JAGAQX010000034.1, from coordinate 7,900 downwards.
AATGAACCTCTACAGCATGACCCGTGGAATTAACCGTTTCAAAGGCTTAGCGATGGCGCTTAAGGAAATTAATGATACTTACTGTAAAATTGAAGATGTGGATGTTTTGGACCAATGGGTTGAGTCGAGTCCAGAACTTTCAAATCCTGCATTGGAAAAAGCAATTGCAGAAAATGACAGTATTATTTTGAAGAAAGCATTATCCTGGTCGAAGAAGGTAAATGAGAGCATCAATGCACTTTCAGATGATGAGAAGCTACCATTTGTGGGAGTGAAAGAAGGATTGGAATATGCACATCAGTATTGTGATATTGCCATTGTTTCTTCTGCGAATCGTCAGGCGGTTGAAGATGAATGGAAGATGTATCATTTATTAGAGCACGTTGACATTATGTTGGCACAGGATGTAGGAAGCAAAGCACACTGTATTCAGGAATTGTTGAAGAAGGGGTATGACAAGAACAATGTACTGATGGTTGGCGATGCGCCTGGAGATTTGGACGCTGCTAGGAAGAACGATGTAAGCTTCTATCCAATCCTTGTAACGCATGAGAAGGAGTCTTGGAACGAATTTGCGGATATTGTGATAGGACGTCTGGTGTCAGGCACTTATCAAGGGGATTATGAGCAAGTAAAGATTAATCAATTCTTAGAAAACTTGAGTAATTGAAATGGTGATTTTAAGGATTAAGTCTATGTAGTGATCGTTGCATAAACTTAATAATCCACCGCAGGTACGTTTGCACTACTCTGAGTGCGTAGCAGTACTAAGTTCGACTGCGTCTCACTAAGTGCTGACGGACTCAGATGTACCTGCTTGTGGATACATTAAGCTTATACAATGTAATATAGAAGTTAAAAGCCTTAAAATCACCATAATAATGGAGGTGTATCATGGTAGATTTAAAAGCAAAGCCATATTACTTGGCAGATGAAGATATTAAATGGGTAGAGGATACCATTGCAGGAATGACAGACGAGGAGAAGGTTGGACAGTTGTTCTTCCAGTTGACATCATCTCATGACGAAGAGCATTTGAAGACATTGATGGAGAAGTATCATTTGGGTGGATGTCGCTATAATCCAGCACCAGGTGTAGCAATTCAGGAGCAGAATAGAAAGTTGCAAAAGTATGCAAAGGTTCCAGTATTTATTGCGTGTAACACAGAGATGGGTGGAGATGGTGCCTGCGCAGATGGTACTGTGATTGGTTCTGGAATTAAGATTGGTGCTACTGGTAATAAGGAGTATGCTTATCAGTTAGGTAAGATGGCAAATGAAGAAGTAGCAGCAATCGGATGTAACATGGCATTTGCACCAGTTTGTGATATTGCTTATAACTGGCAAAATACTGAGATTATCGGACGAGCATTTGGTAATGACCCAGTGCGTGTGGCAGATATGAGTGTGGAATATTTGAAGGGTGCACATACCATTGATGGATTTGCCTGTGCTGCAAAGCATTTTCCTGGCAATGGTTTGGACTTCAGAGATGCACATATTTCCAACAATGTAAATGATATGGATGTGGAGCAGTGGGATGCGTCTTATGGACATGTATATAAGAGTTTGATTGACAATGATTTGGATGCGATTATGGGTGGACATATTTTGATGCCAAAGTATGCAAAATCGATTAATCCAGATTTGCAGGATGATGACATGATGCCAGCGACTTTAAGTCCAGAGATTATGACTACACTTCTCCGTGATAAGCTAGGATTTAATGGTATGGTTGTAACAGATGCGTCACACATGGTTGGTATGACGAACCGTATGAAACGATGTGAGATGTTACCACTTTCCATCAATGCTGGTTGTGATATGTTCTTGTTCTTTAACGATCCAGATGAAGACTTTGCTACCATGTTGAACGCATACAAGAATGGTATTATTAGCGAAGAACGTATGGTGGAAGCATTAACCCGTATTCTTGGTCTTAAGGCACATCTTGGACTTCATAAGAAGGCAAAGGAAGAATTGGTTCCACAGCCAGATGTTCTTGCTTCCATTCTTGGAAAAGAAGAGTATAAGGAGATGCAAAAAGCAATCAGTAAGGATGCGATTACTCTTGTAAAATATAAGGATAAGGATGTATTGCCAATCACTCCAGAGAGATATAAGAGAATCATGATTGTACATGTGAAGGGTGCCGGCGGTGCCATGGATGAACTTATGAAGGCCATGGGCTATGGCGGTGGTAACCCAGCAGAAATGCTGAAAGAGAAGCTTTGTGCAAAGGGCTTTGAAGCATTTATTTATGAGAGCCCAATTGACAAGATGAAGAAGCAGATTGCAGCGGGACAAAAGCCGGATATCAATCTCTATTTTGCAGGTAAGAATGCCATTGCAGACTTTACAAAGGATATGGATTTGGTTATCACCCTTTGTAATGTACAAAATGGTCGTCCAAGCTTTGGAGTATCCAAGGGTGGTGGTGAGATTCCTTGGTATGTATTTGAGTTGCCGGTAGTAGTTGTAGGTTGTGGTGCACCAACCATGCTTGCAGATATTCCAATGGCAAGAACTTACATCAATACCTATGATAACAAGGAAAGTTCTATGGATGCGCTTGTGGAGAAGCTGTTGGCAGGAGAGGAAGCATTTACAGCGAAGGACCCAATTGATAGCTTCTGTGGATTGTTTGATGCGAGGTTGTAAGAGTCTGTGTGAGAAATTGTAAGGCTTATATTGCAAATTGATAAATATAGAGTTAAAAATGGAAGCCACATGGAGAAATCCTTGTGGTTTTCTTTTTTTGGAGTTCACATTAAGTACGTCCCTTTTTGGGGAAGGATATTGACAAATAGAAAAAAATAGTATATTGTACGCATAAACGAAATGTCACGGATAAACGATTGTAAAGAAAGGAGGAAGTCCTTATTGTGAAATATTCTATACACAACACTTCATTATAATGATATAATTATATCATTATAATGATATGGGAGGACTATCATGATTATTAAACCATCTACAGTATTGAGAAATGAGTATAATACAATATCAAATTTAGCTAAAGAAACAAAAGAACCTATATATATAACTAAGAATGGAGAGGGGGATTTGGTGCTTATGAGTATAGATGCATTTGAAAAGAGAGAACAGATGTTGCAGTTACGAGAAAAGGTATTACAAGCAGAACGAGAGCGTATCGATGGAGCAGAAACGATTAGTGTATCTGATGCAAGACAAAGGTTAAGGGAGAGATTGAATGACTTATAGTGTAGAAATTCTTCCGACTGCTTGGGAGGATTTAAAGCGTATTGAGGATTGCTATAGGATTCAGTTTGATAAAGATTTAGCGTTAGAAGTCGTTGAGAATATATTGAATGTAATTGAAAGACTAGAGATTTTTCCGGACTCTGGTTCTTTGACTCCAGATGATTTGCTGAACGAACAAGGATATCGTATGGTGATTGCGAAGAAACATGTTGCCATTTATAAAAAGGTGCAAGAGATTATATATATTTATCATATTGCTGATACGAAGACGGAGTATACAAAATTATTTTATAGATAAGGTATAGTTATGATTATAAGTGAAAGAATATTTAAAATATTATCCGAAAAGAAAATATCGCAGAAGTCTTTTGCAGAACAGACGGGTATTGCGCAAAGTACAATTAGTGATTGGAAAAGAAAGAAGACAAATCCGGCAGCTGATAAATTGATGATTATTTGTGACGTGTTAGAAGTGTCACCGTATGAATTATTATCTGGTGCAGAGGACTCTAATTATTCACCTGTAGATTATGTTGTGGTGAAAAAGAAGTCAGAAGATTATCAAATGTTGGAGATGATTCAAAATATGGATGATTCTGCAAAGAAGAGAGTATTGGGTTATATTGAGGCATTGCAAGAGTTGGAATAGTAATAGATTTGGAATGAGTTATTGGTTGTTGCATAAATTGAAACAACCAATCCTCGCAGAAATACAGCCGATAAAATCGGATTTCGACAGAACTGTGAAGGAGTTAGTGAAAGGGAATAAGGGATTTTAATGAATGAGGTGTTGCAAAATTTGCAACACCTCATTTCTAATAGTATAGTTTTTTCTGCGGTTAAAATTAGGATCGTATGCAATAAAAGCTTCTTTTTGCGCTTTATCCGATTTAAAAGTTTATTTAAAAATTGTATTTTTTCAATAATTGATAGTTAGTAGTCATGAGATTAATATCCCATGATGGAATCCATTGGATTCGGCTTTACTTCTTCCTTTGGTTCTGGTAGAGAAAATGGTAAAGAAGAAGGAGAGCTGGAACAATGAATGGCTACTTCCTCAGAAATCTTTCCTGTTTCTACTAATCGAATTAAATCCATGTTCAAGGTATGCATACCAAATGCTTGTCCGGATTGCATGTTAGATTCTACCTGATAAGTCTTATCTTGACGAATCATGTTAAGAACAGCATCGGTACCAATTAGAATTTCGGTAGCTGCGATACGACCAGTTCCATCTTTTAAAGGCAAAAGCTGCTGTGTTACAACGCCCTTTAATACACTAGCCACCTGTGAACGTACCTGTGCTTGTCCATGAGGAGGAAATGCATTAATGATACGTGAAATCGATTCTGCAGCAGAAGTTGTATGTAGTGTTCCAAATACAAGGTGTCCGGTTTCTGCCGCATTTAAGGCAGCAGAAATGGTTTCGTGGTCACGCAACTCACCAACTAAGATGATATCTGGATCTTCACGAAGTGCAGAACGAAGTGCTGCAGCAAAGCTTTCGGTATCATCACCAACATTACGCTGATGGATGATAGATTGCGCTTCTGTGTAGACAAATTCGATTGGATCTTCGATTGTAATAATATGCTCTGCTTTGTGCTGGTTGATGTACTCAATAATAGCAGCCAAGGTTGTAGATTTACCAGAACCAGTTGGACCGGTAACCAATACAAGACCTCTGGGTTGGTCTGCGAGAGATTTCAATGTTTTAATTGGTAACTCCATCTCATCCAATACAGGAATGCGATCACCCATTACACGTAGGCTGGCTGCGTAACGTCCCTGCTGGTGATAGAGATTCACACGGCAACGTATACCATTAGCTGTTTCGTAGGCAAAGTCTAAATCTCTACCGTCTTTGTATGCTTGTATGTCCTTCTCTTTCTGAATCATAGAAAGAATTGGCTCGTCAAAATTGTTGTCTGGATAATTGGTGGTGTTGGCACGTTGTAAAGAACCGAAACGGCGAAGACATATACCATTACCGCTGGTGATATGAATGTCAGAACATTCATTGTCTTTAGCAAAGCTAATGATTTTATCAATGGAATTCATAGTAACCTTCTCCTTTTGTATAATTATAATAATTAAAACTAAAATATATTGTAGCATAGTTTCGGGGAGAGGGGAAGAAATAATATATTGGGGGTGAGAGTGTCATGAGGTTGTCTTGTGAAATGATATAGTGGGACTGAGAGCAGCCACGAGGTTATCTTACCAACATGCTACGCATGTTGATAAGCCAACCTCATGCCTTCAAATAGCTAGAAACAGAACTATACGTAAATGTCCTGAGAGGCAGTCATATCGTAATCTTACCAATAGGCTACGCCTATTGATAAGCCACGTTATGCCTTCAAATAGTCACAAACGAAAAAGTAGTTGGATAAGTACACAAGTGCACTTCCCAACTATTTTTCTATTTGTGACTGCTCTCAGTCCATTTCCTTAAAGGTTAAAGTACTTATCAAACTCTGCTGGATGAGGAATCTTGTTCATCTCAGCAACTTCTTTTCTCTTATTTGCAATGAAGTTCTTGATTAAGTGCTCTGGGAATACGCCGCCTGCAGTCAAGTAATCATGATCTGCTTCTAAAGCATCCAAAGCATCCTCTAGGTTTGTTGGAAGAGAAGATAGTTTCGCTTTCTCCTCATCGGACAAATGATAGAGGTTCATATCGTAAGGACCCCATCCGTTTGCATGTGGGTCAATCTTATTCTTCACACCGTCAAGACCTGCCATAAGGATTGCTGCGTAGCAAAGATATGGGTTACAGGTTGCATCTGGGTTACGCAACTCAAATCGTCTCATTTTAGGTGTCTTAGCGTAAGCAGGGATACGAATAACCGCACTACGGTTTGACGTAGCATATCCAACGGTTACTGGTGCCTCAAAGCCTGGAACTAAACGCTTGAATGAGTTGGTACTTGGGTTTGTAATTGCACAAAGAGAAGAAATGTGCTTCAATAATCCACCCATGAAGTAGTGAGCAGTCTCGCTTAAATGAGAGTATCCGTTGTCATCGGAGAATACTGGCTCACCGTCTTTTAACAATAGCATATGTACATGCATTCCGTTACCAGCCTCGTTGTAAACTGGCTTTGGCATAAAGGTAGCAACCTTGCCATATTTAAGAGCTGTATTGTGGATGATGTATTTGATCATCATTGTATTATCAGCCATCTTAGACATCTGTCCAAGCATTGGCTCGATTTCAAACTGTCCTGCAGCACCAACCTCTGGGTGATGGTACTTAATTGGGATACCTGCATTTTCCATCTGCAAGCACATCTCAGAACGACATTCATAAGATGTATCAAATGGCTTTGCAACGTGGTAAGCCTTCTGGTGTGCAACTATGCGACCAGTTCCCTCAACATCGCTGTTCCAGTATGCCTGAGAAGCATCTACCTGAACAGAAATATCATCTGGGCTAACCTTCCAGCCTACATTATCGAATAAATGGAACTCAAACTCAGGAAGAATTAACATCGTATCTGCAATTCCAGTGTCCTTCATATACTGCTCAGCAGCATTTACGATATTACGTGGGTATTGATCCAAAGGACGATTCTCTGGATAGTCGATAATCATTGCATTACCCGTGATAGAAAGTGTTGCAATGTCACAGAATGGATCAATCATTGCTGTCTCTAAATCTGGAATAAATACCATATCACTCTTCTCCACTACAGCGTAGCCGTAGTTGGATGCGTCAAAACCGATACCTTCTTTCACGGTGCTCTCTGAAAATTGAGAAGCCGGAATGGTAACGTGACGGAATTGTCCGTTGATATCAACAACCTTAAAGTCAATCATCTTGATATCATTGTCTTTGATAAATTGCATAAGTTCCTGTGCTGTTTTTGCCATGAATGTAACCTCCTAAAAATAAACTTGTGGGATGATTGCGTCCCCATAAATTGCAATGCAATCATCTCGTTTCATAAAGAAAAAATAAGTGCTACGCACATAACAAAATTTTACTAAAAAATAGGATGATTGGCAACTGTAAGTCGACAAATTTAGACAATTAATTATAGTAATGCTTTGGCTTTCTTTTTTTAATTTGCCATAGCCTTTTTTCATAAAAAGCAAAGTTGTAATTGATTTGTACAAGCTGCTATCAGTGAAAATGTAGGTGGATGGGGAATTCACTTTATTACCTTCTCGATTTTTGCATTTGCATTTAGCAGTTTTGTTGGTAACTATTATTATGCAGAGTCGAATATTTTGTTGCTAGGAAATGTGGCAATCAAGGTGTTGAAGCACTATGAGCAGCAAAAGAAGGAAGGTAAGGAGCCTGTCTTTGACGAGGAGGAAGTGGGACTTGCCGGAACCGTTTGGAAAAAATAATCGTTTGAAAGCATACAGATAATAGTGAATAGGCGTCATTCTTCTAAGATTGGGGGAATGACGTTTTTATTTACTTAGGGTGGTAGAAAATAGAAAAACGTGATATTATGAAAGAGTAGTTTGATCATTGGAAACATTCGTATAATAGAGGGAATCGGGAGTCGATACATATGAATAGAGAACAAAAGATATTAAGTGTTGGAATTGGTTTTGTTAAAGTATTCTTTGCGGTTTGTGCAATTTTAGCGTTACTATATTTTATCGTGGGACAGGTGATTGCGCCGGATGAGAGAGATGTGGAGTCTGAAAATTG
>JAGAQX010000245.1 GCA_017622535.1 Lachnospiraceae bacterium | reverse complement strand
TCCCATAATATAGAGAATATGCGTCACACTAATTCCTGGCAAAATGAGCGCAATGGCAATAATCACACCCGCCACAAACTGTAGAATCCAAAAAGTAATCCCACTTCCCGCTGCAAATAAACCAGTAGGTAACATGGTCATAGCAAGCACAACCACTGCTCCCGCCACAAGACAAGCAATATGTCTTCCTTCTATTTTCTCTATTTCTGACTTTTGAACCAACAACGGAATTCCGCCTACCACAACACCGCAAAAAAACAACTTTGTCAGTGAACTTGTCGCAACGTTCTCCAATAGTGCAGTAATCATTTTTGCAAACACAAGAAAACCAGCAACTGCTCCAATTGCAAATTGTAACAGAAAAGAAATGTGTGCTTTTAGCTCCTTTTTCAAACCATTGATTGCATGTATTAAATCTTCATATATTCCAACCACCACAGCCATGGTTCCGCCGGACACACCTGGCACTGTCATAGTGGAACCAACCCATAAACCCTTCAGTGCATTTATAATCCAGCTTGCCTTTGTATAACTTCGTTTCTTTTCATTCTCCATATCTTCCAACTCCTTGTATGATAAGTTTATAATCCCTCACAGGGAAAGTTATATTCATATGTTGCTACACATATTCTCATACTAGGAGTATTTATTTTGTCGAATTGCGAAACTGCCAGCTAAACACAAGCATGCTTGTCTGCTTGGCTCATTGTTTACACAAAAAAAGAAGCAAGGCCTCTCCACAAAAACCTTGCTCCCTTCAGCTAAAATACGTTCATAAAATTATAACAACTCTTTAATCTTCAACGCTTTGTCAATATTACCATCCACCTTCAGCTTTCCAAAAGTAAATGCAACAACTGGATCCAACTCACCTTTGATAATCTTAAAAAGATTCTCAGCCGAACATGTAAATGCCGCATCTCTGTCATGATACTCATATGGTTCGATGGATAGTTTACCATCCTTCACCTCTGCATAAAATGCACCAGCACCCTCACCAGTAATGTTGAACTGATATGCCAAATGCTCCTGTACATGGCTCACATCTGTGTCCTTAAACATATCCTTAAACTTCTCAAATACCTGCTCATACGTCATTGTAAATACCTCCCATTATTCATTCCATATTTCGGAAGCACAACGTGTCATTAATCAACTTTGCGCTTTCTCGTGTCTATTTTATCATGCTACTCTTTCGGATTCAATTATTTCCTACAATACAAATATTAGCAATTCGCCAACTATGAACATAACGCGAAAGCGCCTCCAATCGACAGGGCTAAGTCTTGGAGACGCATTTCTTCACACATGATTTATTAACATATAGTTAGGAGTAACTAACTGTATTTATATTACCTCACTTTCTAACGAAATACAAGTACCATAGTTGAGAAGATTTTTCATCAATCACATCATCCTTATCATCGTATCCAAGCTTAGAAAATGGGCATATATCATTTTACTTTTTAGATGCAACCTGCCAACATTCTGCCGGCACCTTTTAGTTGCTCTGCTGCATCCTCGCCTGGTGCTGCATTTACTGCGATTCCTTCACCGCCAAGTACGGTAGCACCAGCTTGATTTATGCGGTCTTCCCAGTCACGCATCCACTCCTGGTTTCCCCAGCCATAAGAACCAAACAACACAATCTGCTTACCTGCGATAGAAGTCTCTAAGTCACACATAAATGGTTCCATCTCCACTTCCTCTAACTGCTCTGCACCCATAGATGGACAGCCTAATGCAAATGCTTTTGCAGCCTTTAAATCATCCACCGATGCAATACTTACAGGCAACAAATCTGCTTCCTTACCAGTTTCCTTCACACCCTCTGCGATATATGCTGCCATTGCCTCAGTATTACCAGTTCCACTCCAATATACAATACTCACTTTATCCATTTCCTATTATCTCCTTTTTTGTTATGTTGTAAGCCTCATCATCACACAGCAATTTCCCGAATTTTCTTTCCAGAAATCACTGCCTGAATTGCATGCTCACGCACCAAATCATACTCTCGAAACTTTCGAAGTGCATTATGCACATCCGTATACACCTTCCAATAACCCGAATAAATGAAGTTCTCACCGTCATTTTCCAAAAAACCTTTCACATCCATAAGTGGATATTCCAAAAAGATTCCAATTTCATGAGGAAATGCAGTCTCTCCATTACTGTAAAAACGAATTCGGTTAGATAAACGTTCTAACATCTCATGCAAATCTTCGGTTTCGTATCCATACCCTTTCAAAAAGGACTGGACATCTTCAGAATGCAAATACTTCATAATCTCCCGTTCCCGATAAAGATAAAGAATCCCTTTATCTCCTTTGGTCTTCAAGAAACAATAGGATATGTCTGTTCCTTGAAGCAAGTCTCCAATTCGAAAAAATTCTCCACCTGTCACTGTCATAATATTGGCTGCTTTGATTCCAAGAAGAATCGGTGCACAATGAATTGCTAATAACAATGACATCTTTGTTTCTTCATCCGTAGAATTTCGCAATTTCATAATTTCTTGTATTGGCATTCTTTGTTCCTCTTACTTTCTTCGTAATGCACATTACTAAGTTACACATTTGAGATTGCTCTCAGTTACATTATTTCCTACTTGCAAATAGATTATTACCTTTACAGGTTAGTTATAACTAACCTAATATTATAATATGCTATTTCTTTTATAATTACAACCCCGCATAATAAACGTATTTTCTCATTAAGCTACATATGCTTTCGTATCTCCATCATCCTCTCATAATACTCTGGATGCTGTTCCTTTAAATGTTCTTCAATTTCATGACGGTGACGTTTTAATATCTCTAGCGCCTCTGGACTTAAATTATTAATCTTCGATTCAATAATCTGACGTCTCTGCTCGATGCGTCGTTCAATCTCCTCCACATCATCAAAGCCTTGTGCTTCTAACTCTGTCAAATGGAATTCCAAACGTTCCAAAAGCTCATCCTCATCAAACAAGCCCATACGTCCCCAAGGTACATGCTGCTCTGCTTCCATAATACCTTGCATACTATAATCATGAGAATGTACAAGTTCATCTGCCATTTGGGTCGCAAGCTGTTCCATCCTCTCTTCCGCATTGTCACCAAACGCCCATTCAAACTCTGCTAATCGTTCGTTTGCTTCCACATATTCATAAGGCTCATCTGCTGCTACGCCAACAAGGGGATATGGTTTTTCCACTCCCGCTGCACGTAATGCCAAGGTAATGGTTCGTCTCACAGCACCTTCATCAATCAATCTGCCTGCTCCATACAAACGCAGCTGGTCGTTAACAGAACCCACATGCTCTGTGATATAGAAATGTATCCCTCTCTTCTTTAGATTATCATATAGAATCACGAGACGCTCCGCAGCCGTCATATCAATATTTCCAATGCCTCTAGCATCTACGATTACCTGCTTTGTATCCTCCTCAATTGCATTTTCAATATCCTGCTGGAAGGTATTCAAATTACCAAAGAACAGATTCCCACTGAAACGATAAATGACTGTCTGCCTAATCGGTTTCGCACTGCGGTTACGCTTCAAGGTATAGAAATCCTCATGTCCCGGTATTACACCAAGATATGCCTTTGGTGGAACGATAGCACGAACAATTACTGCCACAAAGGAAAGCATCACACCAATAATTACACCATACACGGTTCCCAACAATAGCACCCCTAAAAAAGCGGCCATGAAAATCAAGAATTCCTGCTTGTCAGACTTCCACGTTTTCTTTGCTACACCTATCTCGATAATGCCAATCAGTGCTGCTAGAACAATTCCAGTCAACACCGGTACTGGAAGATAAGAAAGCAAACTTGTTCCAAACAATAATACAATCACCATTGTAGCAGAGGCAGTTAGCGACATCACCTGAGACTTACCACCGTACTGATCACCGATTCCCGTTCTTGACACACTACCATTAATTGGACAACAACCAACTAAAGCACCTACCACATTTCCCACCGCATAGGCAAGTACTTCACGATTGTTATCAATTTTATAATTATATTTCATGGCATAATTGCTAGCAGTAAGTAAGGTCTGTGCAACAATTACAAGTGCAATAGAAAAAGACAACATCACAATATCATCCCCATGTTCTAGCATCACAGAAAGATTTGGAAGATGAAATGTTGGTAACCCAGACTCCACTGTCGGGAGCAATGCCACACCATATTTTTCTATATTACCAAAGATACCAAGACAAGCCCCTACCACCATCATTACAACAGACATAGGGAACTTCGGTGCCCATTTCTTTGCCAATAAAATCAATACCACCGTTCCTAATCCCAGTATCGCCGACAACGGATTAAAATACTTCCACTGTTCGCAGATATTGATAATTAGAACTACCAACTCGCCAGTACCAGCACTGCCGCCAAAGAGTTTTGGCAACTGCATTAATATAATGGTACAACCAATACCGGATATAAATCCACCCATCACCGGTTTCGAAATATAATTCACAAGCCGTCCTGCTTTAATCACGTAAAATATTAGAAGCCAAATCGCTGTCACCAATGTGATAACAGGAACCAACTCCATGGCGTCCTTGGTTCCGGCAACCACACCAAAACTGGCTAAAGCTCCACCCACCAAAGCAGCAGGAGTTGCATCTACACCGAATATTAACTGCGGTGAAGATGTACAAATCCCATATAACAGAATGGGTAAAATAGAACCATACAAACCATACACCGCTGGCAAACCTGCAACCTGTGCATATCCCATGGAAATCGGGATAGACACTAGTGCAACAATGATTCCTGCCAATATATCTTTTGCTAAATTATCTTTTCGTAATTGTATTTTCATATGTACCTCATAAAAATTCATAAAATTGATTATGAACAAGTGAAACATCCTCTTACAAACAAAAATGTTACAACAGTTCGAAAACTATTGTAACATATTTGATAGCATTAGGTCTTTAAAAATATTCATTTATTCACAATTGGTTATGATTGCAAAAGCACAAGGCATATGTCCTTCCACAACACTATATTCAACCTGTGATATACCATGTGATGCGATAAACTCCTTATAGGAATTGAGGCTAAACTGCCTTTTAAAATTCACACCAAATACAGACAGTAACTTGGCTGCAATAGCCGCATTCTTTTTTTCATTATTGATATAGGTCGGCAAAATAATCTTACCACCTGGTTTACACACTCTTTTCAGTTCAGAAATCGCCTTCTCTGGTTCATCAAGCAGATGAATTACATTGGCTGCTACTACAACATCAAATCTATTATCTTTAAATGGTAACTCTAAAATACTTGCTTTTCTCACTTTTGTGTTGGAATACTTTGCAACCTTTTTCTTGGTCTGACGCAACATTCCCACAGAATAATCTGTTGCCATCAGTTTCTTGCATTTTTGTGCCATAGACAAGGTAAGCAAACCGGTTCCACAAGCACACTCTAATACAATGTCATCTTCTGTTACATAATCCTTTATCTTTTCAGCAATACCCTTATAGCATTTTCCGTTATATATAGTTTCAAAGAAATCATAAAAAGGGGACAACTT
>JAGAQX010000033.1 GCA_017622535.1 Lachnospiraceae bacterium | reverse complement strand
TCTTTTGTTCTTCCTTCGTTGTTTCAACATTTCTTTTGTCTAAGTTCTTCTCTTCCACAATTTTTCTCCCTTGTAACTTTTTCTCATTTGTTCACTCGGATTATTGTATTCCTTGAGAAATCATCTTGTCAATGTGCAGAATATAAGATTTTTCCGCAAAAAAATTCATATCTATTATCAATTTTTACTCATCCAAACCATGCTTCACCGCATACACTGCTAATTGAGTCCTGTCTTTTAATGACAGTTTTTCTAAAACACGGGATATATTATTGCGTACTGTTCCCTCTGCCAAAAACAGCTCTGTAGCAATCTCTTTATTATCATAGCCTTGAGCTACCAGCTTAATAATATCCTTCTCCCGGTCTGTAAAATGCTGGTCACTCTTCGCAGCAGCAGCCAATTCTTGTATTCCAATCTTCTGCTCCATTCGGGTACGCATCACCTTATATACTCCATCTCCAAAAATACTCATACCTGCATACACACTCTTTACAGAAGCAATCACCTTTTCATCTTCCATTTCCTTCAATATGTATCCATCCGCACCGCTGCTTAACGCCTTATCAATGGTTTCCTCATCATCAAAGGTAGTAAGAACAAGAACCTTCACCTGCGGTAATTGTTCCTTAATGGCCTGAATACCGTAAGCACCATCATAATCTGGCATTCGCATATCCATCAACACCACATCCGGTTGATACACCTTACTCTTTTCAAATGCCTCTTTTCCATTCTCCGCCAAAGCAACCACTTCAATATCAGAATCTTGCTCTAACACTGCTTTCAAACCCTGACGTAATATCATGATATCGTCCGCAATTAATACCTTCATTTCTCTCCCCCATTTAACATGTCTTCTCTAGTCCTAACAAACAACCACTAATTCACAAGCACCATATATTACATCATTTCACATTCAAATGAATTCGAGTTAAAAACCCTTCACCCTCGCCAGATATGAAACGCACTTTTCCGCCACATTGCTCGATACGCTCTCGAATTCCTCGTAGCCCGTTATTGTCTATAATATCGCCACAACCAACACCATCATCACCGATGACCACTTCGACACTATCTTTTGCAAAACGCACTACAATTTCCATCTTGGAAGCTTTTGCGTATTTCAAGGTGTTCGTAATTGTCTCTCTGACACTATCATAAATCACTCGGGATAAATGAGAATATTTTTCCGAATCTTCACCCTGTACCGTCACATCTACTGGAATCTCCTTAACCTGATTAGCCAACTGCATTATTCCCTGTGTAACTAATTCATAGCTTTCACCCTCACGCAATTGGTTAATGGATTCACGAAGCTCCTTTATTCCCTGGCTAGTCAGCACTCTCGCTTCCTCTAAATACGCGCCCACCTGTTCCGCCTCTTCCTTCTTATTTGCCACCTGTGCAAGCTTCATATAAGACTGAATCATAGTAAGCGTATGCCCTGCTGTGTCGTGCACCTCTTGGGCAATACGGTTGCGTTCCTTTGCCAGGATTAATTTCTCATTGGTAATCTCCAATTCCTTATTCAAATCCAAAAACCGATATTTCATGGTTGCCATTAACACACAAATCACTGAAATACCAAATCCGAGAGGAGTAATATCAAAGGATGCCTCCACCAGACCCGCCAGTTGGAACACATTTAAAAACACTGGTATCAATACCGACGCCACTATCAAGCCCTTTGCACCACCCTCAGCCTGTTCTTCACTGAGATTACGATACAACTGAACCGCACCTGCAACCACAAACACATAAGTCGCGGCTACATTGGTATAAAAAAACATTCCGTGCTTAACTGCCTGTTGACTAAAATCCACATAATACAAATGATGCCAGCCATTGGTAAGTACCAATATATAATGAAACAATGAAATACCGAAAGGCAAATACTTACGAATTCCTTGTAACTTCCCTCCGGTATAAATGACAGCAAAAGAATACCAGAATGCTCCAACAAAACAAATTCCGATATTTCCGATTCCATATGAAATTGCTAACTCTGCATCTGTCTGTGATAGCAGTAACAACACCTGTGACATACACCATACTACCACTAGACCCTGACATCCTAGATAAATGCGATTATACAATTCCTTTTGGCCCTTCAAGAGCAGTACTGTCATACTGACCAGTACTGCTCCGATAACCATTATATATATCACCCCTAATACAAAAACCATTTCTTTTCCCTTTCACTCATCAACTTTATGCCTCTTTTGCTTTCTTTACTGCTAAGAGTACAAGTCCAACACCTGCTGCAAAGAGATATACCCACCAAGCAATGCTCAACCAGAACTCTCTTGTAAGATAAAGTACTAATATAATCAATGTGACTGAGGATGCAACAACATACTTCTTATTATTTGTAATCGCTGCAGTTACTAACATTACAATTCCAGTCATACCAAGAATCAACACGTTACCAAGTCCGCCAGAAGCCAAATTGCTAATTAATAACACTCCTAAAATCACACAAGTTGCGATAAAATACACGATGCTAAACTGTTCCTTTTTATCATACCAAATGAAGCGGAAAAGAACAATGCCCATTGCTATCAAAAAGCATATCCACTCTACATGAAATGCCTTTGGAATCTCAACAAATGGCTGAACGGATGTTGCGAAAATGACTGCAAACATCGCCATGGTTTGAAATACTCTCTTTGCTGTATTGTTTTTCAAAACAGTTACTACCAACAACATATTAATTGCTACAAGTAAATAAAATACCATTGCCCATGAATCTGTCATTTTCGATGCAAACCACATAACACATCCGGTCGCAAGCTGCAAGCCAGCAAACTTTAATAGCTTACTTTCCTTCCACTCTATAAAGATATCCTCACAGCCATATTCTACAATATATAGTGCAAACATTCCTACACCAACAATGAAAGAATATGGATGATAAGCTGTACTCCAAGTTTTCTCCACACCATCAAAGATACTAATCAACGCATCCATCCAATAACAGAACAACTGGCCAAAAGGAATTACAATTGCTGCTGCAATCATCAAGCTTGTAATTTCCACTCGTCTAAGCCAAACCATCAGTACTGTAACAAGCACCATGGTAAACACCATTACAAAACTGAAATTCTCTACATCGCTCAAAAGATTATAAATACCATTTACAGTAATAAATGTAAACCAAACAGATATTGCACTGTTAAACAAACGAATCAACACATGTCTTCTCACCATCCAGGAAAGAGTTGAAATTGCCACAACTACACCCAACCATAAAATGCTATCAATTACTAGCTTGTCGTCTACACCATTGTCGATACTAGCCAAAGAAGCCATTCCACTTAATAGGACGTATACACTGGCATGTAACAAGTAAGTAATTCCTACACAAAGGGAGAATCCATCTTGTTTCTTTGCTTTTTGCTGTAAAGTATCTATAACCGCCAAACCAATTACAAATCCTGCTAACAAATACATATAAGTATTTATCGTTGTCTCACATGCAATACAGCCACTAATTAATATTCCATCTACAAGCAACGACAATGCGGCGAAATCAATTGCACCTCGTTTTACAAGAAGCTTCGTTCCTACCGGTATCGCCATCGCACCACTAGCTGCCAACACCTTAAATGCATTACCAACCACGTTGTTCTCGACTACGCCACCCATAATTGCGATTACAAAGAAACCAACAAAGGCATTTCCTAAGTGGAATAATGTTTCTGAAATCCAGCCAAGCTTCTCATTTTTTGATAAAGCATAAGATCCACCAAACATTCCACCTGCCACTACTAACAACGCAAGCTGTTTTACAAACACCGGAAGATACTTCCACGCAGTGGTTACAAAAATACCTCCTGCCACCAAGATAAAGATAACACCTACTACTAATAGAAAAATAGATATCAGATTCTTTTGTTTCTTTTCCATGATAAACACCTCTTTCTCATTTTCTCCTTCTATACATTTTCCATGTGCAACATCATTTTCATCTATAAACCATTTAAGAAATGGTCTTGTTTTCGGTTGCTATGGTCATAGTATATGAGAAAATCGCAAACCATGTTAGGTGTCATCTGTCATCATCTCAACAAAAAAGAGTAGTGACAAATGTCACTACCCTTCTACTCACATATAATAAATATATCTTAGTCTGCAATCTCACCATTTTTACGACGTGCAAAGAAATCCTTTGTCTCCTTCGCAACCACACCAGAAAGTGCAAACAATGCAATCATATTTGGAATTGCCATCATACCATTGAAAATATCTGCAATGGTCCATACAGCAGATACAGTCATGTAAGGTCCAATAAACACCGCGATGATGTATAACCAACGATAAACCTTCACACTCTTCATCTTACCACCTGTCAAGTATTCCAAACATCTCTCTGAATAATAATCCCATCCAAGAATGGTAGTAAAGGCAAAGAACACCAAACAGAGCATCAATAAGAATGCTGACAACTGTGCTGGAATTGGCAACCCGTTCTGGAACGCATAGGTTGTAATCTGTACACCTTCTAATCCTTCTACCTTATATGCACCCGTAAGAACAATAGAAAGACCTGTCATAGTACAGATAACAATTGTATCAATAAATGTTCCTGTCATAGATACAAGACCCTGACGAACTGGCTCCTTTGTCTGTGCTGCAGCCGCTGCAATTGGAGCAGAACCAAGACCAGCCTCATTAGAGAAAATACCACGGGCAACACCCTTTTGCATTGCAACAAACATACTACCAACCATACCACCAGTTACGGCCTGTGGATTAAATGCAGCCTTAACAATTGTCACAACCGCAGCGGGAACCTCTGTAATATTACAAACAATCAATCCTACCGCAATAACAACATAAATAATTGCCATGAACGGAACAATAATTTCAGAAACCTTTGCAATTCTCTTCACACCACCAATTAAAACTAATGCAACACAAATTGTTAATACCAAAGAAGCGATTACTACTGTCCATGAAATTTCACCTACTGCTGGCATATTAACTGTCCAAGTCTTATTTGGATCAAAGAAGTTCTGCACAGCAGATGAGATACCATTCACCTGGGTAAATGTACCGATGCCAAGCAAACCTGCACACACTCCAAAGAATGCAAACAACTTACCTAACCATTTCCACTTTGGTCCCATACCTCTCTCAATATAGTAGAAAGGACCTCCAAGAGCATGTTTATTCTCATCAATCACACGATATTTAACAGCTAACAAGCCCTCTGAATACTTTGTAGCCATTCCTAAAAAAGCTGCCATAACCATCCAGAACAACGCACCGGGACCACCAGTACCAATAGCTGTCGCCACACCGACAATGTTACCAGTTCCGATTGTTGCAGAAAGCGCAGTACAAAGAGCACCAAAGGAAGTCACCTCTCCTTCACCGTCCTCCTCATTCTTCACCATCCACTTAAGTGCCAACGGAAGCTTATGAACCTGTAATACTCCTACACGAATTGTAAGCAAAAGACCGCCTGCCATAATGAGTACCATAAGAGGCACACCCCAGACAAAATCATCAATTGCTACCAAAATGTTGTTAAAACTTTCCCACATATTACCCTCCTTCGGAAATCTCCTCGCACGGAGTCTCCTTCTTCTTTTCGACTTTAACACTTTATCATAAAAAAATATAAATAAAAAGAGAAATCTCGAAAAAATCGAAACTTCTCTCTTTTTTTACATATATGTATACAATCACGTATATAATTTCCATACCATACATTGAAATCAACACAATATATCTTAATAGAAAAGTGTTGGATCAAGCATCATATTGGATACCATACAAATAATCTGGAAAATAATTGCCACAACATAAAGTACAACACCTAAGATAATAGAACCAGAACCATTATACTCGTTCATTGTCTTTGGATTTGGACCCCATTCATTATCTGGCTTACTATCAAAGCAACCACCAATTACCAAGATACCAATCGCACCAAGACCACAACAACAGATACCTACGTAACAAAGAGCATACACCCAAGCCTTAAAACCTGCGTCGTGGAAACGACGAACACCTAATGATAAACCTACCACAAAAGCAAAAATTGAAAATAATGCAGATGGTACATATGCAATTGTTGCTGCAGTAGAACCTGTAGTAGCATAACCAAAGGAACCATTCATGTTATACCACAAGCAATCGCCTGCAATGGTTGCCACCAAGAACATAATTCCCATCAAACTACAAGAAATAGCTGAGTTAAGCAAGCTTGGTACCCAGTATTCTCTTCTTCTTGCACGTCCAGTATAATTGAACGCATTCTTAATCATTTTTCCATATTCTTTCATTGAAAAAACCTTCCTTTCCTTTAATAGCTACACTCTACCACGTTTTTCGAAAAATAGAAAGCACTTATTGGTTTCTTTTTGGTGCAACCTGCGTTTTCTCACCTTAAAAATTTCTTAAGAACTTTTGTCCGTCCTTTTTTATCTCATTTTCACAATCCAATTCAATATCTGTTTTTTTAATTGCTATTACCGATAGATATCTTTTCTCAATTCTCTGAATACCATCACCGTTACCACAACTGCAGCCATGAAATCTGCAATTGGCCCAGCATACATAATTCCATCAATCCCCATAAACAACGGAAAAAGTATGATTAGTGGAAGTAAAAATATGATTTGTCTCGTAAGTGCCAAAAAGCTTCCTACCTTTGGTTTCCCAATTGCTGTAAAGAAATTCGATGTAATTGGCTGCAAAAAGTTTACAAATGTAAAGAATAAAAAAATGTGGAAATACTTCTCCGCAAACGTATAATATGCAGCCGAACCATC
The DNA here is from genome assembly GCA_017622535.1 of Lachnospiraceae bacterium. Classification (GTDB taxonomy): domain Bacteria; phylum Bacillota; class Clostridia; order Lachnospirales; family Lachnospiraceae; genus CAG-590. The sequence goes on along the minus strand of JAGAQX010000033.1, from coordinate 2,276 downwards.
TCCAAAAATTGAAATAATCTGTCTCGGAAAAATTTGAAACAGCAAAAATGCGGTTATCGCCATAACTGCACCACATGTAATTGCTTTTAAATAAGCTTCTTTTACCCTCTTATATTGTTTTGCACCATAATTAAAGCTTGCGATAGGCTGCAATCCCTGTGAGATACCAATAACAAATGCCATAAACACCATATTCACCTTGGATATAATTCCAGAACAAGCAATCGGAACGGCCTCTCCATAAACCGACATAGAACCATAATACTTTAGGGATTTGTTCATAATAATTTGCACCAACATCATGGCAAGCTGATTGCTAAAGGGCGCCATACCTAGTAAAATGATTCTTTTTACATTTTCCAATCTCACCAATAAATGAACTCTTCGCAACGAAATCGTCCTGCAATGCGATAAAAACCAGGCTGCCATACATGCTGCAACAAATTGTCCAACTACGGTTGCCAGTGCTGCACCTGTCATTCCCCATCGAAAACCAAAAACAAATAATGCGTCCAATATTGTGTTTATCACTGCACCTGTCATATTACAAAGCATGGTAACCTTCGGTCTGCCATCCGCACGAATCAAGTGTCCACCACCAATAGACAAAATCAAAAACGGAAAACCAAAGGATGTAATTCTAGTATAAGTTTTTGCATAATCTAACACATTTTCTGGCGAACCAAAAAACCTCAACATCGGCTCTAAGAACAGCTGTGTAATCACACAAAGAATTAACCCCAGACAAAACAACATCACAACTGCATTTCCCATATAGCGAGTGGCTTTCTTTTTGTCACCACTTCCCAAGGCAATATTAAATGCAGATGCACCACCGATACCAAACAACAATGCAATTGCAGTACAGGAAGTCGAAAGCGGAAATGCAATATTGGTAGCTGCATTCCCTAGTTCTCCCACCGTTTGTCCGATAAAAAACTGATCCACAATATTATAAAGAGAGCCTACCAGCATCGATACAATACTTGGAATTGCAAAAGAGCGCAGTAGCTTATTAATGCGCTCTTCTCCCAATGGATTTTTTATCATTGTCTTTTCCTTGCTACATTCATCTATTATCATACTTCTGTCCTCTTCTATCCGTTCACTTGTATTAAAAATCTAATGTGTATAATACACTCCTACTAAATTGGCTTATGTCTAATCACCAGTTTCTTCATCGCATTGCACATACTCTGCCAAATTACCGAAAATAACAAAGAGCATCCAAATACAAAAGCGCTATAAAGTGGAATACCTATAAATGCACTGACGGATCGTGGCGAAAATTCCAGTTTTACAATGTCCAAGAAAATCACGTGACAAAGATAAATTGTAAATGAATGCCTTGACAAGAAACGAAGCACACGTTTGGTCTTTTCCTTGTAAGGATGGTGTTCATTTTTTAAGGCATCATAAAAAATCAAGGAGGACGCAATAGCAATTAATATATTACGGTACTCAAAGAAACGATCATAGTGTTCTCCTTGTAATGATGTACATATATACGTCAAAACAATTACAACGCTTAATGATAAAACCGCACCAATGTAACATGCTTTCGTATCAATCGGTACTTTTTTAATGGTTCGCTTCACAATATATCCCATAGCAAAATAGCCAAGATAACAGGAATCACCAACCAAAGGAATCTGATAAGCAATCTTTAAATCCAGCAACGCAATTATATAATCCACTGTCAAAAAGAAAAACCACATTGCCACAAAATATCGCATTAATATATCCTGCATGTTTTTAAACATATTCTGCAAAAACGGGAGAACAATATACATACCGATAATTGCATATAAAAACCATAAATGTTTCTTTACTGGCTCCTGAAAAATCAAGCGAAAATCATACACCCGGTCTCTGTAAAAATAATTCCATATACAATATATGCCACTCCAAAGTAAAAGTGACAACAGCGTATTCCACACTCGTTTCAAGCTCTTTCTAATCAGTACTGTTTCATCCAAAAGCAAGGAGCCACTAATCATAAAAAAAATCGGAACTGCAACTCTGCTAATAACATTTATAATAATCGAGAATAGGTACGATGCATTGCTAACCTCACCCAATCCATAGCCTCTGCTATAGTAATTCGATACATGAATGCAAACCACCATCACACATGCAATCACTCTTAATAATTCAAGATTATAATTCTTTTCTCTACTCAAATTTCACACCACTTTCTGCATTGCCTGCCGTTCTATTATCTGGTGTATAGTCTACTCCTATTGCATATTGGCTCATATCCTCTGTCTTGGTTA
>JAGAQX010000032.1 GCA_017622535.1 Lachnospiraceae bacterium | reverse complement strand
CCAAAGGGATGATCCAAATCTGGTTCCTTTCCTGCGAACAAAAATCCCACCAAGGTAATAAAGGAAGAACCCGCATCTGACAGGTTATTAAATGCATCTGCTGTAATCGCCACAGAGCCACTTATCACACCTGCGATATACTTTCCAACAAACAGAAAAATGTTGAGCAAGATTCCTACGATACTGCAAAGAGTTCCGTAAGCCTTGCGTCCTTCTTCGCTTTCTGGGTTTTTTATAAATATTCTAGATAATACTGTAATCACAATACCCGCTCCTTTTTGAAATAAGCTTAACACAACGCTTCTTATCGCCGTGTTAAGCCGTGTATATCTTTCATCATTATATGATATTCAAAAAATTCTTTCAATGACTTAAAATATTGGTTTGTAAAACAAGAAAAAAGGGCATAACAAAATGCCCTCCTCTTCATAAAGAATACTATTTTTCATTTATTTCTTCATACTTCTTCAATTTTTCTTTCAACCGAGCTATTTGTTCATCCTTCTGGACTATCTGTTCTCCTTGTTCTTGTGATAGGAACTTATATTTATCTACCTCTTTTTGCATCTCATCAATCATAAATTGTGCCGTGTTTCTGTCTAATACCCTAAGTTCTTCCGAAAATAACCCCATAACATCCTCCATATTTAAACAAAGCCTATACACTTCTTCATATAAGGGTTTAAATTCCGGATATTTTGTTATTAGATCAATTACAACATCCGGATCATCCTCGCATAAAAAAGCTAACCAAGCATCTCTATCGCACGTTACTCCTTCATTTTGCAATTTTTCTTTAAATAAGTCAAGGCATATAAAATAATATTCCTGTAATAATTCTATTTCCATTCCCGTATCCGACTGGTGCCTAACATGATGAAAATATTCTTTGCCAAATCTCTTAAATTCAGAAGGGCTTGTTTCAAATAAAACTATTGTATATACCGGTTTAATATATGTATATGTAAACAGTTTCTTTTTCTCATCGCGAATCCTCTTATATTGTCTGAGCAGTAAATCCGCTGAGTAACAAGCTGCCCGTTCACCTGGAAACATGTACCCTATTTTTTGTACCTCAACATTGACAATACTACGGTCCTCTAATTCTACCACTATATCAGTAACCAGCAACGCACTTTCATCCGAAATACGCGTTGAGTCATTCGGTAACACTTGCAATATTTTCACCTTCTGACCTAATATAATTGACAACAATTTACCTAAACGTTCTGGTGCATATTCTGGATTAAATACTTCTTTAAAAAAAGAATCATATAACATTTTAACTCCTCGTACACCCGTGCAAAAATCTATAAACTCCTCCCATTCTTCTGGTGGATGTTCCTCATATATACTTTTTAGTTTAGGATTTGTTTGAATCTCATTCACTACCTCCTCTCGTGTTCGAATCACAGGAAAATAATCTTTCAAATTCTTTTTACTCATTTGTACCTCCACATTACCACACCAACAATCTTCATTAGAATCATCCTCGTCTTTCTGCTATAGCATTTATATCAATTCATTAATCTTATGGTAACGAAACAAATTATGAAAAGCAATTAACGTTCTATGAAACATTTTGTTCTTTCTATGAAAATTTATTAAATTTCTATAATTAAATTTGTACTCCAGTTTAGATTTACATTCTTGCACGCAAACATAGAGTATGCTATGATGTGTTCGCAAGTGAATAGAACATGATAGGTGTCAAATAAGCAATCGCTTGATTTGGTGAAAAGGGAAGCAGGTGCAAGTCCTGCACGAACTCGTCGCTGTAAGGAAGGAGTTTTGATTCCGCAATCTTGAACACTCTCGTTCAAAATGCGCAATGTCACTGGTATAACACTGGGAAGACGAATCAAAATGATAATGTCCAAGTCAGAAGACCTGCCTATTGTGATATTGTGGGACCACGAGTAACTGGTTGAAGCAAATGAAATATATACAAAGTATATTTTATTATAGGATTGTGCTTGCTACACAGTCTTATTGATTGTATGAATCATTCTAGCCAACCTTCTCATGATGGTTGGTTTTTTATATTTCATTCCACAATCTCTACACTTTCTTTGACTGGATGGTGTCAAAAATCAATACCCTTCAAATGGGAAAACACACAAAAAAGGAGATTACAAATGAACAAGAAAAAAGTAATAGGAATCGTAGTATTTATTTTATTAGTTGGTCTATTAGCCGCAGCCTATTTCATATTCGGTCCATCTGCTATAGCCGGTGACAAATCTATCACCATTGAGGTTGTAAACAGCAAAGCCGAAACCACCTCATATGATGTTGACACAGACGCAGAATTTCTTCGCCAGGCAATGGAAGAGGCTGACGGATTGGAATTCTCAGGAGACGAAGGCGAGTATGGTATTATGCTCACTACTGTCAATGGAGAAACCGCTGATTTTGAAAAAGACGGTGCTTACTGGAGCATTATGGTAAATGGGGAATACGGAAATTATGGTATTGATCAACAGCCGGTAGTAGATGGAGATGTATATCAGATTGTATATTCTAAATAAAGGAAACTAGGTGCATACATGAAAATTCCATCAGAAGAATTAGAGATAAACAATACAGAAAGGAAAGCATTCCTGTCAGCCAAGGACATCACAACCACTGCTATGATGGTTGCCATGATTGAAGCATGCAAAATCGTCCTTGCTGCAATTCCAAATGTGGAGCTGACCAGTTTTTTGATTATTCTGTTCACTCTTCATTTCCGCAAACGAATCTTGTATGTAATTCCAACATTTATTCTAATTGAAGGAGCAATGTACGGATTCGGATTGTGGTGGATAATGTACTTATATGGTTGGCCGCTGTTGGCCCTTGTAACGTGGTTATTCCGAAACATGAAATCACCCGTTTCCTGGGCAATTTTATCCGGAATATTTGGATTATGCTTCGGCGCTCTTTGTTCCATCCCATATTTTGTAATCGGAACAATTAGCGAGGGAATTAAAGGTGGTCTTGCCACTGGTTTTGCTTGGTGGATTGCAGGTATTCCCTTTGATTTGACCCACGGAATCGCAAATTTCGTTATTATGTTGGTTCTATACCATCCTGTGAACAACGTACTGACGAAATGTGAGAAGATGTTTGCATGAAATATTTGTATGAATTCATCTTCATATCATTAAACAAGAAAAAGGGAGACTTTCGTCTCCCTTTAACTCTCGTACTTCTTAAGTGGCACTAGCTCTGCAAGCTTGTCCCTCATTTCTAGCATACATGTGTAAGATAGAATTAGATACGATTGCTGCCCTGACTGCTGCAGCTTTGTAAACAAAGTCTTATAATCCTTCTCTACGCTGAATTTCTCTTTATCAAATCCTGCCGACTCCAAACGCTGTTGCATATCATCCACACATTTACCAGTAAAGTAGCAATTCTTCACATCCTTTGCATATTCTGCAAGTCTCTCGAATTCCACATCGCTAATCCATGAGAGGTCGGTACCATCTGCATAATTGTCATTCATACCGAATACAAGATTACCATCCAAATTCTGACGAATCAGATATCGTATCACCTCATTATATCCTGTAGGATTCTTAACCAATGCAAAGGTTAAGTTTGCATCCCCTAACTGCACCTGCTCCATACGGCCAAAATGTGTAGTTACCTTGCCAAGAACAGAAACAATCTCCTCCATCGGCAAATCAATCAGCTTCGCAACTGTAATCGCCGCCAATGCATTATATAAGTTATATGCGCCCGGCAAGCAAATCTCTGCTTCTATCGTATCACCAAATACATCCATTTCCACAACTGAAGATGCACTCTTCCACTCAATCACTTTTGTAAGTCCAACGTTTGCAGGCTGACGCTTATATCCACACTTCCCACAATAGAATCCACCTAAATGTCCAAAGGTATGATAGTCATACTGATATTCCTCCTCACAGTGAATGCAATTCGGTGCGTCCTCCACATTAAATGTGGTGTCATCATAAATCGGTGTATTCATACCAAAATAGTAGAGCTCACTATGTGGTACATCGCTCAAGGAAGATGTTAAGGAACAATCTGCATTTAGTACTAATTTCACATTTGGAAGCTGTTCCAAACCTGCGCGAATCTTACTAAGCGTATTGCGCACATCTCCATATCGGTCTAATTGGTCACGAAACAAATTGGTTACAACAGCCGTTACATCCTTATCACCAAAATGCTGCACAATGGATTTAAGTGCTGCCTCATCGCATTCAACTACTGCATAGTCCCTGTTGATTTTACCACCCCAGGATGCTGCATTAACAAAAGCAGACACGACGCCGTTCAATAAATTCGCACCTGCATCATTACAGAAAACTGTATTCCCTTTTGCTTCAATCATATCTCGAATCACATGACAGGTGGTTGTCTTACCATTGGTACCTGTCACGCAAATAATTTTCATATCACCTGCTAAATACTTTAGTATATCCGGACAAATATTGCGAACCACCTTGCCCGGAAGCGCAGTTGCACCTTTACCTGCTAGTTTCAAAATCTTAGTTGTTAGTTTACCTGCCCACACAGCGATTGTTGATCTAATACTCATATCATATCCTCATACTTTCTATAATATAGTCAACTAAATAATCATAGTGCCATTGTTATAATACTACAATGTGTTATTATACACGTTTTATTTCCATTCTACAATCAAAATATAATTTAAAACTTTTCTATTTTTGTCATTTCGTGTCGAACACCACAAAAAAAGCTATTCCCTACTCGCAATAGGGGATAGCTTTTTGTATTACATTACAAATAGTTTCCGCTGGCAATCATTGGACACGCGTTAATCCTTTGATTACTTTTATTTAATTATAAAGCATTGTACTTTAAATTGCAAGATGTTTTAGGACGAACAGAGAAAGCACTCCGGCTTTTCCTGTTTGTTTTTTATACTTACAATCACTTCACCTCTATGGTATAACTCACCTCAAACTGCTCAGAGGCTTCTAATTTCTGTCCGTACTCTCTTTCTTCCAAGGTACCAGTGAAGCTTTCATCATCACATCTTCCATACCAAGGCTCGATACATACAAATGGTGCATTTTTCTTTGCTGGTGACCACAATCCGAAGAGTGGTGCATCAAAGCTTACCGTCAAATATGCCTCTCCGTTTGGCTTACAGAGCGCAACGCTGTGAGCCTGATTTCCTTCTACCACTAAGGCATCCTCATCAAACAAATGCTCTGTAATCTGCATCTTACCGCCACTAGTTGCAAGCACATTATCCTTCTTATATACCAAACCATTTTCACTAAGCTTTGAATAATTCAAATCTTTATCTGTGTCAAATGATATGTAATAATCGGTCTGGATTCCTTCTCCATGCAACGGACACATAAATGCCGGATGTCCGCCGATAGAAAAATACATCTGCTTCTCATCTTCATTTACTACCTTCCATATTACCTTAAGAGTATTCCCAGAAAGCACATATCCAATCTCTAATGTAAATGCAAAAGGATATTTTTCGTAGGTGCTGTCATCAGAGCTTAGGGAAAACCACGCTTCGCGTCCGTCATTGGACACAAGTGAAAACTCCATATCCCTTGCAAAGCCGTGCTGTCCCATGGGATATGCCTGTCCATTATATTGGAATTCCTTGTTCTTCAAGCTTCCTACAATCGGAAACAACACAGGAGCACTACGCTTCCAAAACTTCTCATCTGCATTCCACATATATTCCACGCCAGTATCCTTATGAATCATACTAGACAATTCCGCCCCAAAATGATTAATCGTTACCTTCAATACATCATTTTCTAAAATCGCTTGCATTGTGCACCTCCTAACCCTACTTTATCGCAGCAACCACAAAGCAACGTCCACAGTTGGCCGAATAGTAGAACTCACATCTCTATTGCTTTATTTCCATTGTCACATCATCCTGCCTGGATAATATTATCAAATACATCTCTGGAATCCACATTTTCTCCATTCATATCAATCATGTAATGATTCACCACATGAATGTAATAAATGTTACCATCCTCGTAGCGAATCTTAACCCATTCCACATTATCTGTAGCGAGTGCTGTCACTTTTGTTCCCTTATCCAGCTTCACCACTTCGCTATCTGTAGACATATCCTTGAACACATACAAATCCTGCAAAAGACCTTTGGTTCCACTTGCGTCTGTGTAAGCAATCGGATACATATCCTTCATGCTACGAACAAGCTCATCATTTTCAACCTCATAAGTGGTCTTCATATTCACTGTCTCAAAAACGTGCATGCGCTCTCTTGCATGAAGCTTACCATTACCATCATTTACAATATACAAATCAGAAATACGATCACTAATGTATCCCATATAAATGACCTTGTTACCATCGTATTTGAAAAATGCGGTCATCGGATCATCACTCATTCCATAATCCTGCACTGCAATTTCAAAAGAATCATCTGCACCATCAATATCCAAAATCACATATTTCTCATAAGGGTAAGCAAAATAAATCTGATTATCTTCAAACACCTTAGAATAATCCGCGCCGTTAATTGTTAGCTTTGGAGTATAACTATAATCGCTGGTTTCCTCTGCGTCAAAGAGCACTTCATCTGCTGTTCCGTCACCATTCAAATCCATGCTGATACGCTCTCCAAGGCTCACACTCTTTTGGAAACCACCATCATAAGAATATGCATCCTTCAAGCCATCTAAAGCCTCATAAGGAACAGTGAAAAATAGTGTTCCCTCTGCATAGGCAGAAATCTCATACGTATTTGCAATAAATGTGATTCCTTCTGCATCAAAATACCACAAATCATCCTGCAAAATGAAATCAATGTTTTCTTCATAGTCTGGGAACAAACGGTTACTATAAGCGTCTGATTTACAAAGCTCTAATACATATTCCTTGACGCCTGACATAAATGCGTCCTTATCCTCAGCGATATCCTCCAAGGTTAAGCGCTTACCTGTTTCCAAATCAAAGTTCCAACCAAAGGTGTAATTGGTTCCATGAGCACCACCATTATAGGAATAATTGCTCTTAGTAAAGCTTGCCACCTTACTATCCACACGTCTTTCTGTGTATCGCACCTCATTTGCAAGTCCCGGCATATCTTCTACTAAACCATCTGCAAATAACAATTTCGCTTCTTCTTCCATAGACTCGCAGTTTGTATAGAACATATTCTCGTCATCTTCAAATTCCGCTGCAATGGCCTTAGTTGCCTCTTCATTACCATGGATTGTTACCACCGGATGAACATAATAGACATACAAAATCAAGTCACCATTTTCATTGTAACGGTCATCATTTTTACCATCAAAGGTAATGGTAACCTTATCCTCCGAAGGGGTCTCTTCTTCCTTCGCTTCCTCTTCGGTCGTCGCTTCCGTATCAGACTCTGTCGACTCCTCTGTGTCATTGATAATTACATTCTCCTCTGTTATCACACTATTTG
>JAGAQX010000244.1 GCA_017622535.1 Lachnospiraceae bacterium | reverse complement strand
TTTGAAGGAAACAATTGGAGAAATCCCAAAACGAATCAGCTGCCGTTTCAACCCAGGCGGTAAGTTTGCTGTCGCCAACACCATTATGGATAATCCTGGCGATGCAAAATACGGTTTAACCCGCCCACAAATGACAGAGGCATTTAAGAAATTAAAAGACCTTGGTGCAGAAGAATTCGGAATGCATGCATTTCTTGCCAGCAATACCGTAACGAATGATTACTATCCAACCTTGGCCAAGATATTATTTGAAACTGCTGTGGAATTAAAAAATGAAACCGGCGTTCACATCACATTTATCAACTTATCCGGTGGTATTGGTATACCATACACTCCTGACAAAGAACCAAATGATATTCTTGCCATCGGTGAGGGTGTTCGTAAGGCTTACGAGGAAGTATTGGTGCCAGCAGGCATGGATGATGTGGCAATCTATACAGAGCTTGGCCGTTTCATGTTGGCTCCATATGGTCATTTAGTCACAAAAGCAGTTCACGAGAAACACACCCATAAGGAATACATCGGTGTAGACGCCTGTGCAGTCAATCTGATGAGACCTGCTATGTATGGTGCCTACCATCACATTACTGTTATGGGAAAAGAAGATGCGCCTGCCACAGAGACCTATGACATTGTAGGTTCTCTTTGCGAGAACAATGACAAATTTGCCATTGATCGCAAGCTTCCTAAAATTGATAGGGGCGACCTGCTTGTCATTCACGATACCGGCGCGCATGGTTTTGCAATGGGCTACAACTATAACGGCAAATTAAAGTCAGCAGAGCTCCTTCTTTGTGAGGACGGAAGCACAAAGATGATTCGCCGTGCAGAGACACCAGAAGATTACTTTGCTACATTAGAAAATTTCTGGGATGTAGAATTATAATATGTCAATTATGAATTTTGAATACATAGGGAGGATTACATCATGGCAAAACGCCTTATTATGATGATGCTTCGCAATATCTTTTATTTGCCTTATGCATTTATTAATCTGTTACGTTACGCAAAGAACGACAAGATTAGCGAAGAGAAGAAATACAAATTAATCCGATTAATCGGTAATCGTGGTTGTAAATGTGGTAACGTCAACGTGCATGGATATGGATTAGAGAATCTGCCAAAAGAATCTGGATATATCATGTATCCGAATCATCAAGGATTATTTGATGTTATGGGATGGGTTCATTTAAACGCCACACCTTTTGCAGTAGTAATTAAAAAAGAAGCCTATACTGTATTCATGTTACGTCAAATTATTCAGACCATGGGTGGTTTGTTTATGGATCGCGAGGATCCTCGCGAGGGCTTGAAGGTTATTAATGAGGTTGCTGAACAGGTAAAAGCCGGACGTAACTATCTCATTTTCCCTGAAGGAACCCGTTCTAAAAACGGAAACAAAATGGGCGAATTCAAGGGTGGTAGCTTCAAGGCAGCAACCAAGGCCAAATGTCCAATTGTTCCTATGGCTATCATTGACTCCTATTTACCATTTGACACCAACTCCATTCGTAAGGTGGACGTGCAAATCCACGTACTTCCTGCCATTCCATACGAAGAGTACAAGGGTATGAAAACCGCTGAAATCGCCGACATGGTTAAGAGCCGTATTGAGAAGGTAATCGCAGAAAATGAACACAATTTTGAAAACTAGTATCGACAAATTAATCAGCCACAAGCTTCTTAACAAAGAGGAGTTTGTGGCTTTATTGAATAATAATACTCAGGAATTGCGCAACAAGCTTGCAAGTCATGCCACTTTCACAAAACAACGTTATTTCAGCAACCAGGTATATATTCGTGGTTTGATTGAGTTTACAAATTACTGTAAAAATGACTGCTACTACTGTGGTATTCGATGTAGCAATCAACAATTATCCCGATATCGTTTAACCAAAAGCGATATTCTATCTTGTTGCACAAAAGGATACGATTTAGGCTTTCGCACCTTCGTATTGCAAGGCGGCGAGGATTCCTATTATAACGACGACCGAATGTCAGATATCGTATCTACAATCCATAGCATGTTTCCTGATTGCGCCATTACACTATCATTAGGTGAGCGCAGTTATGAAAGCTACAAACAGCTATACGAAGCTGGTGCCAGCCGTTATCTCTTACGTCATGAAACAGCAAACATAGAGCACTACAACAAACTGCACCCGGATAATATGTCTTATCAAAACCGTATGAATTGCTTACACCATTTGAAGGATATCGGGTATCAGGTTGGATGTGGTTTCATGGTAGGGGCACCTTTTCAAACAACAGAAAATTTGGCTGAAGACCTACTCCTCATTCAAAAGTTCCAACCAGACATGGTCGGAATTGGACCATATCTTTCCCATAAAGATACTCCATTTCACAATCAGCCAAACGGCTCCTTAGAAGACACTTTGCTCCTATTAAGTATACTGCGTCTTATGCGACCAGATTTGCTGTTGCCGGCTACCACTGCATTAGGAACGATTGCTCCTGATGGACGAGAGCAAGGAATCCTGGCAGGAGCAAATGTAATTATGCCAAACCTGTCACCTTCTAATGTACGACAGCAATATAGTCTTTATGATAACAAGGCTTGTTTTGGAAATGAAGCTGCAGAAGGACTAGCAGACATACAAAACAGACTTCAATCAATCGGTCACGAAATCACAATTAACCGTGGTGATGCACCGATTACAAATAGATAACAGAAAACTATTATCGTTTTCTAAATACATTACAGAAAAGAGGAATTGACATGTACAATCCAGCATCATTGAAAGCAGAAGAATTCATCGACCATCAGGAGATATTAGATACTCTCCGCTACAGTGAAGATCATAGCCA
>JAGAQX010000243.1 GCA_017622535.1 Lachnospiraceae bacterium | reverse complement strand
TTGCCTGCTGTGTATTCCTTATCCAGAACCAGCACGGAAACCTGTGTGGCATTCGCACTGTTCGTTCCACTGATACTGTATGGAACGGTTACTGTCTTACCATATCTTGTCGCATCTGAATTTGCCGCAATGGTCATGTCAGCGTCTAACAATGTCAGTTTATACTCTGCACCTGTCTCCCCGGAAGTTCCAGAGATGACAGATGAGAAGAGGACAGATGACAGCTTGACATTAAAAGCGGGACTCACACCGGGGTTATTGTTGATGACCTGGCTGTAGTTGATGCCGCCGCCGTCGACATAGCCGGCGATGATATCAATATTATTATTATCATTGCCGGCAGACCGGAGCCACCAATCGTCAGCAGAGCTGCCTGTCTTCTTCTTGCGGTTTTCGCAACTCTCGCTTGCCATGCTATATCCATATGCTCCGTTGGACACATCTTCTGCATCCAGCAAAAAGATTTGTTCTTCGGTTAGTGCCACGTAATTTACAAAACAAATTTGCGTCAGGCTTGCCACATTGATTCCGGTTTTACTATCCGTTGTCAATGCATGGGTAGCCACGTTGCTTTTAGCGATGGCATTCTTTTCGGCAGTGGTAAACACTCCCTCTTTATTCAAAAAGCCGCCTCCATTGAGACTGTATTTCACGTCACTGATTGACCAGTCGCTTGCTTTTTTGCCCGCTATATTGGCAGTGTTATCGCTATCAAACGGCGTATAGTACAGTATACTGTCACAATCAAGGAACATCGTCTGTGTCGTTCCATATGCACTGTAATCTGTGGTACTGGCATCCAGTACACGGTATTTGACAGGCTCTGCTGTTCCGTCACCACCTGCGTCATAATTTCCATAATACACATAGCTTCCCTTCCATGCATCGGTATTACTTGCCGGTGCGGTTGGGTCAACTATCACACTTGTACCAAGTCCTGCGATGGTTTTTGTGGTAGTTGAGGTTTCTTGTGCTTGTGATTCTTCTGCACGAACCTGCTTTGTCGGAACGATAAGTCCTGACATTGCTAATGCAGTGCAAAGCAAGAAGCTTAACACGCGTTTTCCTTGTTTCTTAATTTTGTTCACTTGAACTCCTCCTTCATTCTACATAGTGTATTTCACTGATTTTTCTTCTGCCTCATCCTCTGCCAAATCATATGATAGGGTATAAATACCCAAAGATATGCTTATTATATCAGAAAAAACTAGGGATGTTTACTAAAATTTTTATGAAGTTTAGGTGAAATTGGATAAAAATGAGGGTGCAGTCCAGCATATCTTTAGGTTAACCGAGTAGAATAAGAACAAAAATAAAGAGACCAGATTCAAACTGATCTCTTATATGTCTGAGAAAATCTATACCATTCTCTTTCATTATACTATTTTAATTCCAATCCAAATTCAATGCTTCAGAAGTTCTATCACGCATTAACAACTGCTTTGTTGCTTCCTTCACATCTGCACCATCAAAGAGAACAGCATTAACAGCTTCCACAATCGGCATGGAAACTCCATACTTCTGACCAAGAGCAAGTGCAGCCTTTGCAGAATATACACCTTCTACTACCATCTTAACCTCATCCATGGCTTCCTGATAGGTCTTACCTTGACCTAATAAGAAACCAGCATTACGATTTCTAGAATGCTTCGATGTACAGGTAACAATCAAATCACCGATACCAGATAAGCCAGCAACCGTTTCCATATGTCCGCCCATTGCCACCACAAGACGGGAAATCTCTGAAATACCTCTTGTCATGAGAGCAGCCTTTGTGTTATCACCCATACCTAAGCCATCAATGGCACCAGCCGCTAAAGCGATAACATTCTTAAGGGAACCGCCAAGCTCAATACCAATTACATCCGGACTGGTGTATACACGGAACACTTCATTCATAAATACATCCTGAACCAGCTCTGCAACCTTTTTACACTTTGCACCAGCAACCACCGTAGTTGGAATCTTACGTCCCACCTCTTCTGCATGACTTGGTCCAGAAAGAATTGCAACACAAGCCTTTGGACATTCCTCTTCAATAATCTGTGTCATTGTTTTATATGTACCATCTTCAATACCCTTAGCCACATCCACGATAACTGCACCCTCTGTTACATAAGGAGCCGCACTCTTCATAGTGGAACGAACAAATGGGGATGGTACTGCACATACGATAACCTCTGCACCAGAAACTGCCATCTCCATATCAGTGGTAAATTCAATAACACTTGGAACCATAACACCTGGTAATTTGTCTCTCTGCTCTCTATAATCCTTAAGCATCAAAACCTCTTCTGGGTCAATAGACCATACCATTACATCATGACCATTATTTGCCAATACAATAGACAAAGCTGTTCCCCAGCTTCCTGCACCTAATACACATACTTTCTTCATACTTACACTCCTTTCGAGTATCGTTTGATTCTTACATTTTATCCAATTACTCTGTTGCTTCCTCTTTTGCCTGCTCCGCAGCTTCTTCCATCTCTGGTTTCTTAGAGAATATCTTATTCTCTTCCCCACGAATCAATCGGCCAATGTTTGCTTTGTGACGCTCAAAAGCCAACGCGCCAAAGAGGAACAAAATGATATAACACTCAATTAAATCATTTCCAGCATAAGGCATATTCGTAACTGGATTGATAATATTACCTGTCATACCAAAGAACATAAAGCTTACAAATAACAAAGTTACAACAATCAAGGAACCAAGAGATACATAGCGTGTAATAACAACACATATTACAAAGGAAAACAAACAGATCAACCACAATCTCCAGTCTAAAGTACCAAAGATAACTCCTGCAGTTGCAGCAATTCCCTTTCCACCCTTGAAATTCATATAGAATGGGAAATTATGTCCAAGTACAACCCCAAGACCTCCCCAAAGAATCATTGGATAGAGAATATCTGGAAAAAACATGGTTCCAATGACTCTGGCAAGAATACACATAATGCCAGCTTTGAAAAAATCACCAAGTAACACAATTAGGCCAGCTTTCTTTCCCAGCACACGTAAAGCATTGGTGGTTCCTGAATTACCACTTCCGTGTTCTCTGATGTCAATTCCATGCATTTTCCCATATATAAATGCTGTCTGAATCATTCCAAAACAATATCCAATTACAACACACAGCACTCTAACTACGATTTCCATATTGTATTATCAACCTTTCTCTTTTCTTTCGCGATAAATGAACTTAAGAGGTGTCCCCTTAAATCCAAAAGCATCTCTCATACGGTTTTCAATATATCTTGTGTAGGAGAAATGAGTCAAATTCTTGTCATTTACAAAGATAACAAAGGTAGGTGGCTTTACCGCAACCTCTGTCATATAGTAAAGACGAAGCTTCTTACCTTTATCCGATGGTGGCTCTTGCATTGCAACTGCTTCTGTAAGGATTTCATTCAACACACCAGTACTAATTCGCAATGCATGGTTGTCCACTACCATATCAATCATATCAAACAGCTTTGGAAGACGCTGTCCTGTCTTAGCAGAAATAAACATTACCTCTGCATATGGCATAAAGGATAAAATTCTACGAACTTCTTCCTCAAACTTATAGACTGTCTTATCATTCTTCTCGATAGCATCCCATTTATTCACTGCAATAATCATACCCTTGCCGCGCTCATGGGCAATACCTGCAATCTTCGCATCCTGCTCCGTCACACCTTCTGTGGCATCAATCACAAGTACACACACATCTGCACGTTCCACTGCAGATACAGTACGAATAATAGAGAAACGCTCAATTTCCTCATGAATCTTACTCTTTCGACGAAGACCTGCTGTATCAATAAATACATATTCCCTCTCACCACGTACAACCGGTGTATCAATGGCATCACGGGTAGTACCTGCGATATCCGATACAATTACACGGTCCTCACCTAGCAATTTGTTAATAATGGAACTCTTACCAACGTTCGGCTTACCGATAATGGCAACCTTCGGTCTGTCATCCTCTTCTTCCCCCTTCGCTTCCATGTCAAAATGAGATACCACTTCATCTAGCATATCACCAAGACCTAACTGGGAAGCTGCAGAAACTGGGAACGGATCACCCAATCCTAAGTTATAAAATTCATATACATCTGGCATGAACTTATCAAAGTTATCTACCTTATTCACTACCAAAACCACTGGCTTATGAGAGCGGCGAAGCATATCTGCTACCTTATGGTCTGCATCCACTAAACCCTGACGAACATCCACCAAGAACATGATAACATCCGCTGTATCAATAGCAATCTGTGCCTGAGCACGCATACTCTTAATAATAATATCCTGACTCTCCGGTTCAATACCACCAGTGTCAATCATTGTAAAATTATAATCTAACCAGTTCACATCGGCATAGATACGGTCTCTGGTTACACCAGGTGTATCTTTTACAATTGAAATCTTTGAACCGGCTAACACATTAAATAATGTGGATTTACCAACATTCGGTCTTCCTACGATGGCAACAATTGGTTTACTCATTGTCATCCTCCTTTTCTTTTGAGCCTATCTGCTCTAACAAAACAAAACTGTACGTTACTAATATCAAACTGCAACTCTCCATAGTTTACAATAGAGAAATGCTTTTGTAAACATACATTTTCACTAAATAAATTACAAAAATACTAAAACAAAACAGCAAGTTAATCAACTTTTCACGCCAAATCATCCATTATTTCAAAATTATCTTTCTTTATTAAATGTTTGAGACTTCCTTCAGCATCATCACACCTGCAAGGTTACCACGCATTCCGTTACTTGCACGATGCGAAAATAAGAATCCCGAATTACAACAGGTACAGATATCTGTGATATCCAAATGCTCTGATGTAATTCCTGCCTCTAATAAAGTAATCTCGCATGCCTTATGAAGATTTAACTGATATTTACCATTTTCTTTCTTATATAGCAAATCCTCTCCATATCCATCTCCAAATACTTCTAGGAAACGTAAAGCAACATCCTCGCTAACCTCATAGCATTTATGGCAAATAGATGGTGCAATAGCACATATAATATCCTCTGGCTTAGAACCATATTCCGCTTCCATATAGGAAACCATCTTTGCACCGATGCGCTCTACTGTTCCTTTCCAACCAGAGTGAGCCATAGCAATCACCTGTTTTATTGGATCATAGAAAAACAACGGAACACAATCTGCATAGAATGTAATCAGTGGTACTCCTGGCTCATTGGTTACCAAACCGTCAATTTCTAAAATGTCACTTTCTCTTGTAATTCCTTTGCCACAATCTTCCTTTATTACCTTATGAAAATTCGTCAAATGCACCTGATTGGAAAATACAAGCTTGCTCTCGTCATAGCCTAAGGCTTTTGCAAAGCGTCTGTGATTTTCCATCACAGCTTCCACATCATCTCCTCTTGTAAAGCTTAAGTTCATAGAACCTAGGTGTTCTTTTGACACGCCGCCTAGTCGGGTAGAAAAACCATGAATCATTTTATTATGATATTGCTCTAGTTTAGGGAAAGTAATGTAGGTGACACCTGCATTTTCTTTGACTTGACATGTATTTGAATCATTAATATATTGAATCTGCATTCTTCTTCTCCTATATAGAAATCTTTTGATATATGCTTTCTATGTATATTATATTCGATATACAAATAACAAAATTATATATATCATATTATAAACTCAAACGCATTCTTATAATACGTAATCTTATTCTCTAACACTGCTGCTACATCAAAACGTACCGGTGTAGCTTCACTCAATCTATGACTATACAGATAATATTGCGCCGCATTACAAATTCTTCTCTGTTTTGCACTGCCCACAGCTTCCTGTGGTGTTCCATACTTCGTGTTATTCCGATATTTCACTTCAATAAACACATAGTATTCCTGATCCTTCGCAATAATATCAATCTCACCCTGTTTACAACGATAATTCATCTCGAGAATTGTAAAACCGTGCGTATTAAGATATTCACTCACAAGCTGTTCTACCTTTGCCCCTAGCTTGCGTTTGTTTGACTCTTTTATCATTCTGTTGGTTTGTTCCTTCTTTCATATCTTTGCATTACTTCATAATTTTACTCTTAATCTTGTCCATGCGATCCACATATACAAGTATCTCTGCAACCACTCCATAAAGCTCTGGAGGAATCATATCTCCCACCTGAAGCTTTAACAGGGTATCAGTAAGTCCCTCATCCTTATAGGTTGCAACATCCGCTTCCTTTGCTTTTTCTATAATTCGCTCAGCAATAGCACCTTGTCCAGAGGCAATAACCTGTGGTGCCTGATTGCCTGGATCATAGCTTAGTGCAACCGCTTTTTTCTTTTTTTCTGGTTTATTATACTCCAAGTCATTCCCTCCTAACTCATTTCTACCTATGCCTTTTCTGCTCAATCAATAACATGGTCTATTTTTATGTTCAATGACCACGATACATCATTGGACAAAAACATAAGAACATTCGAAATGTTCACATCAAGTTCTAGCATCAAAAGTATATCTCTTAATACTTCTCTCTGCATTCTCATCAATCACTTCATCCACAACCTTATTAATAGATTCCTGTGGCTGACGTTTAATTACCTCATTTGTCAACGAAAAACCTCTATCTGCTAATTGTTTCGCTAGCTGGTTAATATTATCTGCAACAATATCCACACTTTCTTGATCATTGAGATAAAATCTTGCATTAACATTACTTCCAGTCAATGTAACATGAACATCCGTCTGTCCTAAATTATCCATATCTAGATGCAACATCACACTAATACCATCCTTTTTCTGCGCAAGCTTACGTTTATCTGCATACACATAGAGCTCTGAATTCGCATTCTGATTGGATAATTTTAATGGCATCTGTGCATATATCATCTGATTGTTCAACTGCTCCATAAACTGCATATTTTGGCGCATATTCTGAAAACTCTGTTCAAATTGCTTTGGTTCACCACCGTTGTTTGCAATCAGATTTTCAAAGGACTTGCTTTCCTTCACAACCCTTTCATATAACTCATCGATTTCTTTTGGATCTTTCATATCCTTAGGATTCAATGCCCAATTCTTCTTAATTACATCGGTCAACATATCTTTAAATTCACGAGAATCCAATACCTGACGAATGGCATGTTCATTTGCACCACTGGTAGTTAATGTTTGGAGCATATTCTTCATCAATTCCTCCGGTGAATTGGCATTTTGAAACATGGTCTGTAACTGTTCACCTGACACCCCAGCTTTGCTCATCAAATTAGAAAGATTGGTCACCGCTTCTTTATTTAGACCAGTATGTTCCGCAATCTGTGTTAATGATACGGTATTCTTAACGCTTCCCTGTTCAGACTGTGAGTGTTCTTCTGAAACCTGCTCTGTTCCTTGTTGTGCTAATGATTCGGTGGTTAATTTATCCTTTGCATCATTTGCAACCACCGAATGCTCAGAATTGACATTGGTTTGCGCTTTTAACAATGCTTCCTGTCCTTCTAAAGAACCTTGCTTTGGTACCGGTAGACCTTGTTCACCGGTAAGCATTGTTCCTTCCGCAATCGATTGACCGTTCTGATTTACCACTTGACCATTCTGTGTGGCTTCTTGTGGTAATTCATTCGTGGCAACAGCATCCTTTGGCATTTGTTCTGGCATAAACATATCCAAAATCTGATTTGCCACTGATACCAAGGTTTGTCCACTGGTTCCTTCCGGAAATGCATGAGTGAAAGAAGCCATTCCCTCAGCAGCGGTTCCGATATCACCACTTAATTGATGTTGCATACCCTGATACCGTTCATACTGTGCAATATTTGCTTCGTTCACTGGTATATTCATCTTATTAAGTCCTACCAAAGTCTGCATGGAAGTTCCTTCAAATTTCATACTTTGGGAAAGCAGCTTTACTATATTCCCTTTGTCTACCGGCATACCTGCTTCCATAAGCTCCTTTGCTGCCGAAAAATTCTTCTCTGTAGGTGAAAGACCTGCTGCATCTAATGCACGTTCTAACACCTGTGTTTGAGCGCTATGTAACGAGTCAAACAATGGTTTAATCAAAATTTGACTGGCATTATTCTCCTTCACTGCAAACAATAAACGGTCACCGACACCAAGCTCCACACCCTGTTGTAATCGTGCCATAAGCTGTGCTTTATCCTCTAGCGAAATCGTAATCTTATCATCAACAATATTCAAAACCTCACCCTTGAATACTGCACCTTCCTTTAATGCTGCTACAGCCGATGAGGATTGTGTCTGCTTCGTTTGTTCAGCAGCTTTTGCATTATCTAATTTGCTTCTATCCTGAATGTTCGCATCATAGCTTTGTATCACTCGATTTCCAATCTGCATAACAATCCTCCTTCCACATATCGATTCGTATGAACACCTCTATCCTTTCACTACACATAAGGTCAGTGTTCGTTGCTCTCCCATATCTTTTATGATTATATTAGGTTTCCTATAAAGGTCCTTCTATGGATCTCACATGGTCCAATCTCCTTCAATGCTGCAAGATGCTTCGGACTTCCATAGCCCTTATTACTTGCAAAATCATATTCCGGATATTTCTCAGAAATCTCAACCATAAAGCGGTCTCTCGTTACCTTTGCAATAATACTTGCTGCTGCGATAGACACACTCTTGGCATCTCCTTTAATAATACTTTCCTGCGGAATATCCACATCCGGAATCTTCACCGCATCATTTAATAAAATATCTGGCTTTACTGAAAGCTTCGAAATTGCCTCTCTCATAGCAACATAGTTTGCCTGCAAAATGTTAATCTCATCTATACATTTCTCATCTGAAAAACCAACACCAACAGCGATTGCTTTCTCCATAATCTCATCATACAATTCTTCACGTTTCTTGGCGGATAACTGCTTTGAATCATTGAGATAATAGATATCTACATCCTTCGGCAATACAACTGCCGCAGCCACAACCGGACCTGCAAGGGGACCACGTCCAACCTCGTCTATTCCACATATATATCGGCAATTTTCATATTTTCTTTCATATTCCTTCATCTGATAGGTGCGCTCCACCTCTGCTTCAAATGCAGCAATTCGTTTTCTCGCACTTTCAATCAGCTTTACTACACCTGCCCGCTCGTCTGTTTCAAATTGTGGAATGAGTGCCTTTAACTCCTCAATACTTGCATCTTTTAAAATGTTCTTAATCTCTTGTATTCCCATAGCATTCATCGTTGTATTCTTACTCATTCAATACAACTTTCTCCTTTCATATTTCTCTCAGTATAATGCTTATCATGTTGCAAAAATGCACAAAAATCACTTTAAAGAAAACAACACATAACGCATTATATTGAAAGAAAGCGGATGCAACACCCGCTTCCTAAGCAATTTATTCTACTCCACCAAACTTTTT
>JAGAQX010000031.1 GCA_017622535.1 Lachnospiraceae bacterium | reverse complement strand
TGTTTTCCTACTGTGAGCATCATTTAGCGTTGATGTATGATATGAAGGTGACGGTGGCTTATATTCCAAAGGGACGTGTGATTGGCTTAAGTAAAATTGCGCGAATTGCAGATATGGTGGCAAAGCGGTTGCAATTACAGGAAAGAATCGGTACAGATATAGCAGAGGTCATTACAATGGCAACTGGCTCCGAAGATGTGGCTGTTTATATAGAAGGAAATCATAGCTGCATGACAGCGAGAGGAATTAAGAAGCCTTCTGCCAAGACAGTGACTACAACCTTACGTGGTAGATTTGAAACGGATGCTACGTTACAGAATAAGCTATTTATGATGATGAAATAATATATGATGAATATTGTGTAAACTGCAATAACTATAGTTTCAGACTAGATAGAGCAATATAGTAATCAAAGGCGGTTGACATAATATCGGAGAAAGGAATATACATTATGAACATGAATACAAGAAATAAAAAAGAAGCGGTAGTTGTATTTAGTGGTGGACAGGATAGTACAACCTGTCTGTTGTGGGCACTTGATCGTTATGAGAATGTAGTGGCAGTATCCTTTGATTATGGTCAAAAGCATAAGGCAGAGCTTGAATGTGCAAAGGAAATTGCAGACAAGTTTGGTGTGGAGCTGCAAGTGATGGATATGTCCTTGTTGAATCAGTTGGCACCGAATTCATTGACCCGTGCAGATATTGAAGTGGATGAAAATGCACCAGAAGAGGGAACCCCCAATAGTGTGGTGGACGGAAGAAATATGTTATTCCTTACATTTGCTGCTGTGTTTGCAAAACAGAGAGGGATTACTGATTTAGTAACGGGTGTTTCTCAAAGTGATTTTTCGGGTTATCCAGATTGTAGAGATGTATTTATTAAATCCTTAGAGACAACATTGAATTTGGCAATGGATTATACCTTTTGTATTGAGACGCCGTTGATGTGGATTGATAAGGCGGATACATGGAAATTAGCAGCTGATTTGAATGGATTAGATCTGATACGTGAAATGACCTTGACCTGTTATAACGGTATCAAGGGAGATGGTTGTGGTAATTGCCCAAGCTGTAAGCTGCGTAGAGAGGGATATGAGGAGTTTTTAAAAAGATACTCATAATTGCTTGATCAGCATAACTGATACTGAATAGAATTTATAGTGACTGCGTTTGTATAATGACACAAATGCGGTCATTTTCTTTGTTGGGGCATATAATATAATGACTATAACAAATATTTTGAAAAATATCATAGCGAGATGTTTTCAAAGCGAATATTTGGGGTTGATATGAAACCCAAAATGAGAAAAAACAACAACATCTTGTGTAACAATGATAAAATTCTTGCCAAAGTCTAGTGGAAAGGGGTATAATGTATCAGTATATGTTTATTTGTTGATACATATAATGAATTATGAGGAAACACAGAAAAGTTCTTTCGTAATAAAGCACCAGGAGGTTGTGTTTTGAAATGAAGAGTTTGTTATTCATTTTGAATCCGTCTGCAGGTCGGAAGCATATTAAGACAAAGCTATTCGATATCGTGGATTTATTTGTGAAGGCGGATTACAACGTAAGAGTTTATCCAACCCAGGCAAAGGAGGATGCGGTTCGCATTGTGTCAGAAGAGGGTTGGCTGTATGATTTGATTGTGTGTGCAGGTGGCGATGGCACATTAGATGAGGTTGTGACCGGTTGTATGAAGTGTGGTTGCGACACACCGATTGGATATATTCCATGTGGAACAACGAATGATTTTGCAAAGAGCTTAGGCATTCCGAAGGATCCAATGCGTGCTGCAAAGAGAATTGTGAAATATAGACCAAGGCCAGTGGATGTTGGTTCCTTCAATGGAGATTCCTTTGTATATGTGGCAGCATTTGGTGCTTTTACAGATGTGACATATACAACGCCACAGGAGAATAAGAACTATTTTGGCCACGCAGCGTATGTGTTTGAAGGAATTAAGGGTATTGCCAATTTGAATTCTTATCATATGAAGTTTGAATATGATGGTAATGTAGTGGAAGATGATTTTATTATAGGGATGATTACGAATTCGTTGTCAGTGGGCGGATTTACCACGCCCAATGCAAAGCTTGCGAAATTTGATGATGGTTTGTATGAGGTGTTATTAGTAAAGTATCCAAAGAATCCGATTGATTTGCAGGCAACGGTGACCGCATATTTCATGGGTGAGTTTAATCCGGCTTATATGTACCAGTTCAAAGCAAAGAAGATTGTGGTTGAGAGTGAACAGGCTGTTAGCTGGACTTTGGATGGTGAGTTTGGAGGCAATGTAACCTATGCGGAGGTTGTGAATCATCACAAAGCAGTAAGTATTATTCGTAAATAAGTCTAGATGACAACAACTTAGCGGTAAAATAGAAAGACGATAAGGTGAGGTATCATTATGGGTAAGTATTTTGGAACAGATGGATTTCGTGGAGAAGCGAATGTGGATTTGACAGTTGAGCATGCGTATAAGGTGGGGCGATATTTGGGTTATTACTACGGTAAGAACCATGAGGATGGCAAAGCAACCGTTGTAATTGGCAAGGATACAAGACGTTCTTCTTATATGTTTGAGTACGCATTAGTGTCAGGATTGACTGCTAGTGGTGCAGATGTTTATTTGATGCATGTTACCCCAACACCAAGTGTGTCTTATATTGTACGTTTG
>JAGAQX010000242.1 GCA_017622535.1 Lachnospiraceae bacterium | reverse complement strand
ATCTTTACGTGGTGCACGTGGTAATTCGGGTGTTATTTTATCTCAGCTCATTCGTGGTCTTTGTAAGGAACTTGAGAGTAAGACAGAGGTATCTAATGAAGATATTGCGAATGCTTTTAATCGTGCAGTTGCAACAGCCTACAAGGCAGTTATGAAACCAAAGGAAGGTACGATTCTAACCGTTGCTAAGGGAATGGCAGATAAAGCAACAGAGCTTGGTAAATCAAAAAAAGATTTCTTAGAGTTTTTAAAAGAAGTATTAGTATATGGTAGGGAAGTATTAGACAAGACTCCAGATATGCTTCCAGTTTTGAAAGAAGCTGGTGTAGTAGACTCTGGTGGAGAAGGTCTTATGACGATTTTAGAGGGGGCGTTCGATGCGCTATCTGGTAAGGCGACTTATGACTTCACAAATGGTTATTCCGCAGACGGTACAGACAGTAAGCCTGCACCAGATGCATCTGGTCTTAAGACAACAAATTCTGCAGGAATTGATCGCAAGGATATAGATACTTCTCATATCAAATATGGTTATTGTACAGAGTTCATTATTATGCTTGAAAAAGAGTATAATATGAAGATTGAGGAAGAATTTAAGTCATACTTAGAGTCCATTGGTGATTCTTTAGTTGTGGTTTCTGATGATGAGATTGTGAAGGTTCATGTTCACACAAATCACCCTGGTCTTGCATTTGAACGTGGTCTCACATATGGTTCTTTGACTAGTATGAAAGTAGATAATATGCGTGAAGAGCATAGAGAAAAGGTGATTATGGAAGCAGAGCAAATGGCTGCAACCCAGGCTGCGGAGAGAAAGGCATCAAAAGAAACAAAGGAAGAACCGGTAGAAGAGAAACGTAAGGAATATGGATTTATTGCGGTATCTGTTGGTGAGGGTATGAATGATATCTTCAAGGATCTAGGCGTGGATTACTTGATTGAGGGTGGTCAGACTATGAATCCAAGTACGGAAGATATGTTGAATGCCATTGATAAAGTGAATGCAAATACGATTTACATTTTACCGAATAACAAGAATATCATTTTAGCTGCCAACCAGGCACAGGATTTAACAGAGGATAAGGAGATTATTGTTGTTCCTTCTAAGACGGCACCACAGGGTGTTGCATCCTTGATTGCCTTTGATCCTAATAAGAAAGGTGAGGAGAATCTTGCCAACATGACAGAGGAAATGGGCAATGTTAAAACTGGCCAGGTTACCTATGCAGTTCGTGATACCAGCATTGATGGCAAGGAGATTAATGCTGGTGACATCATGGGTATTGATGATGTTGGAATCAAGGCTGTATCTAAGGATTTGGATACAACGACAAAAGAACTGTTAGCTGCTATGGTAGATGAGGATTCGGAGTTGATTAGCATTTATTATGGTGCAGATGTGAAGGAAGAGGATGCACAAGAATTTGCTGATTATGTAGAAGAAACCTATCCGGATTGTGATGTGGAATTTAATTATGGTGGTCAGCCAATCTATTATTATATTTTATCAGTAGAGTAATCTATTTATTTTTAAGACTGTATGAGCCTCAAATTTTGAACTGTCCCAAAGTGTTGGACCTAAAATCTAACGATTGGAGTTTGAAGTTTGAGGCTTTTTTGGCTCTTTGTCAAGAGAGAGGAAAAATCCGTTAATAGAAAATATGGCGAAATCTCTTTGTTTTATAGATTTAAGCGACTGTATCATTTATTGACAAATATGAGAAATAACGTATAATACAACTAGAACAAATGTTCATGCGTTGCTGGATGGAGGAAGATATGAATATCACAGATAGAATCGATAGCTTGAAGGGTATTGGTCCCAAAACAGCTACTTTATTTGAAAAGTTGAAAGTGCATACGATAGATGATTTGTTGAGATTGTATCCAAGAACGTATCTTAGTTATGATGAACCGGTGGATATTGAACAGGCAGAATTTGGTACCAGAGTTACAATTAAGGCAACGATACAGTCCTACGTTGATGTGAAGAAGATTCGTAGTCTAATGATTGTTACTTGTATGGTGAAAGATGGAACAGGAGCCGTAAAGCTTACTTGGTTTAATTCTCCGTTTTTAAAGCAGGTTTTTCATATCGGACAGACTTATTATTTTGTTGGAACGATATCTGTAAGGAATCATCAGCGTGTAATGGAACATCCAGAGTACTACACGGAAGCACAGTATAAGGAAAAGCTATCCTCCTTACAACCAGTGTATCCATTGACAGAAGGATTGAGTAATAAGGTGGTTACGAAAGCAATTAATGCTGCTTTGCCGATTTTGTCACAATTAGAGGATCATGTGCCAGAAACTGTTTGTGATAAGTTTTGTTTAATGTCCATACAAGAAGCAATTCAGGGTTCTCATTTCCCAAAGGACTTCGACGGATTAATTCAGTGTCGTAATCGCTTAGTGTTTGATGAGTTCTTTTGGTTTATTTTGCATATGCGTATGTTGCGTGAGCGAACAGTGAAAGCAGAGAATCATTACATAATTGATGATTGGCAGGAGACAGAAGCATTTATTTGTGGTTTGCCCTTTGAGTTAACGGAAGGGCAAAGAAATGCTGTTTTCGAGATACGTAAGGATATGACAGGTAGTACTGTTATGAATCGTCTTATACAGGGTGATGTTGGTTCTGGTAAGACGGTGGTTGCAGAGATTGCGTTATTAGCTACCGTTAAGAATGGGTATCAAGCAGCGTTTATGGCACCTACAGAAGTATTAGCTGCACAGCATTATGAAGGTGTGAAGAAGGATTTAGAGCCGTTTGGTGTGAGGGTAGAACTTTTGGTTGGTTCTACAAAGCCTTCGGAAAAGAGAAAGATATATGCTGCTTTAGCAGAGGGTGAGATTGATGTACTAATTGGAACCCATGCTTTGATACAGGAAAAAGTGATATATCACAACCTTGCGCTTGTTATTACGGATGAACAGCATCGTTTTGGCGTAAGACAGAGGGCATTACTTTCGGAAAAAGGCAATGAGCCACATGTTTTAGTAATGAGCGCAACGCCAATACCAAGGACTTTAGCCATTATTATGTACGGAGATTTGGATATATCTATCATGAAGGATATGCCGGCGAATCGTTTGCCAATTAAGAACTGTGTGGTGGGACCGAAATATCGTCCTACAGCTTATAGATTTATGCAAGATCAGATTAAAGCAGGACATCAGATTTATATTATTTGTCCGATGGTAGAAGCGAGTGAGAATGTAGATGCAGAGAACGTTGTAGAATACCAGGAAAACCTTTTAGAGGTATTTCCAAAAGAGATTAATATTTCGTATTTACATGGAAAAATGTCACCAGATGAGAAAAATCGGATTATGCGGGAATTTGCCGAGAAGAAGATTGATATATTAGTTTCTACCACAGTTAT
>JAGAQX010000241.1 GCA_017622535.1 Lachnospiraceae bacterium | reverse complement strand
GGTGGCACAATATGTGAATATTGAATGGTACACCAAAGGAGATATGTCTGCAGCGAATTATGAAAGTGGTGTATGGATTCCGGTAAAGAGAAAATAATAAAGTGGTCAAATAAAAAAGCAAGTATCTTGAAATAAAGATTCTTGCTTTTTTACGTAAAATTTATATTCATTTTACTTGCTGTGGGCTTGTAGAATTGGTATCATAAGAAAAGAGGATAAAGTAATGTACACGAGGGGGTGCAGATATGGAATACAGAACACAGATTGTTTCATTAGCAGTAGTAGTTACAATTATATTCAATTTCTTTCGAAATAAGCGAATGCCGTTTTTGTCCACAAAGTTGTTTGCGGCATTTTTGGCAAGTGCAGGGTTTAATATCGTATTTGAGCTATGTTCGCTTTATACATTGCTTCATATGGAGACAGTGATGCCTTGGTTGAACCGTGTTGCACATCAGTTATTTATTGGAACCTTGGATTTAACCATTTTCTTTCTCTATCTCTATGTAGATGTGAAAGAAAGAGAACAGAGACGCTATGCTGCAAAAGAATTATTTCTTCGTATGGTTCCGTTGCTCATTGCATTTATAATGGTTTTGTTTGGTGGAATTCATTACTATGTTGGAGAAGATGGTATGTATTCCTATGGAACAATGGCATTGACGATTTATATATCGGTTGCGGTGTATATGTGTATGATTATAGTTCGACTCTTTAAGAAAAAGAGTTGCTTCGTACCACATGAGAGAAGTACCATTACCATAGGTATTGCGGTATGGTTGGGTATCGCAGTGCTACAGTTTTTGTATCCTCATTTATTGTTGTCTTCTATGGCGTTAGCATTGATGACATTGTTTGTCTATATATCTATGGAGAATCCAAGAGAGTATATGGATTGTGATATGGAAAGTGTGTTTAGCCAGAAAGCATATGGCCTTGTGGTAACAGAAAAATTAGAGTCCAAGCAGACTTTTTGGATTGTCAATGTAGCACTTATGAATGAACGTTTGGTGCGGACTACATACGGTAATTCGGAACTAGCACATATTTTGGAGCATATTGCCAGAGCGATGTCTTCTTATACAGGAGAGGATGCATATCACAGTCATCGCCAGATGGTTGCGGTGATATTAAATGATAAACGGGAATGCGAGCAGATTCTGCTGGATGGTTTAGTGGAGGCAATTCAGAAGGAATTAGTAGTTGACCATGAAATGGCAGATTTGCGGCTGACGGTTTTGGAATGCCCAACTTATGCAACCACTTATTTGGAAGTGGAGAATGTGTTCGATTTTGTCAACGGTAATCAGTTTGATGCCAACGGTAGAGTGCAATTTGTTATCAATCAGGATATGGTTGAAAAATATCAGTATTATGAAACCGTAGAAAAACTTGTACAAAAGGCAATCAAAGAAGATGGGTTAGAGGTTGTCTATCAGCCAATTTATTCTACGAAGAAGCAAAGATTTGTGTCGGCGGAGGCTTTAGTTCGTTTGAAGGACAAGGAAACCGTAGGATTTGTATCTCCAGAGTTGTTTATTCCAATTGCAGAGCGCAGAGGTTATATCAATGAGCTGGGACAAATTATATTTGAGAAGGTATGTAAGTTCTATAAAGAGAACAATCTTCAGGATCTAGGTATTGAATATATTGAAGTCAATCTTTCAGGTAAACAGATTGTTGACCTGCGTTTGCCGGAACGGTTGCTTGCATGTATGAAACGGTATGAGCTTTCACCGAATTGTATCAACTTAGAGATTACAGAAACTGCGGCGGTAGAAGCAGAAGAGATTCTGGAACAGAATATGAAATGTTTACAAGATGCTGGATTTGGTTTCTCTATGGATGATTTTGGAACAGGATACTCCAATCTCTCTAAGATGGAAGAGGTGGGCTTTGACCTGATTAAACTGGATAAGAGCCTGATCTGGCCGTGCTTTGAAGAAGATAGTGAGGGCGCGAAGGTAATCCTTAATTCCTGTGTAGATATGATTCATCGTCTAGGACGTCATATTGTGGCGGAGGGTGTAGAAACGCAGGAGCAGGTAGATATGTTGACAGAGAAGGACGTTGCTTATTTGCAGGGGTATTATTATTCAAGACCATTGCCGGAAAATCAGTATTTGGAGTTTATGAAACAAGCGGTACAATAGTATAAGGGAATAATAAGATTCTACTCATAAGTTTGCAGATTATGAGTAGAATTTTTTTGCTAAATGAAAGATAAAAGCAGAGCTAATTTTGTTGTATATAGATAGTATTATATTAAATAGTTATACTGTATAATAAAAGAGGATGATTAAAGATATAAAAAACGAAAATACTATTATAAGATGAGGTGATGATTTCGTTGAACTTTTTGAAAACACAAATCAAAAATGCGAATCGAATAATGTTGTTAAATGCTACAAAAATAATTCTTGCGACGATAGGTGCAATCTTCTTGGCGGAGTTTTTTCATTTACAGCACTCTATATCCACAGGTATTGTAGCAATCCTTACTATCCAGCCAACGAAAAAGGAAACCTTGCAGACGGCTCTTACGAGATTTTACGCATTTGTGGTTTCCTTAGTACTGGCATATCTGTGTTTTCAGGTGTTGGGATTTTCAATATCCGGTTTTCTTTTGTATTTTTCAATTTATATTATCCTTTGTCATATATTACATTGGTATTATGCAATGACAATGAATGCAGTGTTGATTTCCCATTTTGTTACCTATGGTATGATGAATGGAGAGACAATTCTGAATGAGGTTTTGATTTTTGTTATAGGTGTAGGGACTGGTATTGTTGCAAATCTCCATCTGAGAAAGAAGGTAGATGCAATCGAGGAGCTGAAAGAACAGGCAGACACGCAGATTGTGGAGATTTTGAATCGAATGTCAGAGAGAATTATAAATGTGGATATGACGGATTACAATGCAGAAAGCTTTATTGAGCTACGCAAAATGATCCGGAGTGCAAAGAATTTAGCTGAGGAAAATTATCTGAATCAGTTTAATAAGGATGATCGTTATGATATTGAATATATCATGATGCGAGATCGGCAATGTCAGGTGCTGTTTGAAATGTATAAAAATGTGCGAAAATTGGATAGTACTCCAGAAACGGCGAAAGCGATTTCTCATTATCTAAAAATGATGGCTACGAAATTTCATAGAGACAATGACGGTCATGAGTTGATGAAACTATTTCGTGAAATGGATCTTTATATGAAGCAAAGACCACTGCCGGTGGAACGATTGGAATTTGAAAATCGAGCAAGACTCTTTGTTGTGATGAGGAATATTGAAGAGTTTATCCAGATTAAGACGGAATTTTGGAACGCCCACAATGGAAGAGATGCGTAGAGCTTTGACAGAAAGGAAATTTTGTCAGTAAGTCCTTTTGTTTTGGTGCATAATAAGGTATAATGTTCCGGTGTGTTATATGCATACAAAATGTTAATTGGATAAACATATAACATAGGAGTACAAGCTAAGTTATAAACGAAAAGAATATGAAAAAGTAAGGAGAATAGATATGAAAAAGAAATTATTACTAATTACAATGACATGCATGATGTTATCCTTGGCAGGTTGTGGCAACGAGGATGATACGAATGATACAGGAAATACAAGTACAGGAGTGGCAACAGAATCTGTAGTAGATGACGATTCGAAGCTAGAAGGTGAAACCCCAGAAAATGAAGTCGTGATCGGCAATGCGTTAGAAATTCTTACAACTGTTTGGGGCGCTTATGAAGAGGCAGACAAGTTCCCTGTAGCTGGTGGCGATTCTGCTAATCAGAATTTTGAGGGACCAGCAGCATTTGATGCAACAAATGCAGAGGAGCTAGATGTAACTTTAGGGTTTCCAACAGCACAAGTGGAACAAATTGATGATGCAGCATCTATGATGAATGCTATGATGGCTAATAATTTTACAGCTGGTGTATACCACGTAAAGGCAGAGAACAAAGAAGATGTGGAAGCAGTAGCGACTGCATTGAAAGACAATATTATGTCAAAACAGTGGATGTGTGGGATGCCAGAAAAAATGGTGATTGTAGTAATTGATGATTATGTGGTTTCTGCATTTGGTTTGGGTGATACAATCGATGTGTTTAAAGCGAAAGTGACAGAAGCATACGGCAATGCTTATGTTTTGTATGAAGAAGTGATTGCACAATAATGTATGAGCGTGTTATTGCTGATGTACACGAGAGATATGATTTTTAAAATATAATTATGTGTATGGAAAAGTCCTATAATAAATTAGGACTTTTTCCATATATGCATATCAGTAATATACTTTTATATAGTTCGATTAGAAGGAGCATAGAAAAGAGAATGGTATTTAGCAGTATTACATTTTTATTCTATTTTCTGCCCATTGTACTTGGCTTGTATTATCTTGCACCAGCAAAAGGAAAGAATCTGGTGCTGTTTCTATCAAGTCTTGTGTTCTATGCATGGGGAGAACCGAAATATGTAATCTTGATGCTAGTAACTATTACAGTTGGTTATGCAGCGGGAATGCTTATGGATAAGCTTCCAAAGAAACATGTGATGATAGTTTCGGTGGGGGCTTGTTTGTGTGCACTTATTTATTTCAAATATGCAGATTTTTTGGTGAGCAATATCAATGTGGCATTGAAAACAGAAATACCACTTTTAAAAGTAGCGCTGCCGATTGGTATCAGCTTCTACACCTTCCAGATTATCAGTTATATCGTGGATGTGTATCGTGGAACAGTGGAGAAACAAACTAGCTTTTTGAAACTGGCCACCTATGTTTCTATGTTTCCACAGCTAATTGCAGGCCCGATTGTTCGGTATTCAGATATTAATAGACAGCTGAGTGTGAGAACACTAGAAAGCAGCAGGATTGCAGATGGTATGAAACGTTTTGCAACCGGTTTAGGGAAAAAGGTATTGATTGCGAATCAGCTTGGTGAATTGTGTCAAGTGTTCCGGGTGTCCGATGAGAAAACTCTGGCATTTTACTGGTTGTATGCGGTGGCTATTTCTTTACAGATATATTTTGACTTCAGTGGTTATAGCGATATGGCAATCGGGCTTGGCAAACTACTGGGATTTGAATTCTCTGAAAACTTCAACTATCCGTTTGTGAGTAAGAGCGTGACAGAGTTTTGGCGAAGATGGCACATTTCCTTGGGAAGCTGGTTTCGTGACTATGTGTACATTCCTCTTGGAGGCAACCGAAAGGGACTTGCCAAACAGACGGTTAATATCTTGGTGGTATGGATGATTACAGGTTTCTGGCATGGAGCACAGTGGAACTTTGTACTATGGGGATTGTTTTTTGCCGTATTGTTGATGGTAGAGAAAATGTGGCTATACAATCGGTTGCAAGCAAGTAGAATCTGGAGTCGCATTTATATGTTTCTTGTGGTGACAGTGAGCTTTGTTATTTTTAGTGCCGGTAATATGAGTGAACTATGTACAGATGTGGGAAGTCTGTTCTTTATGGGAGATGTAGCACATAAGGAAATTGTGGGAACGCAGTGTACTTATTACCTTAGAAGCTATTGTGGTATTTTATTGATAGCGATAATAGGCGCAACACATGTTCCCAAAATGTGTTATGAATCCTTGCGCAAAAAGATAGGAAATACTTGTGTAGTGGCTGTTTTGGAAGCGTTGTTAGTAATAGCGATGCTATTCTTATCAACTGCCTATCTGATTGACGGTTCCTTTAACCCGTTCTTATATTTTAGATTTTAGGAGTATGTATGGAAGAGCAAAGAGAGAAACATTCAAACCTACAATTTCATATATTTATCTGTTTAGTGGGTGTTATTTTTGTACTGCTTTGTGTTTTTGTATGGATGAAGCCGGATGAAAAGTATTCTGTTTCGGAACGAAGATTGTTAAAACAAATGCCGGAATTATCAAAGGAAACCGTGCTAAGCGGACGATTTATGTCCGCGTTTGAGGAATATAG
>JAGAQX010000240.1 GCA_017622535.1 Lachnospiraceae bacterium | reverse complement strand
GTAAAAAACTAGGTTTTCTATCTTCCAATCAGGTATCATTTATGGTATTATACATAAGATTATTGTTGAGTTTTTTGAAGTTCAGTGAGAACTTTAGATAATTAATCAGCATTTCAGGGTCTGAAATGATAGTGAATAGAAACAAGAATAGATACATGAACAAGGAGGACGATAGATGAAACCATTAAAGGATTTAACCAAAGCAGAATTGTTGGTGATGAAAGAGTCATTATCACAGGAATATAAGGATGCGCAGGCAAAGGGTTTACAACTTAATATGGCAAGAGGTAAGCCAGGAGTTTCCCAGTTGGAGCTTGCTATGCCGATGTTGGATGTAATTAATAGTTCCTCTGATATGCACACGATGCTTGGTAACGATACACGTAACTATGGTGATTTGGATGGTATTGGTGAGTGTAGACGTCTTATGGCTGATATGATGTCTGTACAGAAGGACAATGTAATTGTCTGTGGTAATTCAAGCCTTAATATCATGTACGATACAATCTCTCGTTCTATGACCAAGGGAGTAAATGGTTCCACACCATGGTGTAAGCTAGATAAGGTGAAATTCTTGTGTCCAGTTCCTGGATATGATAGACATTTTGCAATTACAGAATATTTTGGAATTGAGATGATTAACATTCCTCTTTATGAGGATGGTCCGGATATGGATATGGTAGAGCAGTACGTCAACAATGATGAGGCAGTGAAGGGTATTTGGTGTGTGCCAAAGTATTCGAATCCAACGGGTATTTCCTACTCTGATGAAGTGGTAAGACGTTTTGCTAATTTGAAGCCGGCAGCAGATGACTTCCGCATTTTCTGGGATAACGCATATTGCATTCATCACTTATATGATGATCAGCATGATGAGATTTTGAATATCTTGGAAGAGTGTGAGAAGGTAGGTAATCCAAACATGGTTTATATTTTTGCCTCTACCTCTAAGATTAGCTTTCCTGGTTCGGGTGTGTCTGCTGTTGCAACCTCTTTGGAGAATGTGAAGTTCATTATGAGCCAGATGACAATTCAGACCATTGGACATGACAAGATTAATCAGCTAAGACATTGCAAGTTCTTTAAGAATATCGAAGGCTTGGAAGCACATATGAAGAAACACGCAGAATTGATGCGTCCAAAGTTCGAGGCGGTGCTTGATGTGTTGAATAAAGAGTTAGCAGGTCTTGAAGTTGGAACCTGGATTGAGCCAAGAGGAGGATATTTCATTTCCTTCGATGCAATGGAAGGCTGTGCAAAGGCAATTGTAGCGAAGTGTAAAGATGCTGGTGTTATTATGACAGGTGCAGGAGCGACTTATCCATATGGTAAAGATCCTAAGGATAGCAACATTCGTATTGCTCCATCTTTCCCAACACCAGAGGAAATGTCAGAAGCAGCGAAGCTGTTTGCACTTTGTGTGAAGCTTGTCAGCGTGGAGAAGCTTTTGGAAACTAAGTAATCGTTACGTGATTTTGAAAAGTCATTGTGATATGAAAGATGAGGTGAGTAAGCGTTCAGCTTGCTCACTTTTCAATTAGAAAGGATACTGTTATTAGAGTACGAATGAGATTGTATTCCGCATAGAGAGGAGTTTGTATATGGCGAAGAAAGAAAATAAAACCAATGCCATGCGCATATTAGATAAGAACAAAGTGCAATATCAAGTGAATCATTATGAGTGTGACGAGTTTATAGATGGTATGCAGATTGCAGATAAGAACGGACAGGCTTATGAGCAGTCATTTAAGACCTTGGTGACTGTTGGCAAGAGTGGTGGATATTATGTGTTTGTAATTCCAGTAGACAAAGAAATTGATTTCAAAAAAGCTGCCAAAATTGTGGGTGAGAAGTCGATAGAAATGATTCCTGTAAAAGATATTAATGCGGTGACTGGTTATATTCGTGGCGGGTGCACACCGCTTGGGATGAAGAAATTGTATCCCACAGTTATTGAGGAAAGCGCAAAGGATTTTGATGAGATTATTATTAGTGGTGGCAAATTAGGGGTGCAGATTATTTTGAATCCGTTGGATTTGGCAAAGACTGTAAATGGGCGATTTGACACCCTGATTGCAATTTAAATGAAAATAAATATAAACTTTTCAGGATGTATTTCCGATACATAATATGAAAGGGTGAAGTGGCGGAACATGGAAGCTCTGCTACTTCTTTTTTATTTTAGAGGTGAATTCTTTGTGATTCATCTGATGTTTATCATACCTGTTTGCGTAAGGAGATGCGACAGTTTAAACCCTTTCGACTATCTACATATTTCATGGAAAAGAAAGGAGTTGAGTACCATGAAAATCAACGAGAGCGCTGTAGCTATGTCAGGTAAACGGCATTACAGCAAAATTCAGGAAACCCAGGTGGAGTCCATTACCATGAGTGCGTCTAAGTGGAATGAGCTTCGGTCAATGCTTGGGGATAATCCTGCCGAGGTATCTATCTCGAAAGAATCCCAATCGCTATTGGAACAATTGAAGGAACAGAAGAAGCAGCAAAAGGACCAGGGAGAGAATGCAGCGTTGGCACATATGTTGCAAAAATCAAAAGAGGTTCAACCGACGGTGCCGCAGTTTAATGCAGAAGAGGAGAGTATGATCAAAACCTTGCGTCGTATTCTAGAAATGCTGAAGGCTATTCGGAACGGAGAGGGAGCGGCTTATGCAGGTAGACTTCGCAGCATGAAGGTGGAGGATATCTGTGAGGAGGATCGTCATTTTGGTGCTAGTGTGAAGCGAGGAGGACAAACCTTCAGCTTGTCACAGAATGTGAGCACCATTGATCTTCGAAGTGCAACTGCAGCAGCTTTATCAGTGAGCATGTCTAGCGGGAACGGTGCAATTGCTAGTGGCAATGTAGGATCTGCTAGTGGCGTTGCATTTGGCAATCAAGCATCTGCAGGGAACGGTGCTACTGCATGGGTTCGATATTCGGAGAAAAGTGGCTTTGTGATGGAACAGGAAAGTGTTTCGTTTTCTGCTACCGGTATTGCAAAGACAGCAGATGGAAGAGAGATTACTTTTGGCGTGGATTTAGAAATGTCTAGAGGCTTTGCAGGTTCCTTTTTGGAAGGCTCCGCGGAGAATGTTGTGTTGACAGATCCGTTAGTAATTAATTTGGATGCAGGAACAGCATCTGTTTCTGACCAGAAATTCTTCTTTGACTTAGACGCAGATGGAGACAAGGAGGAGATATCTTCATTAGGAGAAGGAAGTGGATTCCTTGCCTTTGACGAAAATGAAGATGGAACGATTAATGATGGTTCGGAATTATTTGGAACCAAATCTGGTGACGGGTTTGCAGACCTTGCAAAGTATGATGAAGATGGCAATGGCTGGATTGATGAGAACGACCAGATATTCAAGAAATTGAAGGTCTGGACGAAAGACAAGGAAGGAAAGGATAAGTTCATTGATTTGAAAAGTGCAGATGTAGGCGCAATCTATTTGGGAAGTGCCAACACGCAGTTTCATTTAAATGACATCACCAACAAGACAAATGCAGTGATACAAAAGACAGGCGTTTTCTTGAGAGAAAGCGGTTCTGTTGGAACCGTACAGCATGTGGATTTGGCGGTGTAATTATATGAGGTAAAGGAAAAGGTTTCACCGAAAAAATGAATCACAAGGGAAGACACAGCCCTTGAAATAGGAACTGATGGACTACCATATTCGTGCAGTGTTTATGTTGATTGCATGGACATAAACACTGCACATATATTGGTGGTCTATATTTGTGCCATAAAACCCGTCAAGCAAAAATATCCTTTTGCAAGTTTACTTGCAAGAGGATGTTTTTATTTGACGGGCTAAACATCATAAGCATGAAGACCGATAGGTCGGAATGCGAATGATGTGAAGCAATTGCGAGAGCACGAAGTGCGTAGCAATTGTTTTATAACATACAGATAATATATATCATTTTATATCTTCATAAAAACTTTAGAAAATAATAATTGACATATTACTGTTAATGCTGTATATATAACATATAAACAGTCAAAAGTGTGACATATACAGTTTTATAAATGGAAGGAAAGACTGAATGGTCATTAATCTCGACTGTGTAGACATTAGAAGAAAACAGAAGGAACGATCAATATATTTACGAAAAGAGAGGTATGGAATATGAATCAGGAATTACAGGAAAGATGTCAGTTGTTTGTGGACAATAAGAACGCATTAGACAAGGGATTTGTTTGGGATGGAGCAACCATTATGCCAATATGTGCCATGTTGCATGCACAGAAGAACCAGAAGGTAAATGTAGAGAAGATGAAGGAATGTAGAAAAATACTGAAGGGGAAGGTTGGCGTATTTTCAGGTTTGAGAAGCTATGGAGAAATGGTGTTACTTTCGAAAATGGCTTTAGCAGAGAATTCCACCGAATATTTGGAGAAAACACTTCAGGCATATGCATTGTTTAAAAAGTACAAATTATCTGAGGATGCATTTACTGCTATGGCAGCCATGTTGTTAGTGGATCATGTGGATATGACACGCTGGGAATTAACGATAGAAGCTGCTAAGAGAATCTATACACGCATGAAAAAAGATCATCCGTTTTTAACAGGAACAGAGGATGTGTCCTTTGCAATTCTAATGGCAATGTCAGAGTTGCCGGAAGAGTGGATGATGCACGAGATGGAGGCTTGCTATCAGGCGTTGCATAAGAAATTCGGTGCCACAGATGGTTCACAGTCTTTGAGTCACGTTTTAGCTATGAATCAGGAAGACACAGCAAAGAAATGTGAAGCTATTTTGGAATTGGATGCATTGTTTAAGGGAAAGAAAAAGAAATTTGACAGCAGAGGAATTGTTATGTATGGAAGCCTGTATATGCTGCAGATGGATAAAGAAGAAATGTTAGATGCGATTATAGAGGTGGATGCATATTTGAAGCAGCAAAAGGGATTTGGTGCATTTAGCGTAGATTCGTATCAGAGATTGATGTATGCAACAATGCTGGTGATGAATCAATATGAGCAAGATGACAGTCGTGTGCAGATGTCAGTGCTTAACAATGTGATTGCAACTATTATTGCGGAGTATATCGCGATGCTTACAACACTAACAGTAGTGATGCTTGCTACATCCACAACAAATAACTGATGGAAATCAGAAAGTTAGTATGAAGGACGATAGGCAAATAGGAATAAATAAAGATAGGAAATACGATGGGCAGGTGAAACGATGAAGATATTACAAAATTCAGGAGTTCCAATTTATCAACAGATTGCAGAGCAATTTAAGGCAGATATCTTAGCTGGTAAGATGAGACAGGGAGAATATCTACCATCCATACGAGGGCTGGCAAAGGATTTACGCATTAGTGTAATCACAACTATGAAAGCCTACGAGGAATTGGAACAGCAGGGTCTCATTACAGCAGTGCAGGGTAAGGGATATTACGTCAATGCACAGGATAGTGAAATGCTAAAGGAACAGCATATGCGCAAGATGGAGGAGCATTTAATAAACGCGATATCAGCGGCACGGATTGCAGGAGTATCGGATAGTGAACTGGTTGGAACCTTGCAGATTTTATTAAATGCAAAGGATGAAGTGTAACCGATTATTTGGGAAATGCAGGAAGATAACGAAATTGGTAGCTTTTAGAGAAACAGTAATCGGGATGGATATGAGAAAAGAATGAATCAAAAATCTGATATGTTGACAGAAGAATAACAGACGAAGGAATCGTGTTAGAAGGAAATAAAATTTGAGATAGGAAAGGAAATGCGTATGGAAACACAAGCAGTTATTACAATGAATAATGTGAAAAAACGGTTTAAGGGATTTGAATTAAATCTCCCGGAATTGCAAATACCAGAAGGATTTGCAACGGCACTTATTGGTGAAAATGGTGCTGGGAAAAGTACCCTAATGAATATTTTAGCAGGTGTGAGGTTGGATTATAAGGGTGATATTACCTATTACGATGGATCATTTTCAGATGAGGAAGTAAGAGAGCGCAATGGTTATGTGTCAGCAAATAATTATTTTTTGCCACATTGGACCATGGAGGCGGTTGCTGAATTAAATGAGCTTTTGTTTGAGAATTTTGACAAGGAAAAATATGAGACACTTTGTAAAGACTTGGGGATTTGGGAGAGCAAGAACAAGAGCGTTAGTAAGCTTTCGGATGGTATGAAGATGAAGACCATGCTTGCCAGTGTATTTGCAAGAGAGACAAATTTATTGTTGTTAGATGAACCAGCTTCACCGTTAGATCCACTTATGCGTGATGAGCTTTGTTCTATGATTCGCAATTATATTGATGAGGGTAATGGTGATAAGACGGTATTTTTCTCTACCCACAACATCTCTGATATGGAAAATGTCACAGACTATGCCATGATTATGGAACAGGGAAAGATTGTAGAGCAAGGATTTGTGGAAGATTTGAAGGAGAAATACATTCTTGTTAAGGGCGAAAAGGAAGACGCGGATAAGCTGCAAGGTATTTTGATTGGTTT
>JAGAQX010000239.1 GCA_017622535.1 Lachnospiraceae bacterium | reverse complement strand
TCATCTCGCTCTTTTGTCTTACAACAATTACATTGTTTATCACAGCAATCCATCGTCTTTTCCTCTCATCATTTACAATAATTATGTCTCTTGATGTTCAATACCGGAAGGATGTCCTCATCACTAAACAAATCCAACAACGCATCTAAGCCATATTCCATCTTGTAATCCAACTCCTCCTGATAGAGTGGGAACATCTGATAAAAGTTAATCTTCTTGCCAGAGCTTAGCTTCAAATCCAAGCGCTCATACATGAGATTGCAAGCAGTCAAAAGCACAAAGCTGTTAAGCTCTGTATTCTCCGCAAATGGTTCCATATCCTCATTGCCATGAATGGTATGTCCAAATCCCAACCAGGTATCCATATTAAGAGGCAATCTTCCTAATATCTTCAAGTAACGAATTGGCCAATAATCCTTCTCCTCCGTAGATCGAAGATCCCAGGTCTTTGGAAGATACAAAACCAGCTCCATATGCTCTAGTTCTTCACCTTGTAAATCCTCTGGAATGTTCATGGCATAAGCACCCACACCCATTGTAATCAGCTTGTAATATGGATCCTCATCTGTGGGCGGGACCACAATAATATCCAAATGAATGTCTGGCGAAATGATCTCATGTAACACCTCTTTGTATTCTCCAAAATTCTCCTGAATATAGCACTCATATTCATTCAACTCCTGCTCCGTATACAGATACATATCATCTGTACCGTAGGTTGTAAGTTTGTCCCCTGACTTCTTCTTAAATCTGTCAAATAATCCCATAATTCCCTCCTTAACATTTATACCGTCTCATACTCGAAGAGTCGATACATTTTCTCCGACACTTTGCCACCTAGCACATTCTTGAAAAATGTCCGTTCCATTCCCTGCAATTCCTCTATCATAGATTCTGGTGTCATGTCATGCTCAGCCACAAAAACAAAATCCGTATTCTCTTCCCAGATATGCGGGTCATCAACACCCACCACCTCCGTTACACCAACATCATTAATAGGATTCTTGTACTTAGAGGCTTTCGCCGCAAACTCCGTATAACAATCCATCAATAATGACACCTTGTTAAAATGAGCAGAAATTGCGCTGAGCACCGTCTGTAATTCCTCTATCTGCAAATACATACTTATTCCTTCCATAATTACAATGGCATCGGCATTGCTTGGCACTTCATGAAGCCATTCAATTTGTCTTGCATCGGAAGCAATCATGGTGTAATCATCATTCTCTGTGTAGTAAAGCTTGCGTTCCTCGATAACATCTGGAAAATCCACATCATACCAAAGATGATTCTTTGTTCCCACACGCAACACACGGCTATCCATACCGCAGCCAATGTGCAAGATTACCGCACGCTCATCCTCTTCCATCTTCTCTTGCAACCATTTATCGAAAACAGCCGAGCGCATTCCCATGTAATATGCTAACCACTTCGACTTGGACTTTCCCTTTAACTCAAAGCCCTCTTTGTCCCAAATCTCTTCCGCCTTGGTATCCTGTAAAATGATACCTTTCTTGCTTACATAAGACTTTCCGTACAATGGTATATATAATGTTTTGTTGACACCGTTCATAGCATTTCCTCCGTTCATAAAATCGTTACTATTTTATAAACAAGCCAATCGCATATATAGTTTCATCTCTTCTGATACAGTTTCGCTCTAATTTCGCTCTTCTACAACTACTTACTTTTACAGTTGCTTTCTCCTACAGCACCTTATTTCTATAGTTCCTTTTCTATAATAGAATGCTTACTTGGTCAACTTCTTACATCTAGAGTTTCTCACATCTAGAGCTTCTTCCTTCTCAACCGCAACGCATTGCTTACCACGCAAACTGAGCTTAGGGCCATAGCCAGCCCTGCAAAATGAGGACTAAGAAGCTGTCCCGCTACTGGATACAACACTCCCGCTGCAATGGGAATACCAATTACATTGTAGCAAAAAGCCCAGAACAAGTTCTGCTTTACATTGCGTATAGTCAATTTGGAAAGCTTAATTGCCTTTGCCACATCCTGCAAATCAGACTTCATCAACACAATATCGCCAGACTCCAAGGCAATGTCGCTACCATTGCCAATGGCACAGCCGATATCTGCCTGTGTCAAAGCCGGAGCATCGTTGATTCCATCTCCTACCATCATAACAACTTCTTTGTCATCTTGCAATTCCTTAATATAGCTTGCTTTTTCCTCTGGTAACACACCAGCAAATACATGGTCAATTCCTACTTGACCGGCAATGTCCTTCGCCGCAGACTCTCGGTCACCGGTAATCATGTAAACCTTGAGCCCCTTATCCTTCAAAGCAGCTACCGCTTCCTTAGAAGTATCCTTCACTGCATCCGCTATTAAAATGATTCCTATAAGCTTACCGTCCTGCGCAACATATACCAGTGTAGAGCCAGTATTACCAGCCTTATCACATTCCTGTTTCCATGAGGATAGGTCAATATTACAATCCTGCATCAAAGCTTCGTTGCCGACACAAATTTCACGAAGCGATTCCTTTGCATTGTCACCTTCTGTCTCAAGCGTATCCGCCTTCACCTTGTCATCAACAATCTCACTACAAACCAGCTTTGCGCGAATTCCCTTTCCGGACACATTTTCAAAGTCCGTAATATCGCTCCCTATTTCTCCATACACACCTTCGTAGCAGTCCACAACCGCCTGGGCTAACGGATGGTCAGACACCTTCTCTACCATAGCAGCCAGATAAAGCACGTCACTAGGGTCTACACCCTCCTTCACCATCATGTCCACCACTTCTGGCTCTCCCTTAGTGATGGTTCCTGTCTTATCAAGCACCACCGCGGTCACCTTGTGAATCTGCTCCAG
This sequence comes from Lachnospiraceae bacterium, assembly GCA_017622535.1. GTDB lineage: Bacteria > Bacillota > Clostridia > Lachnospirales > Lachnospiraceae > CAG-590. Next base: position 809 of record JAGAQX010000239.1, on the reverse strand, counting down.
CGCCTCACCACTTCTCACTAAGATTCCATATCGCGCACCAAGTCCTGTTCCCACCATAATGGCAGTCGGCGTCGCCAGACCTAACGCACAAGGACAGGCAATCACTAACACCGCCGTGAATATCTTCAAAACAAATGCAGATGGAAATCCTATAAAGGCCCACACACCTGCCGCAACACATGCAATCACAATCACTGTTGGCACGAACACACCAGCCACTTGATCCGCAATCTTGGAAATCGGTGCTTTCTTGCCCTGGGCTTCCTCCACAAAATGAATAATCTTGGAAAGTGTTGTGTCCTCACCGACCTTGGTTACTTCCATGTAAAGGGCACCATTTTGATTGACACTACCACCGATCAGGGTATCACCAACCACCTTGTGCACCGGCATACTTTCACCGGTTAGCATGGACTCATCCACACCACTTTCGCCCTTAGTCACAACACCATCAATAGGAACCTTGTTACCAGGCTTTACCAACAGCACATCTCCAATTCGAACCTGCTCGATTGGAAGTTCCACTACTGTATCATCTTCTTTCACCTTGTAGGCAACCTCTGGCACCAACGCCATCAGCTCATAGATTGCCCCCTTGGTTTTCTCCTTATTGTTGCTCTCTAGATATTTACCCAAGCTAATAAATGCAACCACCACCGCAGAAGACTCGTAATACAGCTCATGCACATGGTTACTATCTACGGAAATTAAATATGTGATAATCAGACTATACACAAAGGACGTAACGCAGCCAATGGTTACCAATGCATTCATGTTAGGATGTAAGTTCTTCAAGGACTTCACACCGG
>JAGAQX010000238.1 GCA_017622535.1 Lachnospiraceae bacterium | reverse complement strand
TTCTGCTGATACTTCAGCCCTGCTTCTTTAAAAGCTGAATCGACAGGGCTTAGGTAGGTGTTTTTTGTTTTTATGAAATATAGGAAAACTATGCATTTTCTTTTTTATTTCTCACTTGACATCACACCGCTGGACTATTTTGTAAATCAACTTTTACACGAAAGAGATAACCCGATAGCAACACCTTACCATCGGGTTATATGATTCTACTTTATCAAACATTTGTATATCTAGTCTTTACATGAATATAACAATGCTATTTTGCTGATAAATATTCATCAATTGCTTTTGCAGCCTTCTTACCTGCACCCATTGCAAGGATTACAGTAGCTGCGCCAGTAACTGTATCACCACCAGCATAAACACCTTCCTTGCTTGTCTTCATTGTATCCTCTTCTACAATAATGCCACCCCATCTTTGAACATCAAGACCTGGTGTTGTCTGACGAATCAATGGGTTCGGACTCTGACCAATTGCGATAACAACTGTATCTACATCAATAATATAATTAGAGCCTTCCACTGGTTGTGGTGAACGTCTTCCTGATGCATCTGGTTCACCCAACTCCTGCTTGATAACCTCCATTCCAGTTACCCAGCCATCTTCACCATGAATTGCACAAGGATTATTTAATAGCTTAAAGATAATACCTTCTTCTTTCGCATGATGTACTTCTTCTGCTCTTGCAGGAAGCTCTTCTTCAGAACGTCTGTAAACGATATAAACTTCCTCTGCACCCAAACGCTTTGCTGTTCTTGCAGCATCCATTGCTACGTTACCTGCACCTACAACAGCAACCTTCTTACCAACCTTAACTGGAGTTGGTGCTTCTGGGAACTTATATGCCTTCATCAAGTTAACACGTGTCAAAAACTCATTTGCAGAGTAAACACCAAGCAAATTCTCACCAGGAATATTAAGGAATCTTGGAAGTCCCGCACCAGAACCTACAAATACAGCTTCGTATCCATCGGCCATCAACTCATCAATAGTAACAGAGCGACCAACAATTACATTTGTCTCAATCTTAACACCTAATTTTTCAACTGTTTCAATTTCTTTTGCTACCAAATCCTTTGGTAAACGAAACTCTGGAATACCATAACTTAATACACCACCAGCTTTATGTAATGCCTCGAATACCGTTACATCGTATCCCTTTTTAATCAATTCACCAGCACATGTAATACCAGCAGGACCAGAACCAACCACAGCAACCTTCTTACCATTCTTCTCAATTTCAACAGAAGCTGGTGTTGAATTTGCCATATGATAATCAGCTACAAAACGCTCCAAACGGCCAATTGCAACTGGTTCTCCTTTAATACCACGTACACACTTACCTTCACACTGATTTTCCTGTGGGCAAACACGACCACAGATTGCTGGAAGTGCATTTTCACTTGTAATAATTTCATAAGCAGCTTCAAAATCACCCTCAGCTACTTTCTCAATAAATCCAGGAATAGGAACATTAACTGGACAACCATCCATACAAGGCTTATGCTTACAATTCAAACATCTTGCAGCCTCTTCCATTGCCATTTCCTTTGTATATCCAAGAGCAACCTCTGAAAAGTTCTTATTACGAACATTAGGCTCCTGCTCTGGCATTACTACCTTTGTCATACTCATATTTCTTTCCATTGTATAATCTCCTTTTTTCCAATGATTTGTATAATCAAATTATTCTTAGTATATACTCTGCCGATGTAACATCCTATTAAATACTACTATCAGATGCGAATTCATTATTGTGCATTCTTCAAACGACATTCATGTTCCTCTTCCTTAAACATACCCTGTCGTTTCATACACTCATCAAAGTCTACTAAGAATCCATCAAAATCTGGACCATCCACACATGCAAACTTCGTCTCACCACCAACGGTCACACGACATCCACCACACATTCCGGTACCATCAATCATAACTGGATTCAAGGATACTGCTGTTGGAATATCAAGTGGCTTTGTTACATTAACCACATTCTTCATCATGATCAAAGGTCCAATCGAGATTACTTCGTCAATCTTCTCACCCTTGTCAATCAATTCCTGTAATACAGTAGTAACAAATCCCTTTGTACCTAAGCTTCCATCATCAGTTGCAATATATACATTATCACAGAACTCTTCAAACTTCTCTTTCAAGATAACGAATTCTGCAGAACGACCACCAATAATTACATCTACCTTTACGCCCATCTCATGTAATTTTCTAAGCTGTGGATATAAAGGTGCTGCACCAACACCACCGGCTACACCAACAACATGATCACACTTATGTAATGGAGCAGGCATTCCTAACGGACCAACAAAATCCTCTACATATTCACCAACTTTTTTCTTAGAAAGCAACTCTGTAGAATAACCAACCACCTGATAAATGATAGTAACTGTCTTCTTTTCTCTATCATAGTCAGCGATTGTAAGAGGTACTCTCTCACCATCTTCATCAACACGGACAATAATAAACTGTCCAGCCTCGCATTTGTTTGCAACAAATGGTGCTTCAATTTCCATCAATTCAACTGCACTGTTCAGTGTTTCTTTGCTAACAATTTTGTACATTTCAATACCTCTTTTCTCTTTTATACAATATACGTTAGATATTATACTCGTTTTAACCTTATAAAACAAGAAGAAAAAGAGGAAAAGTGCCATTCTTTTCCTCTTTCTCACAACATTTCATATGCAATATCGAAATAATCATCATAGTATCATAATCATAAATCTCTATATTGCTGCTCCACGCTATCACGTTCCAAAATATGAAAAATGCATATAATCTTTACGATCACCCCAAAAACCACGATAAAATCCGTATCTCGCCATAATTCTGACAGTCTCGCATTCCAAAGGAATAGAATATTTACTCTTCTTTGGATTCCAGAAGCTGCCTGACATAATTGTATCACCATCAATCATATAATTCTCATTCGGATTAATGTCAATGGCCATTCCATACATGTGTTCGCCTGAACGATAACTATAACATCCAATATCCTTGATTACTTGTTTTTCCTTGCACTTATAAATCTCATCAAACATCGCTTTAATGGATGGTGCCAAACGTTTATTAACTGTAATCCATTTGGTTCTAGTAACCTTCTTGCCACTCTTGCCATTTTTAAAATCCCAAACTTTAATCTTAATATTTTTCATCTGCTTAGCAGCCTTACTCGCAGTTTTAAAATTCTTCTGTTTCTTTTTCTCGCTTCCAAAGGCACGTTTTGTTTTTTGAAGGGAATCCTCACCATGATAAGAATAGTAATCCATCGTAATTGATACTGGTGCAGACATGACACTTTCAACTTTCTCACCATTAATCATCTTGTAGGAAACAACTCTGTATGTATAAGTTACACCATTCATCAATTTATTAAACTTGTTACTTCCTGTCGTATTTTTGTTAATTGTTTTTGCAACTTTATAAGACGATAAATCATCAATGTTCACAGAGATTGGATTACTTTTCTTGTCATAATTCTTAAGATAATAGATTATATATCCATCTACATTCTCATCTTTCGTCCATTTCACACGAAGACTTGTCTTACTAATTCGCTTACCATATGTAATCACAGGTGCAGCAGCTTTAATAAAAATACTAAGTTCAGCTGTATCAACAACTGTTTTAGTTTCTTCTGAGAATTGAAAACCTTCGACACGATAGTAATATGTTTGATAAACATTAAGCGGCGTCGTATCAGTGTATGTCAAAACCGGATCATCATAGTACCAATCATAATACCAATCATAATAATCATCATCTACATCATAATCATAATTGTAATCCGAATCGGTTTCTACCGTTCCTAAATATTGATATTCACCATCAATAGTGTCTGCACGATAAATATCAAATCCAGCCCATTCAACTTCTTCACCAGGTGTAATAGAAATTACAACATTCTGACTTTCATTCTGCTCAATAGTCACCTGAAAATAATTCTGTGCCGCTACTGGTAATTTGCATAATCCAACACATAGAACAAATGACAGTACAATCAAAATATATCTTTTGTGACTCATAAAAATCATTCCCTTCTTACAAATACTAATAATCATATATAACTAACATCATTACTATATTGATTATAATATTTGTAGTCTCGTTTGTCATTTACTTTGAAGTTTACAAATTGCATAATAAGTAAAAATACAAAAACACTAGGCATAATAATCTATGCCTAGTATCTTTGAATTCATTACTATTTATTGTAATTCACAATATCACCAAATTCTGGCTTAAGAGATGCTCCACCAACTAAACCACCATCGATGTCTGGCTTAGCAAGTAACTCAGCAGCATTACCAGCATTCATAGAACCACCGTACTGAATACGAATAGCCTCTGCTGTTGCCTCGTCATAAATCTCCTTGATACACTCACGGATTGCACCACAAACTTCCTGAGCCTGGTCAGAAGTAGCAGTCTTACCTGTTCCGATTGCCCAAATTGGCTCATAAGCAATAACTGTTGTCTTAGCCTGATCAGCTGTTACATTCAAGAATGCGATCTTGATCTGCTGACGAATCCAGTCGATTGTGATTCCCTGCTCTCTCTGTGTCAAAGACTCACCACAACAGATAATTGGTGTAATACCATGCTCAAGCGCCTTCAATACCTTCTTATTAACAGTCTCATCTGTCTCAGCAAAGTAATCTCTTCTCTCTGAGTGACCAATGATAACATACTTAACACCAAGGTCTGTCAACATATTTGGAGCGATTTCACCAGTATAAGCACCACTCTCTTCAAAATACATATTTTCTGCTCCGATTTCAATATTAGAACCCTTTGCTGCCTCGATTGCTACTGATAAGTCAATCGCTGGAACACAAAATACTACATCTACTTCATCGTTTGCTACTAATGGCTTTAACTCATTGATTAACGCAACTGCCTCACTTGGAGTTTTGTTCATCTTCCAGTTACCAGCAATAATTTTTCTTCTTGCCATGATTTTATTCTCCTTAATATTAACTAGTTTTTTCTTACTTGTACCTCTCTACTAAATTCAAACTACACCTTTGGCTCGTTCTCATTAAGTATCGATGCATAAGTGCGAACTAAATTCGCACTACGCTTTCTCTTTCCTCACTTATACCTCTCTACTAAATTCGAACTTCGCCTTTGGCTTGTTCTCATTAAGTATCGATGCATAAGTGCGCATCCCATTAAGTTCTCATCCACTCTACTAAACTCAAGTTTCGTCTTCGACTCACTTTCGCTAAGTATCGGGATGGGCTTTCATACTAATTTCGCACTCGCGTTACTCGTGTTCAATAAGTATTCAATGCCTACTTATCGTTAGCTGCTGCTACACCTGGTAATTCCTTACCCTCTAAGAACTCAAGAGAAGCACCACCACCTGTAGAGATGTGTGTCATCTTATCACCGAAACCTAATTGATTACAAGCTGCTGCAGAATCACCACCACCGATGATTGTTGTAGCACCCTCTAACTTAGCCATAGCCTCTGCTACTGCAATTGTACCCTTTGCAAAGTTAGGCATCTCGAAACATCCCATAGGTCCGTTCCATACAACAGTCTTAGCGCCAGCTACTGCATTTGCAAATAACTCAGCTGTCTTAGGTCCGATATCAAGTCCTTCCATATCAGCTGGAATTCCACCACGCTCAACAACCTTAAAGTTTGCATCGTTAGAGAAATCATCAGCAACAACTGTATCGATAGGGATTAATAATTTAACACCCTTCTCTTCCGCCTTCTTCTCCATCTCAAGTGCATACTCTTTGTAGTCTTCCTCTAATAAAGACTTACCAACTTCCTCACCGTGTGCAGCCATAAATGTATAAGCCATACCACCACCGATGATTAATGTATCAACCTTATCTAATAAGTTCTCAATAACTGAAATCTTAGAAGAAACCTTAGCACCACCAAGGATTGCTACGAATGGTCTCTCTGGATTGTTAACAGCATTACCTAAGAAGTCGATTTCCTTCTGCATTAAATAACCAACTACAGCTGTGTCAACATATTCTGTAACACCAACGTTTGAGCAATGTGCTCTATGAGCTGTACCAAATGCATCGTTAACAAATACATCACATAAAGAAGCTAAATCCTTAGAGAAAGCCTCTCCGTTCTTTGTCTCTTCTGCTCTGAAACGTGTATTCTCTAAAAGAACAACATCACCATCATTCATTGCTTCTACTGCAGCCTTAGCATTCGGACCAACAACCTCTAAATCTGCTGCAAACTTCACTTCCTGACCTAATAACTCAGATAAACGAGCTGCTACAGGTGCAAGAGTTTTTGTCTGCTTGTCTTCTTCTGTCTTAACCTTTCCTAAATGAGAGCAAAGAATAATCTTACCACCATCTGCAATCAACTTCTTGATTGTTGGAAGAGCTGCAACTAAACGGTTCTCATCTGTAATCTTACCATCGATTAATGGTACGTTAAAGTCACAACGAACTAATACCTTCTTACCTTTTACATTAATATCATCTACTGATTTCTTGTTAAGCATGATTATGCTCCTTTCGTAATTAAATAATATTATAAACAATCATCTGATTGTTTGAATTCATCCCAAATGAAATTGTACCAGAATCTTCTATATGGAAGCATCCAATACCATTCACACAAAATAATGATAATCTTTAAAAAGAATTGTCTCCACAAAATATAAAGAGTCCGGTCCATATAGACCGGACCCTTTAGGTCTTAATAATTCTACTTAAGTCGCCGGATTATGCTAACTCTGAGAAGTACTTAATTGTTCTAACCATCTGGCTAGTATAAGAATTCTCGTTATCATACCAAGAAACTACCTGTACCTCATATAAGTCATCAGATACCTTAGAAACCATTGTCTGTGTAGCATCGAATAATGAACCATACTTCATACCGATGATATCTGAAGAAACGATTTCATCCTCATTGTAACCGTAAGACTCATTAGCTGCTGCCTTCATTGCTGCGTTGATACCATCAACTGTTACATCAGCACCCTTAACAACTGCTGTTAAGATTGTTGTAGAACCTGTTGGAGTAGGAACACGCTGAGCAGAACCGATTAACTTACCGTTCAACTCTGGAATAACAAGACCGATAGCCTTAGCTGCACCTGTTGAGTTAGGAACGATATTAACTGCTGCTGCACGAGATCTTCTTAAGTCACCCTTTCTCTGAGGACCATCAAGAGTCATCTGGTCACCTGTGTAAGCATGGATTGTTACCATGATACCTGACTGAATTGCTGCATACTTGTTAAGAGCGTCAGCCATAGGTGCTAAACAGTTTGTTGTACAAGAAGCTGCAGAAATGATTGTATCTTCAGCCTTCAATGTCTCATGGTTTGTGTTGTAAACGATTGTAGGAAGATCGTTACCTGCTGGAGCAGAAATAACTACCTTACGAGCACCAGCATTGATATGAGCCTGAGCCTTATCCTTGCTGCAGTAGAAACCTGAACACTCTAAAACTACGTCTACATTTAATTCTCCCCATGGGCAATTGTTAGCATCTGGGAATGCGTAAATCTTGATTTCCTTACCATCAACTGTGATTGAATCATCACCAGCCTTAACTGTGTCAGCCTTCTCATACTTACCCTGTGAAGAGTCATACTTTAATAAGTGAGCTAACATTGCTGGGCTTGTTAAATCGTTGATAGCAACTACCTCATACCCTTCTGCTCCAAACATCTGTCTGAATGCAAGACGTCCAATACGTCCAAATCCATTGATCGCAACTTTTACTGCCATGAATAAATTCCTCCTAAAGTTATGAATTATTAATTGGGGCACTGATTCCAGCGCGCCTATGTCCATATAATACCTTTTTTAAAATAAAATTTCAAGTGCTAAATATCCAATTTATCGGGAATTTTAGCAAATCAGTAAAAACGTGGAAAATTTACCAAAAAACAAG
>JAGAQX010000237.1 GCA_017622535.1 Lachnospiraceae bacterium | reverse complement strand
GGTAAGATTATTAGCGATGCGACGGATTGTATTGATATTTATGATCCGAATTTAACCTTGAAAGGACTGCAGATTTTATATAATAAGCAACAGTAGTGCGTGTTGTTGAAAATAGGTAAATGAATGAATAGATTTGACTAGAGATTGGTGATAAGTAACTGCTTCCTGTTTGTAGTAATCTGTTCAGAATTATAATAAGGAATTTAGATATGTCCAGAAAAGAAATGATCGATTTACACAATAAATTAATATTGGCTCCTATGGCAGGTGTGACAGACCTGCCATTTCGATTGTTATGTAAGGAACAGGGATGTGATATTCTATATACGGAGATGGTGAGTGCTAAAGCGATTTTGTACAAGAATCGTAATACGGAACCATTGATGCAATACGAGGATATGGAGCACCCAATTGGTTTGCAGTTGTTCGGCTCAGACCCGCAGATTATGGCAGATATGGCTAAGCAAGTGCAAGAACGTGGATATGATTTTATTGATATCAATATGGGATGTCCAGTGCCAAAGATTGTGAATAACAATGAGGGATCGGCATTGATGAAACAGCCGAAATTGGTGGGTGAAATTGTTTCTGCTATGGTGAAAGCTACAGATGTTCCGATAACTGTTAAGATAAGAAAAGGTTTTGATGCAGAGAATGTCAATGCTGTGGAGATTGCAAAGGTGGTAGAGGACAGTGGTGCGTCGGCGGTAGCGGTACACGGAAGACTTCGGAGTGAATATTATTCCGGACACGCAGATTGGGATATTATCCGGCAGGTAAAGGAAGCGGTGGGTATTCCTGTAATTGGAAATGGAGATTTGGCTACGCCACAGGATGTTTTGAAAATGAGGGAACAAACAGGTTGTGATGCGTTTATGATTGGTAGGGGTGCAAAGGGTAATCCTTTCATTTTTTCTCAGATGAAAACTTATTTTGAGAAGGGGTATATCCCGGAACGACCGACGCTTCCTAAAATGGTAGAAGTAATGCTTCGTCATGCACAGATGATGATTGAGTATAAGGGAGAGTATACCGGTATTCATGAAATGAGAAAGCATGTAGCATGGTATACAACAGGATTTCCAAATTCATCGAAGCTACGGGATGAGGTGAATCATGTGGAAAGCTATGAAGAGTTAGAACGACTTTTGAGTTCGTGGAGAGATGATCATTAATATAACAAGCCCTTTGGTTTATGCCAAAGGGCTTGTTGTGTTAATAAGTTACTGAAATAAGAAAAAGTCCCTGTGCTGGTGCAGTGTGTCCGGCAAGTCCCCGGTCACACCCCTTTAGCATGTTGGGGATATCTTCCGGTTTACGTAAGCCTAATCCGATTTCGATTAAAGTACCAGTAAGAATACGAACCATATTATATAGGAAACCGTTACCGGTATAGGTAAGTAGCAAAAGCTCATTTGTTGAATCTAGAGATATATCAATATTATAAATTGTACGGATGCTGGATTTTTTCATTCGCTTATTGCTACAAAAGCTTTTGAAATCGTGAGTTCCAATTAGCAAATTAGCACTCGCTTTCATTGCCTCTATATCTAATGGAGTGGCAATGTGGTGGCTTGTGTTGCGGGCAAAGATATTACCATAAGGCGAAATGTCGATGCGGTATTGATAAGTCTTTGTAGTTGCATTTAGACGGGCATGAAAACGTTCATGGCAAGCGTTGATGCTGAGAATTCGAATATCCTTTGGAAGATGATGATTTACATCGTTAAGGAATGTGTCAGAATGGTCTTTTTCAAAAGCTGCCTTAGAACAATGAAAATGAAAGACCTGTCCTAGTGCGTGAACACCTGCATCAGTCCGTCCGGAACCAGCAATCTCGATGGGCTCATCCAATGCTTTTGTGAGAATCTCTTCGATTTTTTCTTGAATAGTATTTGTGGTATTTCCTTGTTTTTGCCATCCGTTGTAACGTGTTCCTTCGTAAGAAACGACACATTTATATGAATACATATAATCCTCCTGTGATATTGTTTACTCGATATTATATAGACAAATAAGATAAATAGTAGCAAGTGATAAACTATCGTGTTGTTATATGAATAGAAGTATATCAAAAAAAGCATGTTTTGTCATATGCTACATAAAATATAGAAAATACAAATATTGAAAGTAAAAATGTGAAAATAAGAGGTAAAAAGGCAGATTATATATATGTGGAAAGAAGTACAGGTATAAAGAATGGTTTGTTTTTGGAATACCATGTGGTGGGACAAAAAAATGTGCTTAAAGTTAGTCAATATGTGAGAGAAACAACAAAACTGAAACCTTGGCAGCTGCAGTCATTAGATAAGGAACTTCTTCGTACTATCAAGAAATATTGGCGTTCTGATACGGTTGTGACAGGGAACGAACGAATAACTTTAGACTGGAAAATGCCAAATGAATTGTTTCAAATAAAAAAGCAAATATTAATGCAAAATATAGAGGGGATTTTAAAGCAATTATGTATTGCAAAAAGTGAACATAGCATGAAGGCAAACACGAAAGAATATTTCGGCAATAGTCCTTGCGGTAAACAGCATTCAAAGCTAGTCTCTCGAAAGAGTTTTTTGCTTGTGCTTGATAGCACACAGTGGTCGTATAAAGAGATAGAAGAGATACTGTGGAAAGTGCAAAAGCGATATGAAGATATTTATATTGTGATAAGTAAAAGTGCTTTTTTCATAGAAGATATTTCGGATTATTTTTTAGAAGAGTGCGGTGTAATCTTACATATTCTTGAAGAGAAGATTGCAAAACAAATGCGATTTCATACAATTTTCTTCTTGTTAGAGCATTGCGATGATAGGAAAAAATACTATCTTTTTCAAAATAAATATCAGCTTGTTGAATGGGAGGAAAACCAATTTCAATCGTTGCTATTTGTGGCGCAGAATGATACAATAAATAATGGTATGAGAAGGAATGGTTAAGCGTAACATTTCTACAGCAATCATATAGATGTAAACGTAAGAAGAATTGGGAGGTGTTATATTGATATACGTAAAGGCAGAGGATTTGAAGGTCGGAATGCGTTTGGCGCGACCAATCTACAATAAGAGGGGTATTTTATTATACGGAAGGAATGACAAGATTACCAAGCAGGGTATCGAGAGTGTGAAGAATTTCGGACTAATTGGATTGTATGTGTTAGAGCCGGCAGAACCACTTCCACCGATGAGTGAGGAAGAGATGGAGTTTGAACGGTTCCAGACAATGGCAGTGTTTAATATTCGTGAAGATTTGGATTCTATCATGAGTAACAAATCGCCTGCCAATCTCATGAAACAGACCGATGAGTTGGTTCGCATGTTTGGTAATTTGTATCATAGAATTAATTTTAACCAGAATTTAAGAAGTCCAGAGGATTATGTATATAAACATTCTTTAAACGTGGCAATTCTTACTGCAATGATTGCGCATCGTGCCGGTTTTGGTGTGGTGGAGCAGACGGAAGTGGTAGTGGCTGCCTTATTGCATGATTTGGGTAAGCTGTCATTGGCACCAGAATTGAGAGGTAAGACGGCGAACTTAACAGAGGAAGAACAGACTATGGTGGCTCGTGCGGTTATTACTGGAATTGACAAGATTTCGAATGCTTTCAATTTGCCAGCTGGGGTGAAGAGCATGTTGATGCAACTTTGTCAGCTACAGTATTTACCAGAGAATGCACCAGCAAATGTGTCCAGTGCGGTGAAGGTTCTTATGGTTGCAAATGCTTATGATGAGTTTACAGCAATGCGATTAGGGGAGGATCCGAATACGGAGGTTCAGGCGCTTCGCATGTTACAAGATAACACAGAGCTTTATGATCCAGAGATGGTGAAGCATTTGTTGGATAGTATTAAAGTACTCTATCCGGGTGTTTGTGTGGAACTTACTAATTCAGAAAAGGGACTTGTGCTACGTGAGAATGATAAGGATGTGTTACGACCTATGGTACTAGGTTTTGGCCAGAATCAAATTTATGATTTAAGTTCGGATGGTGTGTTCAAGTCTGTGCAAATCAAAGACATAATGAAGACGATGGACAATCGTATTAAGGTAGATCCAGAACGCTTGAAAGAGTATATGTAAGTTGCTAATAGAATAACAAACAAAGAAACAGCAGACTACGGTGATGTAATCTGCTGTTTCTTTATCCTAGAGACGAAAATTAAGCGTTTCGAGTTTTCTTGGTTCCTTCGTAATAGTATTGAATGACATCGCGTCGTTTGATGATACCGATAAACTTATCGCAGTCATCCACAACAGGAACAAAATTCTGACGAACGATTTTGGAGAAAAGATCCTCCATGTTGGAACTGGCGTTAACAGGTTCGTAATCTAGTCTTCTTGGGATATCTGTTAATTTCAAGTTCTCTGATTGTTTCAGTGTTGTGGCAATATCATTCTTATGGAAATACCATAAAATATCACCTTCTGTGATTGTCCCAATATATTCACCTTCGCCGTCTAAAATAGGGATGGAAGAATATTTGTGATATTCCATCTTTTCCAAAGCTTGACGAAGAGAATAGTCATTTTCTAAGAAAGCAACCTCCGCTTTTGGTGTTAAAAAGAATAGAATGTTAATAAGCGTCACCTCCTATGAATAATACCTTCCCAATTAGCAATAGTATATAACAAAATGCCTCAAAAAACAATGGAAGAAATGAGGTTGTATTTGTGTTGCGAGTTTGTTACAATAAAGGACAGATGTTGTGTTTTTGAGTGAGAAGAACACAATAGTTAGTACGAAAGAGAGGCAGTTTATGCAGAACAGCGTATTTAATGAGAATGTGGATTATCTGTATCAGGTGCAGACGGATTTAGAGGCAGTCGAGCAGTTGAAGAAAGAATTAGCAGAATATAAGAATCAGGAGAAAAATCTTAAAAAAGCAATTGTGACAGAGGAGAAATCTATTCAGGATGAGATTGCGCAGACCATTCGCAAGAGAAAAGCGGAAATTGAGAAAACCTATGACGCACAGATTGAAGCGAATAAGAGTAAGAGCCGCAAGATGAAGATGAAACGAGACAAGGCAAAGTCTAAGAGAATGGATGAGCGTGTGTCGGAGGAGACGGCGGATTTAACAGAGGAGAATCGCCAGTTACAGGTGGAGATGAAGACATTGTTTAAGGCAAAGCGTGTACCTGCATTTTGTAGAAGTGGTTTTTTCTATGCGCTATTCATGACGAAGCGTATTCATGAAATTTTTATTTTAATACTAACTGCAATAGTTGCGAATATTTGGATTCCTGCAGGTATGTATTTACTGTCAGAGCTTGTGTTCTTTAAAGGCGCAAAGGAAGTTATGTTATATACTGTAATTGCGGTGGCAATAACGGTATTTGTTGTTAATTTAGTATATATTCTTATTTTAAATAATGTAAAAGTAAAGCATTATCAAACCTTAAAGGAAGGTAGAGTTATTAAGGATAAGATTGCAGCTAATAAGCGACAGATGAGAGCAATTCGCAATACAATCAGTAAGGATAAGGATGATAGCCAATATGGATTGGAACGCTTTGATGATAAATTAGCGGAGTTGGATGATGAACTGAAGAATATCAGTCAGGACAAGCAGGATGCGATGACCTTGTTTGAGAGTGAAACCAAACAGGTATTGACGAATGAAGTGAATGATAGAAGATTAGCCAAATTAGAGCAAATGAAAAATGATATTGAGGTGCTTGAGGACAACATTTCTGTCTTGGAAGAGGATATCAAAGCTTCAACGATAGCGGTAGCGAATAATTATGGTGCGATTTTAGGAAAAGATTTCTGCACACCTACGAAGGTGGCAGACCTCATTTCCTTGATGGAGGATGGAACTGCAGACACAGTGTCCGAGGCAATAGCAGCATATAAGGGTATGGCCAAATAATTACCCCGATAGCAATTGTGTTTGATGTAGATTGCTTCTGTTGGTGCAGGTCATATAGATTGCATTGCTAATACAGTTGGCAAGAGTAACAACTGTGTGTAACCGGGTGCTTTGTAATAAAATTGAATTAGGGAAACCAGCAACGTTTACAATGCCTGTGATAGAGAGATTACCTATCGCAGGCAAATTTTTATTTACGCCTTTTCCGGGTTTGAGGGGAGCGGGACTAAGTGTTGCGTACCCTACGTGTTCTTGTACTCCTAGTGATGCATCGATAGCGATAACAAAAGGGTGATTGTGTTGGCTATAAATGGTCTTAATTGTGTGTTCTAAATTAAGTGCATGAACAGGATCTTTTAGGCTTCCGTAAACGGGTAACTCTGGGAGAACCTGCTGTAAATAGTCTCCTACGAGGGGACCAAGGCAATCACCAGTTGCACGGTCGGTTCCGATGCATAGAATTACAATGTCCTGTGTGGCAATATCATAGGAAAGTAAAGTGTGTTGTAGTTGATCTCTCAATTTATAAGTAGAATGTTCATCAAAAGCGTCGCAATAAAAATGAGACATGTCATTTACCTCCATTTGTTTATTAGTTTATGTTGAGTATTGCCAGATTGAGCATGGTCTAGACATACGAATCAAAACAATTAACAAAATATATTGAATGTCGGATTATATATAATGATAGTG
>JAGAQX010000236.1 GCA_017622535.1 Lachnospiraceae bacterium | reverse complement strand
GTAGCATAACTTCAGAACGCCCGGCCAAAATTCTCATCACTAATTGATCCGCGTCCATTTCTAAACTAAAGAAAGCAACCTTCTGCCCGTAATCAATAGCCGCTTTGGATGGTTCGATTCCGGCTCTGGGCACTTTTTATTACCTTGAGAACTTTGTTCTCAAGGTTTTTTCTTTATATAATGATTTATTTATGATAAAATGAATATTAGTATTATCTGTTTAAATGAATTCTTTCGAAAAAGTGGATTATTTACTATATAATAAGGGGGCATCGGTATGGCATTGAATTTTTATTTGGAAATCGCTGCATTTCTCGTTGCGATAGTATTATGGAGTTCTTGTATTGGGTATTATAGGATTACAGATTTAAAAGGAAAAATATACGCACATATGATGCTTTTTATTATTGTACTAACAGGATGCAATTTATGTGCAAGTTTAATAATAAGAAGAAATATTTTTAATCTAATGGGAATAGCAGAAATAATTATTGCATTTAGTTTCCTGATGATGGTTTGGATGTGGATATATTTTAATCTATATTTGATTGAAATGATCCATGGAAGAAATAACATTCCTACTACTACAGCATTGGTGATTGGAACACCATTATTTGTAAATGTGATTCTGCTTTTAATTAACTGTGGTAATCGTGCTCTATTTGATGTTTCAGTTGTAGATGATAGTGTTCAGGTTGTATTTAATTCATGGTATCAAGTACCATATGTTTTGGTATTTTTCTCACTTGTTATATATATTTATAATCTTGTACAACATCGCAAACATTTATTGGAAAAACGACAACATGTGCTCTTTGTTGTTCCTGTTGTCTTAATTGTTGCATATTATTTACAGTATTTGTTAAAGTCTGTAGGAATTTTAGGATTTTCCTATGTTATTTCTGCATTATTGATGTACATTTATAGTTATAATAGAACATTAAAGTTGGATAGTTTAACAAGATTGCCGGATGGAACTACATTTAAGCAGATGTTGGATTATAGGATTGGACAGAAACAAAGCATGGTAGTTGCCATGATTACATTAGATGATTTTAAGCAGGTTAATCGTGAATTTGGATATCACAATGGTAATCGTTTTTTAAAGCTAATTGCAAAGTATATTAAGAAAGAAGCACCTTTTCAATGTATGGCAAGATATAGTGGTGATAAGTTTGCAGTTGTTTTTGATGACAAGAGTTGTGAAGAAGTCCAGGAATGGTGTGAACACATTTTAGAAAGGTTTGAACATTCTTGGGAGTTAGGGAAGCTGCGTCACAAATTATCTGTTTGTATTTCCTTAGTAGAATATCCAGTTATGGCAGATGATGCAGAACAGATTCTTGATTTGCTAGAACATATGAATACTTATGGTAAGCAAAACAAACGTAATCAGTATATTATCTGTAACGAAGAGTTTAAGTTAGCTATGCAAAGAAGATTGCGGATTGCTTCTATATTAAATGAAGTTGTCCAAGAGAGAAAAATGTATGTGGAATATCAACCAATTTTAAGTGTTGTGGAGAATTCATTTACTCGTGCAGAAGCTTTATTCCGATTGAAGGATGAGAAATTAGGAAATGTTTCTCCTTTGGAATTCTTTCCAATTGCCGAAGAAAATGGGTATATAATTGATATTGGATATGTATTGTTAGAGCAGGTTTGTCAGTATATGAATAGCTTTCAGCAAAATGGTGGTGAGCCACCAATTATCTCTGTTAATTTTTTCCGTCAACAAATTATGGATGATGGTGTAGAGCAGAAGGTTATGAATATTCTGAACAAATATAATATAAAACCAGAAAAAATTGCATTCGAATTGCCAGAGGCTGTCTTTGGTGTGCAGTATAATAAGGTCAAGGAACAGGTGTTAAAGTTACATGCCCTTGGTTTTCACTTCTATTTAGATGGTTTTGGCAATGCATTTTTGGATATGTCACGTCTATTAGAGTTACCATTTGAAGTTATTAAGATTAATAAGATGATGATTCGGGAAGCAGAGCAGAATGATGCGATGTATCTTCTTGTCAGTGCTTTGACGGCAGTATTTGAAGAGAATGGCAAGATGATATTAGGTGATGGTATAGAATCAGAGCATTTGAAGGAGATGGCAGATTTGCTTTTTATGGATTTCCTTCAAGGACATTTCTTGTGTGAGCCGAAGACTGCGGAAGAAGCAAGAGAAGAGTTTGCGAGAACGAATATTGTAGCGAGTATGCCGAACCTAGACGATTTGTTAAAGGAGGTTGCAGTAGAAGGAGATAATATAGACGATGAATTTTGAGGTAGGACAAGTATTGAGATTGAAGAAACAACACCCATGTGGAACTAATGCTTGGGAAATCATTCGTGTTGGTGCAGATTTCCGACTAAAGTGTACAGGGTGTAACCATCAAGTGATGTTAGCGCGCAAATTGGTGGAAAAGAATTTTAAAGGTTTTGTTGAAAGTGTTTGACTTGTGTGTCTTCTGTGTGTTATAATCTGTTTCTGTGGTGTAATAACACTATTTTCCTTGTTCTTCCATATTAGGAAGGGCCAGAGACCATAAGGAGGTGCATAAGACATGAACAAGTATGAATTAGCGTTAATTGTCAGTGCAAAAATCGAAGACGACGCTAGAACAGCTACTGTTGAGAAGGCAAAAGATTTAATTGCTAAGTTTGGCGGTAATGTTACTAACGTTGAGGATGCTGGTAAGAAGAGATTAGCTTACGAGATCCAGAAGATGAAAGAAGGATTTTACTACTTCATCCAGTTCGATGCGGAATCTGATGTTCCTGCACAGGTAGAAGCTCAAGTTCGTATTATGGAGCCAGTCATCAGATACCTATGCGTTAGACAGGACGCGTAACGAATAGGAGGAATCCAGATATGAATAAAGTAATTTTGATGGGACGCTTAACAAGAGATCCAGAAGTTAGATATTCTCAGGGCGAGAATAATATGGCCATTGCCAGATATACATTAGCAGTAGATCGTAGATTTCAGAAGAATAGCGAGCAGAGCGCAGATTTTATTTCTTGTGTAGCATTCGGACGTAGTGCTGAATTTGCAGAGAAGTATTTGAAGCAGGGTACAAAGATTTGTATCACAGGTCGTATTCAGACTGGAAGTTACACCAACAAAGATGGTGTGAAGGTATATACAACCGATGTTGTTGTAGAGGATCAGGAATTTGCTGAGAGCAAGAATGCATCACAGTCAGGTGGCGGTGCAGATTTTGCTAGCAGTCGTCCAACTCCAAGTGCAGCAAGCGGAGATGGATTTATGAGTATACCAGATGGCATTGAAGATGAGCTCCCATTCCAGTAAAATAGGAGGAAATGAAAATGGCATTTAATAAAGAGAATAAGCCAGAGCGCGGCGATGCTCCAATGAAGAGAAGAACAATTCGTAGAAGAAAAAAAGTATGTGTATTCTGTTCAGATGAGAATAACTTAATCGATTACAAAGATGTGAATAAGTTAAAGAGATATATCTCTGAAAGAGGTAAGATTCTTCCTAGAAGAATTACCGGTAACTGTGCTAAGCACCAGAGAGCTTTAACAGTTGCAATTAAGAGAGCACGTCATATCGCATTAATGCCTTACGTAGTAGACTAAGATATGTAAGCTTATGATTGCCACTGTAGGAATACGGTGGCAATCTTTTAATTTTTCAGTTTATGCTTTGCAAAATGTTAGATATGTGCTATTTTATGGATATATGCTTCCCTAGCTCAGTTGGTAGAGCAACTCATTCGTAATGAGTAGGTCGTGGGTTCGAGTCCCATGGGGAGCTTTCGCTAAAGAATTTAATTGAAGAGATAATGAGTGAAAAGCTAGGAGTAGATTATCATATGTTTCCTGTCTGTTGGATGGGAGTGCATATTAGTATTATTCCTAGCTTTTTACTTGTGTGAGAATATGAATGCAGAAACATGTACTAGTATATGATATAGGAATATGGTATAATTATTTGAAAATATAATAAGAAAGGTTCAAATGGTGTTGTTTGAAGAATTATAAGCAAAGTGTGCAATAGCAATGGCTATTGCAAATAATTCATGTGATAGCCATTGCAATCCTCAAAATGATTAAATTGTGGAGGAAGAACAATGAAGAAAAACATGATTATTAGAAAAGAAGAATTAAAGGATTACAAGGAAACAGAACTTATGACTATGCGTGCATTTTGGAATATACATGGTCCGGGGTGCAATGAGCATTTATTGGTCAGAAAAATTAGAGGAGCAGAGGATTATTTACCAGAGCTAAGTCGGGTTGTCGAGTTGGATGGTAAGATTGTAGGTGCCATTTACTATACAGAGGCAAAGGTAATAGATGGCGATTCTACCTATGACATTGTTACATTTGGTCCATTGGCAATTGAACCGACTTTGTTTGGAATGGGGATAGGACGTGCTTTGTTAGAGGAAACTATAGAACTTGTTAGAAAAGCGGGCTATTTGGGTATCGTAATTATGGGTGAGCCTCATTACTATCCTAAGCTTGGGTTTGAAACCTGTGACAAGTATGGAATATCAGATGCTAATGGTAATAACTTTGATGCATTGATGTGTTTACCATTGCAGGACGCATTTGCATCTGTGCATGGAAGACTAGTGGAAAGTCCGGTGTTTGAAAGTGTTGACGATGCAGTAGAGCTAGAGCAGTTTAATAAAGCGTTTCCTGATTATCCGAAGATTAAAATCCAGGATGGATTTTTGCAGATATTCGAGAAGCATTTTGGTGTGGTAGAGAATATTGTAGACGATGTGTATCAAATCAGGTTTTGGGAAATTGTAATTTCAGCATGCGTAAGTGCTGACATGCAGGAATTGCCAAAGGTTGGTGACATAGTGTTGTTTCGTTGGAAACAGCAAGAAAATGGGGAGATTACGCAGGTTTGTCATAATATGTTATAAATGAAATCCTGATTAAGGGAAGCCAATTAACGCGAAAAATATCATTTACCCAGTGGGAGTGGTAAAAAGCGTTAGTTGGCTTTTTCCTTATAATATGAATAAGTAGATCTTCCAGTTTTAGCGATTAATTGAAAAGGTAAAAATGGACTTGCAACAATTGGTGATTGGGAATAAAATAGAACCGTTGCTATAGTAAGACAAATTGAAATGGGAATAACAACATTTAATGTTGATTTCGTATGTTGAAAGATAGATTGGAGGATAAAAATGAAATTTACTAAAATGGAAGGTCTAGGAAATGACTATGTATACGTGAATTGTTTTGAAGAGATGGTGGAAGATCCAAAGAGTGTTGCGATTAAGGTGAGTGATAGACACTTTGGAATTGGATCCGATGGTTTGATTTTGATTAAGCCTTCGAAGGTAGCAGACTTTTGTATGGATATGTATAATGCAGATGGTTCTCAGTCAGAGATGTGTGGTAATGGAATCCGTTGTGTTGCAAAGTATGTATATGATTATGGTTTGACGGATAAGACTAGTATTTCTGTAGAGACTTTGGCAGGAATCAAGTATTTGGATTTGAAGATTGAGAATGGTAAAGCAGTCATGATTACGGTTAATATGGGTGCGCCAGAATTAATCGCAGATAAAGTTCCGGTGAAATCCGATAAGGAAAAAGTAATTGATGAACCAATTGTTGTAGCTGGTAAGGAATATAAAATGACTTGTATTTCTATGGGAAATCCGCATTGTATCGTATTTGTGGATGATACGAAGAACTTTCCATTGGAAGAAGTTGGACCATTATTTGAGAGTCATGAAGTATTTCCAAACCGTGTCAATGCAGAGTTTGTTCAGATTTTGGATAGAAAGACTGTGAATATGCGTGTGTGGGAAAGAGGTTCTGGTGAAACCTTAGCATGTGGAACAGGAACCTGTGCAACTGTGGTTGCAAGCTGCTTGAACGGACATACAGAAGACGAGGTTACTGTTCATTTATTGGGCGGAGATTTACACATCAAATGGGATCGCGAGGAAAATCTTGTGTATATGACAGGCCCTGCAAAGGTTGTGTTTGACGGTGAGATAGAGTTGTAAAACCAGAATGGACTTTATGATTGGGCGTATGATTTCCGCTTAGATATGCTTTGAATTCGTGTATTTTCACTTGCACATTTTATGTGTGAGTGGTACTATAAAACATAGTTGATTTCTATGGATGTTGATATCTATAGAATAAAAGAATATGTAGGACATATTGATACAGGCGATACAACATGATGATTAGATGTTGCAAAACAGCCGAAGAAAGGAAGTTTTTGAGATGAGTAAGAACATCGATTGGTCAAACTTAGGATTTGGCTACATTCAGACAGACAAGAGATTTGTTTCTAATTACAAGGATGGCAAGTGGGATGATGGCGTCTTGACAGAGGATGCTACAGTTACCATTAGCGAGTGTGCAGGCGTGTTACAGTATGCACAGACTTGTTTTGAGGGCCTTAAGGCATATAGAACAGAGGATGGTAAGGTCGTATGCTTCCGTCCTGATTTGAACGCACAGAGAATGTCAGACACATGTAAGAGATT
>JAGAQX010000030.1 GCA_017622535.1 Lachnospiraceae bacterium | reverse complement strand
GAACCAGGAATTCCAGAGTCATTCAAGGTATTGTTGAAAGAGTTCCAGTCACTTGCGTTAGACGTTCGAGTTCTTCGAGAGGATAACACAGAAGTAGAAATCGGTGAAAGCGTTGACTATGGCAATGAGGATATCCGTAACTATGGTGATATGGAATACAATCATGAAGAGTCTGAGATGAAAGAGCATGGTTATGGCGGAGTAGACGAGAATGATGAAAGCTTTGAATTAGAAGGCGATTATGATGACGACTACGATGATAGCTATGATGATGATAATTACGACGAGTAATGGAAGGAGAGCAAATAAATGTCAGCAATTAATAATCAAGAAACAGAACAACAAATGAATTTTGATGCGATTAAGATTGGCCTTGCTTCTCCTGAAAAGATTAGAGAGTGGTCAAGAGGTGAAGTTAAGAAGCCTGAGACAATCAACTATAGAACATTAAAGCCAGAGAAGGATGGTTTGTTCTGCGAGAAGATTTTTGGACCAAGCAAGGACTGGGAGTGTCACTGTGGTAAGTACAAAAAGATTCGTTATAAAGGTGTTGTCTGTGACCGCTGTGGAGTAGAGGTTACAAAGGCAAATGTAAGACGTGAGAGAATGGGACACATTGAGCTTGCGGCTCCTGTTTCTCACATTTGGTACTTCAAGGGAATTCCTAGTAGAATGGGATTAATCCTTGATATTTCACCAAGAACATTAGAAAAAGTATTATATTTTGCATCTTATGTTGTATTAGATCCAGGTGAGACAAACCTTGCTTACAAGCAGGTGCTTACTGAAAAGGAATACAGAGATGCAGAAGAGGAATATGGATACAATAAGTTCCGTGTTGGAATGGGTGCAGAGGCTGTTAAGGAATTGTTACAGGCAATCGACTTAGAGGCTGAGTCTGTTGAATTGAAGGCTGCACTTAAGGATTCCACAGGACAGAAGCGTGCAAAGATTATCAAGAGATTGGAAGTTGTCGAAGCATTTAGAGGTTCAGACAACAAGCCAGAATGGATGATTCTTGACGCGGTTCCAGTAATTCCACCCGACATTCGTCCAATGGTTCAGTTAGATGGTGGCCGTTTTGCTACCTCTGACTTGAATGATTTGTATAGAAGAATTATCAACCGTAATAACCGTTTGAACAAATTGTTGGAGTTGGGTGCTCCTGACATTATTGTTCGTAACGAGAAGCGTATGCTT
This sequence comes from Lachnospiraceae bacterium, assembly GCA_017622535.1. Taxonomy (GTDB): domain Bacteria; phylum Bacillota; class Clostridia; order Lachnospirales; family Lachnospiraceae; genus CAG-590. The sequence goes on along the minus strand of JAGAQX010000030.1, from coordinate 11,446 downwards.
CAGGAAGCGGTTGACGCATTGATTGATAATGGTCGTCGTGGACGTCCGGTAACTGGACCTGGTAACAGAGCATTGAAGTCTTTGTCAGACATGTTAAAGGGTAAGCAGGGTCGTTTCCGTCAGAACCTTTTAGGTAAGCGTGTTGACTACTCAGGACGTTCAGTTATCGTAGTAGGACCAGAGCTTAAGATTTATCAGTGTGGTCTTCCAAAGGAAATGGCAATTGAGTTATTTAAGCCATTTGTTATGAAGGAATTAGTAGGTAGAAAGCTAGCTCACAATGTGAAGTCAGCGAAGAAGAAGGTTGAGAAGTTAGAGCCAGAAGTATGGGATGTATTAGAGGATGTAATCAAAGAACATCCAGTAATGTTGAACCGTGCTCCTACACTTCACAGACTTGGTATTCAGGCATTTGAGCCAATTCTGGTAGAAGGTAAGGCGATTAAGCTTCATCCATTGGTATGTACTGCTTACAATGCCGACTTCGACGGTGACCAGATGGCTGTGCATTTACCACTTTCAGTAGAGGCGCAGGCAGAGTGTAGATTCTTACTTCTTTCACCAAATAACTTGTTGAAGCCTTCAGATGGTGCTCCGGTAGCAGTTCCTTCACAGGATATGGTACTTGGTATTTACTATTTGACAATTGACAAGCCAGGTGATAAGGGCGAAGGTAAGATTTTCAAGTCAAAGAATGAAGCTATTCTTGCTTATGAGAATGGCGAGATTACTTTACATGCAAAGATTAAGGTTCGTGTTAAGGGAACTTTAGCTGATGGTACAGAAGGTTCTACAATTATTGAGTCTACTTTGGGAAGAATCTTATTTAATGAGATTATTCCACAGGATTTAGGTATTGTGGATCGTACTGTTGCAGGTAATGAATTGTTATTAGAGATTGATTACCTTGTTGGAAAGAAGCAGTTAAAGACAATTTTGGATAAATGTATCAATACTCATGGTGCAACTAAGACTGCAGAAGTATTAGATGATATTAAGAGCATTGGTTATAAGTATTCCACAAAGGGTGCACTTACTGTATCCATTTCAGAGATGACAGTACCTGCAGCTAAGAAGGAAATTCTTGCAGATGCGCAGCAGACTGTAGAGTTAATCATGGAGAAATTCAAATATGGTTACGTTACAGAAGAAGAGCGTTATGCAGCAGTAGTAAGAACCTGGGAAGCAGCTGATAAGAAGCTTACAAAGGCTTTGTTGGATGGTCTTGATACTTACAATAATATCAAGATGATGGCTGAGTCTGGTGCCCGTGGTTCAAATCAGCAGATTAAGCAGTTAGCAGGTATGCGTGGTTTGATGGCAGATACAACAGGTCGTACCATCGAGCTTCCAATTAAGTCAAACTTCCGTGAGGGTCTTGACGTATTGGAGTACTTCATTTCAGCCCATGGTGCTCGTAAGGGTCTTTCCGATACAGCGCTTCGTACAGCGGACTCTGGATACTTGACACGTCGTTTGGTTGACGTATCTCAGGATTTAATTATCCGTGAGGTTGACTGTTGTGCAGGTACAGGTGAGATTCCTGGTTCTGTAGTAGAAGCATTCATGGAAGGTAAAGAATTGATTGAAAGCTTCCAGGAGCGTATCACAGGACGTTATGCAGCTGTTTCTGTATTTGATAAGAATGGTGAAATGATTGTAAAAGCAAACCATATGATTACACCAAAACGTGCAGAGAGAATTATTGCAGCAGGTGTAGATGAGAATGGTAATGCGATTACAAAGCTTAAGATTCGTAATATTTTGAATTGTAAGTCACACATCGGTGTTTGTGCGAAGTGTTATGGTGCAAACATGGCAACTGGTACAGCTGTACAGGTTGGTGAGGCAGTTGGTATTATCGCTGCTCAGTCAATCGGTGAGCCAGGTACACAGCTTACAATGAGAACTTTCCATACTGGTGGTGTTGCCGGTGATGATATTACACAGGGTCTTCCTCGTGTCGAAGAGTTATTTGAGGCTCGTAGACCAAAGGGTCAGGCTATTATTGCTGAATTTGGTGGACAGGTACAGATTCGTGATACAAAGAAGAAGCGTGAAGTAGTTGTAACCAATGATGAAACAGCTGAATCTAAGGCATATTTAATTCCTTATGATTCAAGAATTAAAGTATTAGATGGTCAGGTAATTGAGGCCGGTGATGAGATTACAATCGGTTCCGTTGCTCCACAGGATATCCTTAAGATTAAGGGTGTACGTGCTGTTCAGGATTACATGATCCGTGAGGTACAAAAGGTATACCGCTTACAGGGTGTAGATATCAACGATAAGCATATCGAGGTTATTGTACGCCAGATGCTTAAGAAGATTAAGATTGAGGTTGGTGGAGACACAGAATACTTGCCAGGTGCATTTGTAGATGTATTAGATTACAATGATACAAATGAGAGAATGATTGCAGAAGGTAAAGAGCCTGCACAGGGTGCACAGGTAATGCTTGGTATTACAAAGGCTTCCCTTGCTACAAACTCATTCTTGTCAGCAGCATCCTTCCAGGAGACAACCAAGGTGCTTACAGAGGCCGCTATCAAGGGTAAGGTTGATCCATTGATTGGTTTGAAGGAGAATGTATTGATTGGTAAGTTAATTCCTGCAGGTACAGGTATGAAACGTTATCGTAGCGTGAAGCTAGATAGTGAAGATGTAATTGAGAATTTCGATTCAAGTGATTTGGTAATCGAGGCTCCTGTAGACGAGATGGTTGAAGAAACTGTAGGTACAACTGAAGAATAAATGATACTAGAGGTAGGCAGATGATGTCTGCCTCTATTTGTTATCTGGAAGATGTCATATTATACTATTCATTTATTCGACAATATGGTAAAATATGTATATACTTTAGCGTGGTAAAGGATGATGGTATGACAGATTGGAATCTGGCATTTGATTATGCAGCTATTTTTATCTTAATATTAATTGGTGTATGGTATTGGCATGAGAAAAGAATTCCTATGAAACAGCATGCTTTTTTCTGGTTGTTCCTGAATACTGTTTTACTGGCAACAGTGTGTGAAATCGGTGCAACTCTTACCGCGCGATATGTAGATATTGTTGGGTATGACACATTTTTTGTTGTGCTAACACTACAGTCTATATTTATTGATTTGACACCATTGAGCTTGGCTTATTACTTGCTCCTTAACTCTCACACAGACTTTGTGAAGCGTCGCTGGGTTCCAAGGTTGTTTCAGGTGTGTGCGTTTATAATTATTGCAGTTGTAATATCAAATTATTTTTATCGTTGGGTATTTGTTTTTGAAGAAGAGAGATTTCAGATGCTTTGGGGTTCTATCATTCCATACGGAATTGATGCGGCTATGGTAATTACCTCCTTTATCACAATTCTAAGACATAAGCAGAAGTTTGCATTTTTAAAGGCATCTCCATTAAGCTTTAATTTTGTTTGTGGTGTATTCGCTTGTTTTTTTCAGTTGGTTTTATATGTTCCGATGCTTAATTTAATGCTTTCTTTGCTTTGCTTGACATTGTTTTATTATCAACAGAATACCAATATGGTGATAGATGGTGTTACTAAGCAGTTTAACCGTAGGTTTTTAGGAGACTACGTAGACAATGCTTTTTATGAGGAGAAACAGTTTGGCGTTGTCATGGTGGCTATGGACGATTTCAAAATGATTAACAAGACTTATGGAGTAGAAGTTGGCGATAATTTGCTATTACAGGTAGGTAACTTCCTAGAACAAATGAAATTCGGGCAATTTGTATTCCGTTTTGGTTCTGATCAATTTTGCGTTATTTTACCGAAAAATAAATATTCTATTACAGAAGTCGCAAAGCACATAGAAGAACGGTTTTATCATCCGTGGTATCCCAAAGGCGAAGTCTCTGTTATGATGTCTGCGTCTATTTGTTGCATGGAATGTCCGAAGGACGCAAAAAGCTTTGGTGAATTAGTAGAGGTTGTAGATTATTCAATGGCAGTGGCAAAAAAGACTAAGAAGGGCTGTATTACAAACGCTGGTGAGATTGAGCTTGATCGAATTCAGAGAGATAAAGCAATTGAGAAAGCAGTTAAGGTAGCAATTGACAGAGAGGATTTAATGGTGTATTATCAACCGATTTTTTCTGTGGGAAAGAATGTGTACAATTCGGCTGAAGCGCTTGTTCGATTGAATGATGAGAAGCTAGGGTGGATATCGCCAGATGAGTTCATCCCAATTGCAGAGAAGAATGGATTAATCATCCAAATGGGAGAAATTATTTTTAGGAGGGTTTGTCAGTTTATTCGTGATTTTGAATTATATAAAACAGCAATAGAATACATAGAAGTGAATATTAGTCCTGTGCAATTAATGCAGTATGATTTTGCCGAACGGATGATTCGAATCATGGAAGAATATGAGGTGAAACCTGAACAGATTAACGTAGAGATTACGGAAACGGCGAATATTAGTCTGGCGGCAGTAATTGATAAGAATATTCGCAAGCTGGTAGAGTATGGAATTACATTGTCGTTAGATGATTATGGTTCTGGCAATGCCAATATTGGTTATATTAATCAGTTGCCATTTAAGATCATTAAGCTTGATAAGGGGATTATATGGGATTCCTTCAAGAATAGAAAAGCAGAAACCACATTGGAATATACAATCGGTATGTTAAATGCTTTGGATTTGTCAATTGTTGCAGAGGGTGTGGAGACGAAGGAAATGATGGAGCGTCTTGCAGAGTTTGGCTGTCACTATCTGCAGGGATGGTACTATTCGAAGGCAATTCCAGATGAGGAATTTATAAAGCTAATTGAAGCGTAATTATTATTGAAAGAGTAGTATGGAAGCAAATTAAAGGCTGGTTCGGATGAACCAGCCTTTTAGAGTTATATTGTATAACATATTTACATGAATATACATGTGGATGAAGATTATGCTAATATGCAGTGTATGCAATTATATATTATCCACGATTTTGTGCATCTACAACACTACCGCCGGCATACATCTCGCGAAGCTTTGGCTTCTCGATTTTACCGGTTGGATTACGTGGAATATCTGCGAAAATAATCTGGCGAGGTCTCTTGTAACGAGGCAACTGTTTACAAAGCTCGTTAACATCATCCTCTGTCATTGTCATGCCCTCTTTCACCTCAATAATTGCACATGTAATCTCACCAAGACGCTTGTCTGGGAGACCGATAACTGCAATGTCATGTACAGCATTATGGGTACGGACAAAATCTTCAATCTGCACAGGATAAATGTTCTCACCACCGCTGATGATAACATCTTTCTTGCGGTCTACTAGGAAGATAAATCCGTCTTCGTCCTCCTGAGCCATATCTCCTGTATATAACCAACCATCGTGTAAAACCTCGTTGGTTGCCTTTTCGTCGTGATAGTAACAAGTCATAACCCCAGGACCCTTTACACACAATTCGCCAACGCCACCGCGCTCCACTGTATTGCCCTGTTCATCAATGATTTTAACTTCCCAGCCAAAACCTGCTTTACCAATAGCACCAACCTTATGGATGTTTTCCACACCTAAGTGTACACAGCCCGGACCGATGGACTCGCTTAAACCGTAGTTGGTATCGTATTGGTGGTTCGGGAAGATTTCCTTCCATTTTTTAATTAAGCTAGGTGGAACTGGCTGTGCACCGATATGCATCAATCTCCATTGGTCTAGCTCGTAATCTGCTAAGTTCACTTTGCCGCTGTCTATGGCTTCTAAAATGTCTTGTGCCCAAGGTACTAACAACCAAACAATGGTACATTTTTCCTGGGAAACAGCATCTAAAATATATTCTGGCTTTGTACCCTTTAATAATACGGCTTTACTTCCGGCAAGGAAGCTACCGAACCAGTGCATTTTTGCACCTGTATGATAAAGTGGTGGAATACAAAGAAATACATCATCTCTTGTTTGACTGTGATGATTCTGCTCCACGCGGCAAGAATGCATCAAGCTCTCGTGGTTATGTAAAATTGCTTTCGGGAATCCTGTGGTTCCTGAAGAAAAATAAATCGCTGCATCATCTGCATCGGTTAAACGGATGTTAGGTGACATAGATGAACAGTTCGCTGTCATGGAATTGTAATCCTCTGCAAAGGAAGGACAGTTGTCACCAACATAGAATAACAATCGGTTCTTACTGATATTGTCTGCAATTTCCTCCACACGTCCAATGAATTCTGGACCAAATACAAGGATGTCTACATCTGCAAGACCTACACAGTATTCGATCTCATCTGGTGCATAACGGAAGTTCAAAGGAACTGCCAAAGCTCCAGTTTTTAAGATACCAAAATAGATTGGTAGCCATTCTAAGCAGTTCATCAATAAAATGGCAACCTTGTCGCCCTTTTTGATTCCGCGGCTAATTAAGAGATTTGCAAAACGATTGGCTTTCTCGTCCATAACAGACCAAGTAATCTCTCTTCTATAATGAGTAGATGGATTTGGTTCCATTAACTCATATTCCTTCCAGGTAACACGACGAGTTTCGGTTACTTCTGGGTTGATTTCCACTAAGCAAATGTCATTTGGATACATTTTGACATTGCGTTCCAATACTTCGGTAATTGGCATAATTCTTCTCCTTTGTTACTTTTTGAATTCAAAGCTTTAACGCTTTTATCAGTTAAAGTAAATTGTATAAAATATGGAAGAAAAAGTCAAGGATATCAGCGAGAAAGAGGCTTGCTAAAAAATAAGTTTTTCACATTTTCTTCATTAAATTGTTCATAATTATTTAATAATCTTGTGGTATACTATTTCGCAGATTGCAACATATTGGTCATACAATTTGTTGATTGAATAGAATGAATGATACGGAAGAATATATACTACGAGGTGACAAAATGACAGAATACGATAATATTATGCTCCCAAGTCTTAGAGAGAAGGAGCATGAGATTGCGACGCTGCCGGATGATTTGATGGATCAGTTAAAAATGGTCATGCAAAGCTCCCAGCAGTTTCAAGAAATGATGATGATGTACAAATGTGCAATCCGCGAAGTGCGTACAAAGGCAGAAGTGTTGAATGATGAGATGTCCGTAAGATATCATCGAAATCCTATTAGCAGTATTACTTCTAGAGTGAAGAAGCCGGAGAGCATTACGCAAAAGCTGTTAAAGAAGGGGCTACCATTTACAGTAGAAGCAATTATGACAAATTTGTCTGATGTGGCGGGTGTGCGTATTATATGTGAATTTATCGACGACATTTATACCATTGCAGCGATGCTGGCTATGCAGGATGACCTTAAATTAATTCAAATTAAGGATTACATTAAGTATCCAAAGGATAATGGATATCGAAGCTATCATATGATTGTAGAGATTCCGGTCTTTTTCTCTAAGGGAAAGACACCAATGCGTGTGGAAATCCAGATTCGAACTATTGCCATGGATTTCTGGGCAAGCTTAGATCATGAATTAAAGTATAAGAAGGATATAAATCCGGAGGATGAAGAGATGATTGCGGCAGAGCTTTTGTCTTGTGCCGAGAGAATTGCGGAGACGGATATGATTATGCAGCAAATTCGTATGAAATTAGATGCAGTAGAGCAACATAAGAAAAGCACAGAAATTATTATTGACGAATAAATGCATGAATAATAGAAAAAGGGCGACAAGATTGGTAAAGATTAACCTTGTCGCTCATTTTATATTGATGTAAAATGAGAAGTGGTCAAATGCATGATTTTCAAAACATATTTTTTATGTGGAAGAAAAGAATAAAAAGAAAGGATGATTATATATTGGCTTGGTAAACCAATATATAGGATGAAATAATGCGTAAAACAAAAATTATTTGTACACTTGGTCCATCTACAGAGGATGATCAGGTATTAAGAGATTTGATGATAGAGGGTATGAATGTTGCCAGATTCAATTTTTCTCATGGCGATCATGCCCAGCATGCAAAGAACTTGGCGAGAGTAACAAAGCTCCGTGAAGAATTAGGTCTTCCAATTGCTGCTTTGTTGGATACGAAGGGACCAGAAATCCGTGTAAAGACCTTTAAGGATGGAAGGGTTGAATTAAAGAATGGACAGGAGTTCACTTTGACAACTAGAGAGGTTGAAGGTGACGAGACAATGGTGTCCATTACCTATGAGGATTTAGTAAATGATGTCAAAGTTGGTAACAAGATTTTAATTGATGATGGATTGATTTCTATGCATGTAGAAAGTATTACAGAGACGGATATTGTCTGTGTGGTAGAGAATGGTGGTCCGGTTTCCAACCGTAAGGGTGTGAACGTTCCAAATGTTGCATTATCGATGCCGTATGTTAGTGAGAAGGATAGAGCGGATATCATTTTTGGTATTGAGCAGGGCTTTGATTTCATTGCCGCTTCTTTTGTGCGCAGTGCCAGTGATATTTTGGAGATTCGTGATATCCTAAGTCAGCACAACTGCAACTTTATCAATATTATCGCTAAGATTGAGAATAGACAAGGCGTGGAGAATATTGATGAGATTATCCGTGTGTCAGATGGTGTTATGATTGCCCGTGGTGATATGGGTGTTGAGATTCCATTTGAGGAAGTACCTGCGATTCAGAAGATGATTATCAAGAAGGTATATAACGCTGAGAAGATTGTAATTACAGCAACACAGATGTTGGATTCTATGATGAAGAATCCGCGTCCTACTAGAGCAGAGGCAACTGACGTTGCGAATGCAATTTATGACGGAACATCTGCAATTATGCTTTCTGGCGAGACTGCAGCAGGTCTTTATCCGGTAGAGTCGTTAAAGACAATGGTAAGAATTGCAGAGAGTACAGAAGCAGATATTGATTTGGTAAAACGCTTTAATAATCGCGACAGCTTGATGAACCCAGATATCACCAATGCGATTGCCCATGCAACCTGTACAACTGCCATGGACTTAAATGCTACAGCAATTGTAACAGTAACCAAATCCGGTAAGACAGCTAGAATGATTTCAAAGTATAGACCAGCATGTCCAATTATTGGTTGTAGCCCATATGAGAATGTATGGAGACAGTTGAACCTTTCTTGGGGTGTGCTTCCTTTGATGGTAGAGGAAAAGACAAATACCGATGATTTGTTTGAGCATGCCATTGAAGAGGCAGAGAAGGCCAAATATGTAAAGCAGGGAGAGATTACTGTAATTACAGCAGGTGTTCCTCTTGGTGTTTCTGGTACAACCAACTTAATCAAGGTTCATGTAGTTGGACACATTTTAATTAAGGGACGTGGTGTTAATAACCGTAAGGCGACTGCCAGCCTTTGTGTAGGTAAGGATGAGATGGATATTGTGGATAACTTTAAGGAAGGCGATATCATTGTTCTTCCGGAGACCAGTAATGATATTATGGATGAGCTTCGTCAGGCATCTGGTATTATTGTGGAGAAGGAAGGTCATAACTCTCATGCAGGTATTGTCGGATTGAGCTTAGATATACCAGTTATTTTAGGCGCGGAGAACGCAACTGAAATCTTGAAGTCAGGCGCAGTGGTTACAATGGACGCAGAGAAGGGAATTGTTTCCTCAACTTGAAAATATAGAGGTTACTAGAGAAGTGTGCAATGCTATCACGATAGTATATTGTTGCACAAATTTTAACAAGAACCATAAGCAGGTGCTGCGAGGCCGTCGGCACTTAATGAAAGGCGAAGCCTTGAATTTAGTACCGCTACGAGCCGAGGGCAGCGAAAGCGTGCCTGCAATGGTTTGTTAAATTTGTGTAACTTATAGTTATTATAGGCATTGCACAATTCTCTGACAAAGAGTGCAAAGGAGAAGGAGAAAAGTATGTCAGAGGCTAGGGTACAAAAGATTGTTTGTCCAAAATGTAAGAGTGAAATGGATATTAAGGTATGGGATAAGGTGGAAATTCCGTATGATATGGAGTTGAAGAATAAGGTATTGCAGAATACATTTTTTAGAGTGGATTGTGTCCCTTGCCAGAATACCTTTACCATTGCCTACAAATGTCAGTATAATGATATGGAGCGCAAGTATCTATTGTGGGTAGCACCTGCAATGGATGAGAAAACTCAGAAAGAAATTAGTGAATATAATTACAAATTACAAACTGATAATCAATTGCGTCTCGCACAGGGTGGTTATCGTTACCGTATCGTAAGCAATGATAACGAGCTACGTGAGAAAGTGGTTATTTTTGATGAGGGTTTAGATGACCGTTATATTGAAACCTTGAAGATTGTTTATGTTCCATTAATCAAGAACAAAATAGGAGAAGGTACTCAGATTACAGGAATCTTTTTTGACAGAAAGAAGACTGGTGGGTACCAATTCATTGTTACCTTTGATAATAAACCGCCAATGAGTGCAAATGTCAATATGGATATTTATCATGATATGACCAAGAAGCTTGCTGGCATCGCGGAGCGCAACACACCGCAAGGATTGTGTAGAATTGATGCGGATTGGGGACTCAAGGTTATGATGCATGAGGTAGAGTAAGAACAGAGATATATTATTTATAAAACCAAAAAGGCTTGTCCGTGTACCGGGCAAGCCTTTTTGATATAGCTTAACTTAATGGATTATTACCATGTACATAGCACTTACAAGTATCATGTTATGTACTAAGGTAATATTATCGCATTTTGAAAAGGGAAGATATAAATTCTCTGTTTTAAAATATAACAATCCTGTATTTGTCAAATTGTCAATGATGTCAATTTGGTGTCTCGTCAACAAAATCGCATAAGTATATTGTAAATGGGAACGGATTTTAAAGCGTTGAATAAAATAAGTAGGATAGGAAATACTTTCAAATAAGAATGATGAAGAAATGAGGTAGGTACGATGAAGGTATTTCGTGATATGTGTATAGCAATTTTATTAGGAATTGTTGGAGGCTTCTTAGTGACAACTCTATCTTACTATAGTGAGCACAAAGAAGGCGGAGTGGTGCAAACGTTGTGTGCAGTGATGAATAGCTTTGATATCGTTGCAGATGCTTATGCGGAAGATGGAGAAAGCAATTTGTTATTTGGTGAGGAAGCATTTGAAATGGACGAGGCTGCTCTAGAGACTTTGGGTGATGTATCGCCGGAGGAGTTGGAGGCAGCGGCGGAATTTGTGCTAGGTGAAATATTGACAAACAATGAGATGGATACGGATGTTTTAGCGATGGATGAAGAGAATGGTGGAATTGATGAGGGTGCACCTTATTCCAAAATTATGCGTTTTCATGTTAGAGCAAACAGCGATACACAAGAGGATCAAGAATTGAAAATGGCAGTAAAAGAGGATGTCGTATCATTTTTAAAGCCGTTATTGGAAAATTGTGAAAGTGTTGCAGAAAGCAAAAATATTATTGTATCGAATTTGCAAAATATATATACGATAGCTATAAATACTATTGTGGAGCAGGGATATGATTATGAAGTTCGAGTGTATGTGACAGAGGAAGAATTTCCGGCAAAGACTTATGGTGATTTGACATTTCCG
>JAGAQX010000235.1 GCA_017622535.1 Lachnospiraceae bacterium | reverse complement strand
CAGAAGCAACTGTAGAAGATGTGGAAGAAGCAGTTGAAGAGCCAGAAGCAGCTGTAGAAGATGTCGAGGAAGCAGTTGAAGAGCCAGAAGTAGCTGTAGAAGATGTCGAGGAAGCAGTTGAAGAGCCAGAAGCAGCTGTAGAAGATGTCGAGGAAGCAGTTGAAGAGCCAGAAGCAGCTGTAGAAGATGTGGAAGAAGCAGTTGAAGAGCTAGAAGCAACTGTAGAAGATGTCGAGGAAGCAGTTGAAGAGCTAGAAGCAACTGTAGAAGATGTCGAGGAAGCAGTTGAAGAGCCGGAAGCAGCTGTAGAGGATATCGAGGAAGCGGCTGTAGAAGTTGTTGAGGAAGCAGTTGAAGAGGATATCGAGGAAGTGGCTGAAGAGCCAGAAGTAGCTGTAGAGGACACAGAAGAATTGGCAAAGAATGAAGTGTTTAATACCGAAACGGATATAGATGAAGATGCGCAAAACATTATCGATAGCTTGAAGAAGAAGGTAGAGCAAGAGCAGCATGCAACTGTTTTAGAAGAGGTTCAAAAGGTTATTAAGAAACCAACATTTAAGACGAAGGACACATCTTCTAGCGGTGTTGTGATTGAGGATGATTTTGATGATTTTGTTGCTGAGATGGAGAGAGCTGAAAAAGCTGCGAAGCATGAGGAGACTGGCTTGAAAATTAAGAAGAGCATTAAGGTAAATCGTGCTAGCGTGGCTAAGAGTAATCGAGATGAGATAAAGGAAGAAGTGGCTGCAGACAACAAGGTGGAAGAGGAAGTTGATAGCAATGTTATTCAAAGCCAGACTGTTGCAGCAACGGCGGTTGTAAAGACAGTGGATGTTCCAAAAGCAAATCCATATCTGGTTCGTGTGAATACAGAAGAGCGCATCATGATTACGAAGCAGAATTTCAAAGTCGGTAAAGCAAGTATGGGCGTGGATTATACGGTCAAAGGTAACAGCGCGGTGAGTCGTGTTCATGCAATTATCGTCAATAAAGATGATACTTATTATGTGAAAGATAATAAATCTACAAATCATACTTTTGTGAATGGTAAGATTCTTGATGAAGGTGAGAATGAACCACTTACACATGATTGCAAAATCGTTTTGGGTGATGAGGAGTTTGTTTTCAAGCTGAGATAAATTTGCTCTTTGACATGATGGTTTGATGATGAAATAATATAATAGATGAATGTAGCTATACAGAGAATCGGGTTCCTTTTTGAAGGGAGCCCGATTTTTTGTTTATGAGTTAGGGGAGAGTTTGTGATGGAAGTATTATCATCTTATTATACAAATGCGGGTAATGTCAAAACTACAAATCAGGATTCGCTGTCTGTGGAAGTGGTGAATTCTCCCAATGGCAGAATTGTATTTGCTGTGGTTTGTGATGGTATGGGTGGATTAGATCAGGGAGAGTTAGCAAGTAAAGAGGTTGTTCTTGCCTTTGAACAATGGTTCTATGAGGATTTTGCAAAAATGGTGGCGAATGAGTCTGTGATAGAACAATTGCTTTTTGCAGAATGGAAGCGAAAAATTGATTTCATGAATCAGAAACTTATGGAGTATGGAACCTTTAATGGCACACAAATAGGTACAACGTTAACTATGTTGTTGGTTTATCAGGGACGTTATTATATATCTCATGTTGGAGACAGTAGAATATATAAGATAACGAAGGAGTTGGTCATTATGACAGAGGACCATACCGTGGTAGGGCATGAATTGCGTATGGGGATGATAACACCTGAACAGGCAGAGTGTGATCCGCGAAAAAACATGTTAGTGCAATGTGTGGGTGCGTCAGTGGTTATAGAGCAGCAGATGGTGACAGGGACAATTATGGAAGATGCTACATTTATACTGTGTTCGGATGGATTTGTACATAAGTTGTCACAGGATGAGATATATAAAAACTGTAGACCGGAATTATTAAAGAGCAAGAAAGATGTGACCCATGTATGTGCAAGGTTGTCGAGGTTAGCAATGGAGAGAGGCGAGCGAGATAATGTTACGGTTGTGGGAATCGTTTTAAAGAATATGGAATAGAGATGTAGTTCAAGTGGGGTGAGTATATGACAAGAGTTGGTACTGTATTAGGTGGCAAATACGAAATACTAAAGAAAATTGGACAGGGAGGAATGTCTGTTGTGTATTTGGCGATGGATACTAGATTGAATAAGCAATGGGCAGTGAAGGAGATAAAAAAGGAGAAGAATCAAGATACAAGGACGTTGTTGAAGAGCTTGCGTATGGAAGCAAATGTGTTAAAAATGGTGGATCATCCAGTTCTTCCTAGAATTGTGGATATCTTTGATTATAATGGTACCGTTTTTGTTGTAATGGACTATATTGAAGGAAGACCATTAAGTGAGGTGTTAAAAGCAGAGGGTGCACAGTCCCAGGAGAAGGTGATTGGTTGGGGAAAGGAGTTGAGCAGTGCGTTAGACTACCTGCATTCTATGAATCCGCCAATTATTTATAGAGATATGAAGCCGTCCAATATTATGTTGAAGCCAGACGGAAGGGTTAAGTTAATTGATTTTGGTACGGCAAAGGAATTTGATGTGGAGAGTTTGGCTGATACTACAGCTCTTGGAACTAGAGGATATGCGGCACCTGAGCAGTTTGGGGATTCAAAGGGACGAGGCATATATAAGACAGATGCAAGAACGGACATTTATAGCTTAGGAGCTACTCTATATCATATTGTGACAGGAAAAAATCCCAGTGAACCACCGTACGTGATGAAGTCGATTCGTACATGGAATCCTGCACTGTCCGGTGGTTTGGAAAAGATTATTAACAAGTGTACCATGTCTAGTCCTGAGGAACGCTATCAATCCTGTAAAGAGCTGCTGTACGATTTGGAGCATTATGAAGAATTGGATGATGCTTTTCGAAGAGACTGTTTTCGCAAGATGAGAAGCTTTATAGTGACAGCGATATGTGTAGTTTTTTTTAGTATTACTTCTTTAGTGGGTTATATTGGCAATGAGAGGGAGCAGCATAATAATTATGAGAATCTGATTCGAGAAGGATTTAATCATACTGTTCAGGGAAGATATGAAAAGGCGGCAGAGGTGTATGTGGATGCGATTACTGAAGTTGATGGTAGTAGAAATACCGCATATAACGAATTGTTGAATTTATATGTGAACTATATGGATGACGCAGAAACGGGCCTTAGTCGTGTGACCTATTATATTGATCAAGAATATCAAAATATACATGAAGACCAGGAACTGTTACTCCATGTGGCGATGAATTATTTTGATGTTTTAAAGGATTATAAGTCCAGTGCGTATTATTTTAGCATGCTCGATTTGAAGAAACATCCGGAAGCGGAGTATTACAGTACCATTGCCATGGCGATGGGGGAATTGAATGTGGATTATAATAGCTTGCTAACGAATTTAAAGAATTTTGAAAAAATCAATGATGAAGCAGTTATTTCCATCAACAAATTAATGAATTATCGATTGCTTTGCATCGTGTATGCTAGGAATCTAAAACAGATGAATTTAGCAGCTGAGAGGTTAATTCAGGTAGCAGAAAAGGGTTTGCTTTTACTAGATGATTATGAGGATGATAGTATCAAAGCGGAGTATTATACCATTTATAATCAATATTTGTCCTTAGCATATGAGCAGTTAGGGGCTTCTTTTGCAGAAGTAAATGTGGTTGCTTCGGAGGAAAACTATAACAAAGCTTTAGAGTGTTGTGATTTTATTTTGGGAATGGTTTCGGCAAAGAATAGTGAGACTATAGAGAGTGTTTCTGATTATCAGCTACGGGAAGCAAAATATTGTCAGAAGGCAGAAATATATGAAGCACTAGGACGCTATGAGGATGCTTGCAAAGTGTATGAAGAAGCAGAGGAACTCTATAAGCTTAGTAGTATTTCTTTGTATACAGGTCATTTGTCATTGCTTTGCACAATGGAAGAGACCAAGACTACAGATATAGAGCAATGGGATTATGAGAAGTTACATACATTATATCGAAAGGGAAGTCAGGTACCGAATATAGCCAATGACTACCGTTGGAAGCAGCTTACACAAAAGTTATCCCCTTTATTTGATAGGAATGGAGGCTGATGTCATGTACAAGATTATGTTCTATGTCGGTTTGGTAGGTGCAATTATTTTCCTTGGTTTTAGTGTTATTTTGTTTGTGCGAAATAACGTTGCAAAATTAATTGGTGATATAACGGGATGGAATGCCCAAAGAGCAAAGAAGAAGTTTGACAAAGTGAGAGAAGAGGAGGCAACCGCTTTGTTATCCGTTCCGGTTGGTTTCTTTGAAGTAGAGGAGTCTTTTATAGTGACGCATACAGAGGAACGAATCGATATTGAATGAGTAAATAGTTATAGAAAGGAATTGTGGATGAAAGGCTTATATACATTAAAGCAAAGAACAATCGTATATTGTGTGACTGTGTTATTGATGTTTTATCTGCTATTTGGAACTTTGGAGCGTATTGTGTGGGCCCAGAGTGTACCGAGTTGTGAATTAGAGATTAGTAATAATGGGATATCAAAGGAAGCTGTGGTGGTAACTTATTTTTCGGAAAAGCATGCTGAAGGACAGTTGGCATACCGCAAAGTAGAGAAGCTGACATCGGAAGGTAAAATATTGTTACATGAAGGTCGTATTAACTGGGGTGATAGTGAAAATTCTTCCTCAAATCAGATGAGCGAAACTTATAGTGCTTTGGTGGAAGAAAATGCTGATGGTTTCTATGCCATAGAAGAAGGGGTGTATCAGGTGACTTTTTACTGGAAGGATTCAGATGACAATGTGATTGCTGACAGTGAACAAAGTGATATATTTACTATTGATATGACGGTGCCGAATGTGACTTTGGTGTGTAAGGATGAGGATGCTATGGCAACAGATGTAATAAGCTGTGGAGTTCAGGTAAGCGATGCAAACCTTGATGTAAATGGAGTAACGGTTGTTGTCACAAAGGAAACTGCTACAGGGGTTACAACACAGAATATTACTGATAAAGAATTTGTAAATAATATTGAGCAGGAGTTTTTGTTTGAAAAGGAAGGCAGTTACACGGTATATGTACAAGTGAAGGATTTGGCCGGTAATACAACGACTACGGAACCTGTAACCTTTGTCATTGACAGAACGAAACCGATTGTGACCATTGATTCAGGTGATAAGCTCAGTGATGGTATTTATAATACGAAATTAGAATCTGTTATCCTGTCATTAAAGGCGTCGGATTATAATCTTGTGAAACAGGACTGTAAGGTGGAGGTGACGAAGGATGGCAAGCCATTTGTTATGGAGTGTCAGTGGACTGGTACGTCACAAGAACAAACAGCTACTTTTGCTTTTGGAGATGAGTTAGGAGATGGGTTATATACGGTGAAGGTATCTGCTTGTGATAGCTTGGGATTAAAAGGTGAAAAAAAGTTCTCATTTATAATTGATAATACAGCACCTGTTATTACACAAACCTCTGCAGTGAAGGATGATGCTTATTATGATGGGAGTGTTTGTTTTAAATATGAAATATGTGAATTTAACTACGTGAAAGCATCGGCAAATATTACAGTTAGTCGTACCTTCAATGGTGTAACCGATACTACCACCGATGAACTTACTCTGCGTGAAAGGAATTCTTCTTTTGAGTATTGGTGCAAAGAGGAGGGGTCCTATACTATTACGGTTCGAGCAAAAGACTCTGCAGGTAATGAAGCAACGCAATCAACTGTTCCGTCCTCAAAGGGCTATACAGTGAAATTTGTTGTAGATAAGGGAGAGCCGACCCTTTCTTTTTCTGGAGTCCAAAACCAATGCAAAACACGTAATCCAGTTGAAGTTTTGGTGGAAGCAAGGGATCGGAATCATGATTTTTCAAAGTATTGGATTGAGATTAGCAGAAAGGATGCCAATCAGGAGTTAGAACATCTTACAATCAGCGGCAATACCATATCTGATTACGATGTTGAGCAGGGATGGGCTGGTGAATATAATCCAGAGGAACAGAGTATATATACGTCAAAGCGCAAGCTGTCATTTACTAAGGATGGTATTTATCAAATTACAGTAGGCGGTAAGGATTGTGCTGGTAATGAAGTAGAAGAGAGGAATATAACATTTATTATTGATCAGACAGCGCCGTCTATATCTAATGTTATTTATAGTAACTCGAAAGGTTATTTAAAGGAAAAACATACGACTATTTATAGTAATGAAGCCATTTTGTTAGAATTTACAGTTTTAGATACCGTTGTTGGTGTTAATGATCAGAAGGTTTATATTACAGTCGGTAGTAAAACAGAGAAAACGGATAAAACAGCAATGTATTTAGCGCATAAGTCTTTGGGTAATCGTTATTATGTGTACATTCCAACAGATTTGAAGGTAGAAGAGTTTGCAGGGGCTATTACTATTTGGGCTCAGGATTTATTGCAGAATGAAAGCAGTGTACAATCCTCCAATATGATATATACGGTTGCAAAACCTTCTATTCAAATGAATTGTGATGTTGATTATAGCAAGTGGACAAACGAGAGTGTAACCTTTCAGACGGTGGTTACGGATGAGGTAGCAGGACTTAAACAGGTTGTGTACAAGATAAATGGTGAGATTGTAAAAAAGGTTATATTCAATGAGCCGACAGAGTATTACCAATATGATGTGACGGCTTCAGAAAATGCAAGTAATATAAGTGGTTATGCTGTTACGGTGGAAGCGACCAATCATTGTGGTGTGACGCAAATTGCAAAAAAACAGGTTTATATTGATAAAGAAAAACCGGTGGTGCAACTATCGGGTGTACAAAATGGAGTGCACTATCGGACTAGTCAGTCATTTAGGACGGATGTGAAGGATGTTTCGTATACAAGTACGAAGACGGTTTATTATGTTACACGTACACTAGATGGAAAAACAATGCCTATGTCGTTAGGTGTGTTCCAATCAGATGAATATGAAGATTGCTGTGTCAGAAAATTGTTGGGAGAAGGACAATATAGGATATATGCTATAACCACAGATGCTGCAGGTAATAAGCAAAAATCCAATACGTTATCCCTTGTTATTGATAAGACTGAACCCTCGCTTAATATTACAGGAACATCGGATGGCGCTATGTCTGGCAGAGCGGTTACATTGCAAATGGAATGTGTGGAATCATTTTATACAACCAATGAAGTAAAGATTACAGTAGAAAAAGAGTTGGACGGAAAAATTACAGAAAGTAAGCTTGATGGCTTTCCCAATGTGTCTAAAAAAACAACAATCAGTAAGACCTTTTCGGAAGATGGAACCTATACAGTGACCATGACTGCAAAGGATAAAGCCGGTAATGTAGCACAGCTAGAGACATTAACTTTTTCTGTGGATATCACGAAACCGGAAATATACATTAATGGGACAGATAATTATCAAATGTGGAAGGAACCACCTCTTCTTCAATTTGTTGTGGAGGAATCTTATTATTCGGGCAATAAGGTAATTATTAAAGGAACCCGAACAGACATAAATGGCAATAAGCATACAGTCGATTTGCCGCAGATGATAAATAGTGGCAAAACTAGCAGTATACAACAGCTGTTTGAGGAAGATGGTTTCTATGAGTTTTTTGTTACAGCAGAGGATAAAGCAGGTAATAGGAATAGTAAAAATATTCATTTTACTATTGATTGTACCAATCCGGAGATAGAGGGACTTACACAGCATCAAGGTGGATATTATCAAATCTTCCGATTGGCGGAGACTTTGGAGGAATTGTTCTGTGATTTGACGGTGGTTTCATATCGAATGCTACTCAATGGTATCGAGTATAATGGTACGGATCTGATAGAAACAGAGGGTAAGTATCATTTATATGTAGAGGTAGAGGATGAACTTGGGAATACGACTATCGAAAACATAGAGTTTATTATTGACCATACACCGCCAAAGGTAATTTTTTCTGGTATAAAGGATGGAGAGATGGTGACTGAGGGAGGATCTGTTTTTCTGGCGTTGACGAATGCGGAGGATCGTATTACTGGCATTCGGATGAATGGAAAGGAGTATGGTACAGATATCAGAGAATTGAATTATGAAGAATATGGTGCATATCATATTGAGGTTGACTGTGAAGATCTGGCGGGAAATGCTGTTACGCGGGAATTGTATTTTGTGTATAATAATCCTATAATAGTACTAATAATTATTCTGATTGCGATTAGCTTAATTATAAGTATGTTTTTATGGCTAATCCTGCGTACAAAGAAAACAGAAAGGAAGTATAGGCATGATAAAAGCAGTTGTATTTGACATGGATGGAGTGATCTTCGATTCGGAAAAGCTTTATCGTAAGCATTGGATGATTACAGGCGCAGAGTATGGAATTCCAGAGGATTTGATGCATGAGCTTTGTAATTTGATGGCGGGCTCTACGAAGGAACGTAATGAGAAAATGATGAAAGCTAGATTTGGTGAAGAATTTGACTATATGACATTTCGAAGCAAAACTATGACAAGAATGGATCAGGATATTCTTGAAAATGGTGTTGAATTAAAACCGGGTGTGGTGGAATTGTTCGATTATTTGAAGGAGCATGATATAAAGATAGGATTAGCAACTTCAACACAGCAAGAGAGAGCCGAGAGAAATCTTACGAATGCAGGCATTATTTCATACTTTGATGATATTGTTTATGGTGGCGTGGTGGCAAATGGAAAGCCGGCGCCGGATATCTATCTTAAAGCGTGTGAGAATCTTAGAGTAAGCCCAGAGGATGCAGTTGGTATAGAGGATTCTATCAATGGTGTGAAGTCATCTGCGGCAGCGGGATTGTATACGGTCATGGTGGTGGATTTGATTGAACCTACGGATGAGATAAGACCATTAGCAAACCAGATTTATGATTCTTTATTTGATGTGATTACAATGTTAGAAAAGGAATAATTTGTGGGAGAACCTCATATATTGGACTAACAGATAAAAGGGAGTGTGATGTATGAGCGTTGGAGCAAAATTTGGTGTTGTAATAAAAGGATTAATGTTTGCCTATGCGGTAACAGGAGCATTGTTAGCTTTGTTGGCGTTTTTAGTGTTTCGATTTGACTTAGCTGAAAATGTGACAGATTTGAGCATTATCGCAATATATGTAGTAGTGACGTTTTTGGGTGCATTTATTGTTGGAAAACGAGTGAAGGAACAGAAGTTTTTCTGGGGATTTTTGTTAGGTTTTCTTTACATAAGCATTATCACTGTTGTTGCAGTTGTGTTAGGCGAAGTATTTCAGGTGACGAGTACGGCTAATTTAACGACAGCCGCCCTTTGTATTGGAGGTGGTTTGTTAGGAGGAATGCTAAGTTAAAGAGTATGGCAACGACAGGAAATTAAACCTTATAGACGTTGAAGAATGTAGCAAAAGGAATTATTGACCTTGGAAAAACCATGTGTTATACTATACCATAACTATTTCATCAAATAGAATATTCGCTTTTGGCGAGAATTTTAATACGAGAATGTGAGGTAAGGAAGATGAAGCATATTAAGACTTTAACAGACAAGACTTTGAAGAACACAATGGAGAAGGGTGGATGTGGCGAGTGCCAAACATCTTGCCAGTCAGCTTGTAAGACATCTTGCACAGTTGGTAACCAGACTTGTGAGAATAAATAATTTATTTCATAATTGAAAAGATAAAGAGGACTGCTTTTTAGGCTGTCCTCTTTCGTTGCGTTTTTGATGATATGTAAAATGTCAGATAATATGGTTATATATATAAAATTGTTGCAACTATTCAAAGCCTATTTTTCGTATATGCTTAATGGAAGGGATTGGTTTTGAACAGTTTCAAAATGTCGCAATGTAGAAGGAGTTAAAGTGGTACATCAATATAAGAATAATGGGTATAACATTGTGCTGGATGTATGTAGTGGATCCGTTCATGTAGTGGATGATTTAGTGTATGATGTGATTGCCCTGTATGAAGAACTGAATCGAGAAGAGATAGCAGAGAAGCTTTCTCAGTATTCAAAGGAAGATATATTTGAGGCTTGTGAAGAAATCGAGATATTGAAAGAAGCGGGACAGCTTTTTACAGAGGATGTCTACAAAGATGCAATTATTGATTTCAAACAGCGCAAGACGGTTGTGAAGGCATTATGTTTGCATATTGCCCATGATTGTAATCTGGCTTGTAAGTATTGTTTTGCAGAAGAAGGCGAATATCACGGGGATCGATCTCTTATGAGCTATGAGGTTGGTAAGAAAGCTTTAGATTTCCTGATTGCAAATTCTGGTAATCGAGTGAATTTGGAAGTAGACTTTTTTGGTGGAGAACCGTTGATGAATTTCCAGGTGGTTAAGGATTTAGTTGCCTATGGAAGAAGCCAGGAAAAAGAACATAATAAGAAGTTCCGTTTTACTCTCACTACGAATGGCATGTTGCTAAATGATGAGGTTATGGAATTTGCCAATAAAGAGATGGCGAATGTGGTATTAAGCGTGGATGGTCGCAAGGAGGTTCACGATTTCATGCGTCCGACGAGGAATGGAAAGGGAAGCTATGATTTGATTATCGACAAATTCAAAACCATGGCTGAGCTTCGTAATCAGACCAATTATTATGTTAGAGGAACCTTTACACATCATAATTTGGATTTTTCTCAGGATGTGTTACACTTGGCGGATTTAGGATTTAAGCAGATTTCTATGGAACCGGTGGTTGCACCAGACGAACAGCCATATGCCATTAAAGAAGAGGACTTACCAAAGCTGTTTGAGGAATACGATTTATTAGCAAAGGCAATGATTGAGAGAGAAAAAGATGGAAAAGGATTTAACTTTTTCCATTTCATGATAGATTTAACCGGCGGTCCATGTTTGTATAAGAGACTTTCTGGATGTGGTTCCGGAACTGAGTATTTAGCAGTAACCCCTTGGGGAGACTTGTACCCATGCCATCAGTTTGTTGGAATGGAAGAGTTCAAGCTAGGTAATGTAGATACTGGTGTAGAGAAGACGGAGCTGGTGGACGAGTTTAAGCTTTGTAATGTTTATGCGAAGGACAAATGTAAGGATTGCTTTGCAAGATTCTATTGTAGTGGCGGTTGTGCAGCAAACTCCTATAATTTCCATGGCAATTTATTAGATGCTTATGATATAGGCTGTGAGCTGGAACGTAAACGAGTAGAATGTGCAATTATGATAAAAGCGGCATTATCGTAACGGATAATAAGATATTGGCAAATTAATATCGAATATTGCGAAATGTCCTAGAAGAAGGAGAGAAAAAGAAATGAAAAAGGCAAAGAGAAACAGTGTGCTGATAATTTTGGTGTTTATTTTGGCTTTGGCGCTGGGTGCATATACTGCAGCAGTAGGTCTTGGCAAACATCATATTGGTGCGGCAGAGAATATTGTTTTGGGTCTTGATCTTGCAGGTGGTGTTAGTATCACTTACGAAGTAGTGGAAGACAATCCAACACAGCAGGAGATTGACGATACCATCGAGCGTTTGCAGATGCGTGTAGACGGATATTCAACAGATGGTAGTGTGTATCAAGAAGGTACGGATCGTATCAGTATTGAAATTCCAGGAGTTACAGATGCGAATCAAATCTTAGAAGAATTAGGTAAACCTGGTGCCTTGGAATTTTTAGATGAAACAAATTACGAGTTGTATGCTACTGGTCAGGAATATGAAGCGTTGCTTACAGGCTCTGACGTGAAGGCAGCAGCAGCGGCAATTGATAATTCTGGTACAACAACAGAACATATTGTTGAGTTGGCATTTAATGATGCAGGTACTGAGAAGTTTGCAGAGGCGACAAAGACTAATATTGGTAAAGTTATTTATATCATTTATGATGGTGCAGTTGTGTCAGCTCCAGTTGTTGAACAGGCAATTACTGGTGGTAGCGCAATGATTAATGGTATGGAAGATTTAGAGGAGGCTGAAAAGCTTGCTCAGACAATCCGTATTGGTGCACTTCCATTAACACTTACAGAATTGCGTTCAAATGTAGTAGGTGCTACATTAGGTCAGGATGCACTTAGCTCAAGCTTGAAAGCTGGTGCAATTGGTATGGGAATTGTTGCCCTTATCATGATTGCAGTTTATTTGTTACCGGGTGTTATTTCTGTATTTGCACTTTGTGCATATGTTGTTCTTACATTACTTTGCCTGAATGGTTTCAATGCAAGTTTGACTTTGCCAGGTATTGCAGGTATTATCTTATCGATTGGTATGGCGGTAGATGCCAACGTAGTTATCTTTACACGTATCAAAGAGGAAATTGGAGCTGGTAATGGAGTAAAGGTGGCAATTGACACTGGTTTTAATAAAGCGTTGTCGGCTATTTTAGATGGTAACATTACAACCTTGATTGCTGCAGTTGTACTTTATCTTATGGGTACTGGTCCAATTAAGGGATTTGCATTAACACTTGGAATTGGTATTGCTCTTTCCATGTTTACAGCATTGTTTATTACAAAGAATTTATTAAAAGCAGCATATAATTTAGGATTGAAGGATCAGAAGTTATATGGTGTTAAGAAGGAATACAAGGTTCAAGGTTATGTGAAGTTTAGTCGTGTTGCGTACTTGATTTCATTTATTGTAATTGCAGCAGGTTTGATTGCGCTTCCAATTTTCAAGGGAAAGACAGGTTCTTCCTTAAATTACACATTGGAGTTTACTGGTGGTACTGCTATGACAGTTGACTTTGATGAGTACTATGACTTAGAGGCGGCTGAATCGAAGATTCGTCCAGTAGTAGCAGAGGCAGCAGAGGTTTCTGATGCTACTATTCAGGTACAGAATGTTAAGGGAACCAATGAAATCGTAATTAAGACACCAGAGCTTACTGTTGAACAGCGAGATAATGTTGAGAATGCACTTCGTAGTAGCTTTGGCGTAAAAGAATTCGCAATTGAAAATATCAGTGGTACAATTAGTTCAGAAATGCAGAGAAATGCAATTGTTTCTGTTTTAGTAGCTACCGTATTAATGTTGATTTACATTGCAATCCGTTTTGATGATGTGAAGTTTGGTGCGGCTGCGGTTATTGCCTTGTTGCATGACGTATTAATCGTATTTGCAATCTATTCAATTGGAAGATTGTCAGTTGGTAATACATTTATTGCATGTATGCTTACGATTGTCGGTTATTCTATTAATGCGACTATTATTATCTTTGACCGTATTCGTGAGAATTTGGTACTGATGAAGAGTAAGGGTGATTCATATGAACACATCGTTAATACTTCTATTTCACAGACACTTACAAGAAATATTTACTCTTCACTTACAACCTTTATAACAGTATTTGTCTTGTATATTATGGGTGTAACTTCTATTAAGGAATTTGCTTTGACACTTATGGCAGGTATTGTTTGTGGTGCATATTCTTCTATCTGTATCACAGGACCGTTGTGGTATGCATTAAAGACAAAGTTTGGTAAAAATGACAAGGGAAACAAGAAAGTTACCAAGAAAGCTTAAATGATTGAAAAGCATAGGGACATGGCGAATAACCATGTCCCTTTCATAGCTTTACAGAATAATATATTGTAACTATTCAGAACGAATTATAGTTCAATAAGGTTATGGGTAGTTACAATATATTATAAAAGTATGTAATAGGAGATTTGTATGGCAGGACAGAACTGGGTAATTAGAGCAAAGAAAGCAGATATTGATAAGCTTTCAGAACAATTTCATATAGATCCTGTAGTGGCACAGATTTTGGTAAATCGTGGAGTAGAGGAAAGTGAATTTGAGATGTTTTTGAATCCAGAGCTTTCTCGTATGCATGATCCTTTTTTGATGGAGGATATGAATCAGGCAGTTCGTATTATTTGTCATGATATTGAAGAGGGGCACAAGATTCGAATTGTATCCGATTACGATGCGGATGGTGTGATGTCAAATTACGTTCTTTACAAAGGCTTGCGCAGAATTGGTGCAGATGTTGACTATGTGATACCTCATCGAATAAGAGATGGATATGGGATTAACGAAAATATTATTTTAAAGGCTCATGAAGACGGAATTCATACAATTGTAACCTGTGACAATGGTATTGCAGCAAATGCGGCACTTACAAAAGCAAAAGAACTAGGAATGACAGTTTTGGTTACAGATCATCATGAAATACCATTTTTGATGGATGGAGACAAGAAGAATTATATTCTTCCGCCAGCAGATGCAATTTTGAATCCGAAAAAGGAGAGTTGTAATTATCCCTTTAAGGATCTTTGTGGGGCAGGTGTGGCTTATAAGTTGATTGAGGCACTTTACGTTAAACGTGACATTCCGAAGGATGAGCTATACAAGTTTCTTGAGTTTGTGGCAGTTGCAACTGTCTGCGACTTAGTGACATTGCAGGATGAGAATCGTATTTTTGTTGTGAATGGTTTGGAGCGGTTACGTCGTTCGGAAAATAAAGGTATGCGTGCGTTGATTAGTGTGTTGGGGCTTGCTGACAAACCAATTGATGCGGGTAATATAGGGTTCAAAATAGGGCCATGTATTAATGCATCAGGCCGATTAGAAAGTGCAGAGGATTCTCTTAAATTATTTTTAGATAGTAATATCGAAACTGCGTTGCAAAAAGCAAAAGAGTTAGTGGATCTGAATGAAGAGAGAAAGGCTTTGACAGCCGAAGGTGTGGAGCGAGCAAAAACCATATTAGAAAGTCTGCCAAGTATGAAGGTTTTTGTGGTTTATATACCAGATTGCCATGAGAGTTTAGCCGGTATTATTGCAAGTAAGCTAAAGGAAATTTACAATCATCCGGTATTGGTGGTTGCAGATAGTGAAGATGAGAATATCTTAAAGGGATCAGGACGTTCTATCAGCGAATATCATTTACAGGAAGCGTTGCAGGAATGTAGTGACGTTTTGGTGAAGTTTGGTGGTCATGCAATGGCGGCAGGTTTTTCACTTCGAAAAGAGAATTTAGACGAGTTCACAAGAAAAATCAACGAAAATTGCCAATTGGATGAGATAGCATTTATACCAAAGGTTCGTATTGATTCCCTTATGCCAATGAAGTATGTGACAGAAGAGTTGGTTACACAGCTGGATCGTTTGGCTCCATTTGGGACCGGTAATCCCAAACCTTTATTTGCACAGAAAGATATGAATGTTCGATTTGCTAATGTTGTGGGTAAAGACAAAAGCGTGGTGAAGCTGATTCTAGAAAGCCAGGATGAATTTAAATGTAATGGTATCTATTTTGACGCACAAGAGTTTGAGGATAATATTGTTACATGGTTTGGCCGGGAGGAATATGATAAGCTGCTTCAACGCTGGCTGAACAATGTGGTATTAAATATCGTTTATTATCCTGTTGTTAATGAGTTTAATGGAAGTAAGACGATACAAATGCAGATTAAGAAATACGCTATGGCCACTGTGCGAGAAGTATTGTAATTACGCGTTTCGCACTATGGACGCGTTTTGATTTATGATATATACTATAAGTTACCTCATTTTTAAGAGGGTATACATTGATGACTAGGGAGAAAGCTTGAAAAGAAGGTGAGTATATGGCAGGAATTATGAACAAGGAAAAGGAACTTAGCACGCCAAAGGATTTTACACCTCCAGAGGAGTTGTATGAGCTTTTGATTCAAAAGGTGTTAGAATACCATCCGAATACTGATATCAGTATGATTGAAAAAGCATATTCGATTGCGAGTAAAGCCCATGAGGGACAGCTACGTAAATCCGGTGAGCCATATATTATGCATCCACTTTGTGTTGCAATCATTTTGGCAGATTTGGAATTGGATAAAGAGACCATTGTTGCCGGAATTTTGCATGATGTAATTGAAGATACAATTATGACAAATGAGGAAATTGAGAAAGAGTTTTCACCAGAGATTTTGTTGTTGGTAGACGGTGTTACAAAGCTGACACAGCTGAATTTCTCTCAGGATAAGCTAGAGCTACAAGCAGAGAACCTTCGTAAGATGTTCCTTGCTATGGCAAAGGATATTCGTGTGATTTTGATTAAGCTGGCAGACCGTTTGCATAATCTTAGAACATTACAATATCAGTCTCCGGCAAAGCAGATTGAGAAGGCTCGAGAGACTATGGATATATATTCTCCAATTGCACATCGTCTTGGTATCAGTAAGATTAAGGTTGAATTAGACGATTTATCGTTGCAATACTTGGAACCGGAGAAGTTCAAGGAATTGAAATCAGAGATTGATGGACGTTTGGAGGAGAGAGAGACCTTCATAGCGGATATTGTACATGATGTGAAGGAATGCATTGATGATGCTGGTATTCCTGCAGAAATCAATGGACGTGTGAAGCATTTATTTAGTATCTATAAGAAAATGATTAACCAGAATAAGACCCTAGATCAGATCTATGACATTTTTGCTGTTCGTATCATTGTGGACAGCGTTAGAGATTGTTATGCAGCATTGGGTATTATTCATGAAGAATACAAACCAATACCAGGTCGTTTTAAGGATTATATTGCGATGCCCAAAGCCAATATGTATCAATCCTTGCATACGACGTTAATTGGTAAGAATGGACAACCGTTTGAAATACAGATTCGTACTTATGACATGCACAAGACTGCTGAATACGGTATTGCTGCACACTGGAAATATAAAGAAAATCTCACAGGAACAGCAAGAGATAAAGAGGAAGAGAAGCTTAGCTGGCTGAAGCAGATTCTCGAATGGCAGAGAGATACGGAAGACAACAAGGAGTTTATGAGCGCAGTTAAGACTGACCTTGACTTGTTTGCGGAGCAGGTTTACTGCTTTACACCAAATGGTGACGTTAAGACGTTGCCAGCAGGTTCAACTCCTATTGATTTTGCTTATAGTATTCATTCTGCTGTGGGCAATAAGATGGTAGGCGCAAGAGTCAATGGAAGACAGGTTCCGGTTACCTATACTTTGAAAAATGGTGATCGTGTGGAGGTGGTTACTTCACAGAATTCCAATGGTCCGAGTCGTGATTGGTTATCCATTGTGAAATCAGCACAGGCGCGTAACAAGATTAATCAATGGTTTAAGCAAGAATTTAAGGAAGATAATATCAGTCGCGGAAAAGAGCTCCTAACACAATATTGTAAGACAAAGGGGTATAATTATTCCGATTATTCCAAAGCAGAATTTTTGAAGGCTGTAATGGAGAAGTATAATTTCAAGGATTGGGATTCCGTCCTTGCGGCAATTGGCCATGGTGCTTTGAAGGAAGGTCAGGTTATGAACAAGCTGATTGAAGTTCAGAGCAAAGAGGCTAAGGCAAAGCTTACAGAGGATGAGCTGATTGAGCAATTGAATCACGGTGGAGAAGGTCATCACACCAATGTTAGCAAAGGTAGTATCACTGTAAAGGGAATTGACGATGTTGCAGTACATTTTTCGAGATGTTGTTCTCCAGTACCGGGAGATGAGATCATTGGCTATGTGACAAGAGGTAGAGGTATCTCGATTCATCGTACGGATTGCACTAACGTGGTTAGTATGAGCGATAGTGATAGACATCGTTTAATCGAAGCGAATTGGCAGGCTGGAGCCGCAGATAATCCATTGGCAAGTTATTCTACAGAGTTGAGAGTATTTTGTGCAAACCGTACAGGCATGCTATTTGATGTGTCTAAGGTGCTTACAGAAGAGAATATTAATGTTACTGCGATTAACAGTAGATCTGGTAATAAAAATGAAAAAGCAACATTTACTTTGGTATTTGACATAAAAACGGTAGAACAGTTAAATCGTGTAATTAATAAGCTTCGCCAGATTCCAGGAGTCATCGATGTTGAGAGAAATATGGGCTAATATAATGTCACAAGGTACAAAAAGCGATTCTGCTAGCAGAAAGAGCTTTTTGACTTTGTGACATAAAAAGCATGAGCAAGAAGCAATTTGCGAAGCAAATTAGCGGAGTGCGAATGGTTTTAGAATTGCGGGAGTTGCATCGCAACGAAGCAATTCGTTATATTAGATGAATGATGATTGAAGGATAAAGGTACAAAAAGCGATTCTGCTAGCAGAAAGAGCTTTTTGACTTTGTGAAAATGAATGGAGATAAACATGGCAGATTTAGAAATTTTTCAGAAGACGTTGGGAGAGCTTTCAACCAACTGTTATATTATGGTGAATCACGATACCAACGAGTGTATAGTGTTTGACCCAGCAGATGAAACAAGGGTTTTGATGGAGATTTTTGATCACCCGGAATTTAAGCTTCAGGCAATTTTTTTGACACATGGACATATCGATCATATTGGTGCCGTGAATGAGCTTAAGAACACATATCATGTACCTGTATATGCATCGAAGGAAGAAGCAGAACAGATTTTGTCAAAGGTTGGCAACAATTTATCTGTTATGTTTGGAAATCCCATGACAGTGGAAGTGGATGAAATGTTACGGGATGGTCAAAAGATAGAGATTCTTGGAACAACGTTAGAATGCATTTTGACACCAGGTCATACTGCTGGTGGTATGTGTTACTATTGTGAGGAAATGAAATCTTTAATTTCAGGTGATACTCTGTTTTGTGAGAGTGTGGGAAGAACAGATTTTCCAACGGGAAGTGGAATGGAATTAGAGCGTTCCGTTCGTGAGAAGTTGTTTGTTTTGCCGGAGGATACCAAGGTATTCCCAGGACATATGAATATGACCACAATTGGATGGGAGAAGGAGAATAATCCTTACTTTTAGATT